>NZ_JBFAPK010000021.1:0-150176 GCF_040676675.1 Micromonospora sp. NPDC049559 | reverse complement strand
GTTTTCAGTGTGTGGTGGGCGTCTCGCTCTCGCTCCGGGCGGCGCGGCGCCCGCCCCCCCCCCCCCCGCGACCGGTGCGCCGTCGGGGGCGGGAACCGCACCGAAACCTCCCGCCCGGCCCGACGGCGAGGACGACGGGCCGGTTCTGGCCGTCCCGACGGTGCCCGCGCCGGTGGGCGCGATCGGCACGCCGACGCCGGTCGCCGGTGGACCGACCGGCACCGGTGAGCCGGGCGGGATCGCTACCGGCACGGAGGGCGTTGCGCCGGCGGGTTCCGGGGCGTCCGGAAGTTCCGAGGCGAACGCCGGTGGCGGAGCGCCGCCGGTAGTCGGTGCCCAGTCCAGTACCCCGCCGGTGCCGGTGCCGGCGGGAGCGTTGACGTCGCCTCCCGGGCAGAGCCTGTTGGGTCAGGGGCCGGTGCCGGAGCTGACCGAGGGGATCGCGCCGCCGATCAGCGCCGTGGGTACCCCGGTCGAGACGGGCGTGGGGACGCCGACTGGTTCGTTGTCCGGTAATCCCGTGGCGGGCACGGTAGACATGCCGGTTGAGGGTGCCGCCACCACCGTTTCGGCGGCCGGTCCGCCCCCGGTGGCAGCGCCGGTGGTGACGCCGGCGTCACCGGGCGCCTCCTCGTGGACGGGCACGGTGGACGCCCCGGCCGCGCCGGCGGCCGGTGCCGGTCCGGTGCCGGTGGCGAGCGGGCCGACCCCGGTGACGGGCCTGCCGCCGACGGCGGCCGGTGTCGCCACGCCGGCCCCGGCCGGGGCGTCGGGTCCGTCCACGGCGAGTCTGCCGCCCACGGCCGGTGGCACATCGACGACGGCGGCCTCCGGTGCGGTCGCCTCCGGTACGGCCCCCGGTGCGGTGGCCCCCGGCGTGGCGGGTGTCCCGGCTACCACGAGCAGCCCGGCTACCACGAGCAGCCCGGCGCTCGCGAGCGTCCCGGCGCCGGCGTCCGGTACGTCGACGACCAGTGCGATCGGTACGGCCGCCTCCGCGTCGGCGACACCGGGCACCGCCGCGGCCGGTGGCGACGCGCGCCCGCGGGCGGACGACCGGCCCGGCGCGGTCGCGGACCCGACCGGCGGGAACACGATGCCCTCGCCCGCCGTCGACCAGCGGGAGCCGGAGGTCGTCGAGCTGGTGTCCCCGGCGCTTCAGGGGATGGACCCGCAGGAGCTCGAGGAGTTGCTGGCGTCCGCCCAGGCCGATCCGCAGCCGGAGGTCGTCGAGGAGAGGTTGTTCCCGGCCGCGCCGGATCCGCAGCCGGAGGCCGTTGCCGAGGAGGCGTTCTCTCCGCACCCGGCGGCCCCGCCGGTCGTCGTACCCGGGGCCGGCGCCGGTACGGGCTCGCCCCCGGCGCCGCCGGTCGGTGCGACCGGCGGCGACCAGCTGCGGGTGCCTCGGGTGGTGCACCTGGTCGTCGCCGACGCCGACCGGCTCGGTGACGAGACCCGGGAACGGATTGAGGCGTGGCGGGATCATGCCACGTCGCGCGACTGGGACGTTCGGGTGTGGCTGAGCCCGGAGACGATCGCGGCCAACGTCGACCTCGCCACCGGCAGCCCGAGTGGCGCGCGGGTCAGCCTCGAAAACCTGGCCGAGCTGCTCCCGGACGCGACCGGCCGGCGCCTCGCGCCGGACGACGTGGAACGCGCCCGCCGTACCGCCGTGGACCGGTTCGGAGGAGTCTCCGTCGACCATGAGCTGGTGCCAAGCGAAGTGGACCTGCCCGAGGCGTCGATGCGTCCCGCGGTCGGCCCCGACAGCCTGGCGGCGACGACCACGCCGGCCGAGTCCGCCGCGACGCCCGAGCGGCAGACGGCGGCGGGCGTCCCCGCGACCACCGTCTCCGGCCTCACCACCGTGGCGCCGCCGCTGTGGCCGGCGTCGCGGCTGTACCCAGGCCACCGCCCGGGTACGGCCCGCCAACGGTTCACGGCTCGGCGGCGAGGCGCGACCCAGCGGCGAATTCCGGGTCGCCGACGGGTGACGACGGTACATCCGGGTGCGAAGCCCTCGGGCCAGACCGCACCGGAACAGGCGATCCGGGTGGTGCCGGCGGATCTCCGGGCGGCGAAGCGGGTCATCGCCGCGCCGTTCGCTCGCCAACGGCGCGACGTGCGGGCGGGGCGTACGCCGGCCACGGACGTCTGGTCCCTGCTCGGCCTCCAGCACCCGGCCCAGCGGCAGCTTCTGGGACCCGTGCCGCGCGAGGTCACGCAGGTCTTCATGTACCGGGGCGAGGGGGACGCGACCGCTGGGGGCTCGACCGGACCCGGTACCCGCGCGGGAAACGATCTGCGGGCGGGAAATCCCGCCGATCAAGACATGGTGCTCATCGCGGCGTCCAGTCTGGGATCGCCGTCGGATCACTTCGTTCAGGATTCCTTCCGGCAACAGGTTGCGGTGCTGGCCGAGGACGTGCTCTTCCGCCGCCTCGCCGGCCTGCCGCAGCGCACGATCACCCTGACGGGTTCCGACCGGTCACCCGCGGACACGTGGCGGGTCGCCGACAGGATGCGGGCGGCACTGGCGAAATATGCCGAGCCGGAGCTGGAAGTGATGCTCGACGAGACCGACGAGGAACGGGCCGATTGGGCCATCCAAGAGGCACTGTCCGCCCTGGATGGTTTGGTTACGGTACGGTCGCATGCCCGCGTCCAGCCGGGTCACGTCCAGCTACCGTCCAACCTGAGCGTCAGGACGGAGCCCTCCTATCTGTTGCCCGAGGAACTGCTACTGGTCCATGAATGGGACCAGGACGACCCTCGCTGGCCTGGCTCGTGGCAAATGTTCTCTCCGGTGGCGGGTATCGACGCTCGCCTGGCGGACGCCCCCCCACTCTTCTTCTGGCCCGTCGAACCGTTGCCGGGAGAGGGCGGGTCTTTCCGGTACGAGGTGGCCTATTTCGCTCCCGCGACCGCCAGCTCCAGCGGTGCTCCCGCGACCGACGGGGAGCAGCCCTCGGCGGTGTGGGTCTTCCGGCTACCCGTACCGGCGTCGGGTTCCCCTGCGGCGCGCGAGCTGATCCGGGGCGCGGTGGCCGGGTTGAACGAGCGGTTCAGATTGCCGGTGGACACCCAGCTCCACGTGGTGCCGCTCTTCGATTCGAGTCAGCCGCCGTGGCCGGACGAGTTGTTCACCGGTGAGCCGGATGTGGTCCTGGCAAATCTGACCCGACGGATGTTGACCGAGCTCGGGGCGGTGGATGTCGACGCGGTCGCGGTGGTCGACGGCCTGGCGGTGGTGCCGCCGCGGGCGCTGATCCAGATCTTCGCGCGGGTGCGGGTCCACGACGGCCCAGGGGCCGGTGGTCACCCGGGGTCGATCATGCGTAGGAACGTGGGTGGTGCCGGCGAGCGGGGGAACCCGCCGCGGCTGGCGGCCAAGCAGTCGACGAACCCGCTGTGGCGGGTGGGCGATCGGGCGTTCGTCGTGCCGCCGGCGCAGGGCGCGGCGAATCTGGGTGCGGCCGTGGCCGGGATGGTCGCCCCAGACGCGTCAGTTCTCGTGGCGGCCGTTGCGGCCTCGCCATACACCCTGCAATGGGCGGGTGAACGCCGGGGCGGCGTCACGGCGGAGCGTTTCCTCGACGCGCTGGCCGAGGACGCGGTCACAGCGGGTGGCGGGCGCCCGCACCTCGTGTTGTGGGTCCAGGGTGATCCCAATATGGTCGTCGAGCTCGGTAGGCACGTCTGGAACGTGATGCGGGACCGCCGGGAGAGGGGAGCGCCGACACCGTTGTCGCTGGTCGTCGGTTATCGCCAGTACGGGATAGTGGAATGGGAGGCGTTCACGGGTGACCAAGACGCTTCCAGCACCACCAGATCCAGCCTCCGCGCGGCACAGGGCGTCGCACGCAGACTGACGCGGGGCGACGCCGAGTCATGGTTCAGGCGGATGGTGCGGGCCGGTCTTGCCGGGCAGCTGCGGGACGACCAACTGCCCGCATTGGTCGACCGGATCCTGAATCACCCTCGACTGGCTTGGGGCGTGCCGGCGAGCGAGCAGTCCGGGACGGCGGACGATGCGTCGCTGGGACGGCATGTCAACGTCCGCGTGCCCACCGTGGCGACGGAAGCGGCCCGGCTGGGACACGTCCGCCGCCAGCTGCGTGGTCACCGGGTGCTGTTGCCCGTGGTTCTGGACGACCAGCCGAGCGTCCGGGTGCACCTGGCCGCCGACCTGCAGGCCCCCACGCTGCGACTACCGGCGACCCTCGACGATCCGCCGCAGCACCTTGTCGTCGTGCACGACCGCGAGGCCGAGGACTCTGCCGAAACCCTTCCTCGGCAAATCTGGGTAAACCAGTACGCGGACGCGTACGGGTTCGTCGCGGCTTTCCTTCCTTCCTGGGTGTCGGCGACCGACATCCTGACGAGCAGGTCCGCCTGGCAGTCGGGCCGGGTGGTGGTGGAGACCGGCCGGCTGGGCCCGGGCGAGAACGCGTCGGGCGACCTTCTCACCTGGCCGCTCGACGGCGAGCAGTTGACGGCCGGCGAGTACCTGGAACGGCTGCCGGGGGACCCCGACGACGCCGCGCCGGTCGTGGTACTCACCCACTGGTTCGCGTCCGACACCGCGGCGTTGGAATCCAGTTTCGTGGGCGCCCTGTTGCGAGGCGGTGCCGACGTCGTGGTGGCCTGGCAGTCCGAGAGAGTAGTGGGCCGGCGCGAGATCCGGCGCGGGAACGAGACGGTGATCGAGGACGTGACGGAGGTGGCCGCGAGGTGGGAGCTCCTTCGCAGCCGTCTCCAACTGCGGGAGGCAGCCGCCGATCGCCCGGAAGGCACGGACAGGCTCCCGACGTTGCCGAAGGCGATCGCGAGGCTTCGATCCGGCGAGGTGCGGAACTACTTCGATCCCGCCGCCCTCGTGGTCATGCGGACGTACCTCCGCAGCCCGAAACCGAACAATCCCGACGAGCTCGTGTGGCTCAGGTGGGAACCGGAGACGCCCCGGTCCGAGGCGACCATCCGAGCCTGGTTGGATGACCCGGCCGGTGTCATCGTGGCACGGGAGGCCACGTCGCCTGGCGACCGCCGGATCGGCGTACCGGCGAAATTCGTGCGCCGGCACGAGCCGTCCGCCGGTGGTGCTCCGTACTACCTGGTCGACGCGGCCACGCTGGACCACCACCTGGGGCGGGTGGAGCAAAACCGCTCCGACTGGTCGCTGGCCTCTCGAGGCCAATGGCCTTTCAGCCTGGACGATTTGCTCGATCGCGCCATCGGCCACGTGCGGTGGCCCGATGAGCAAGAGACGATGACCCGGCTCGCGTCCGGCGAGGTGCTGAGCTACACCGACCCACATGCCATCAGAGCGCGAATGATGTTCGACAGCGGTGGTTGGCGGATCTTGGACGGCACAACGGTGATCGTCGCAGGGCAGAACACCGACGGCGAACCGACCGCCCAGGAGATCGAGGCATGGGTGCGGGGACCGGCCGGCATCGCTGTGGCGAACGGCGCCGTACGGCCGGATGGCCGCGCGGTCGAGGTGCCGACACGCTTCATCAGGAGGACGCACTGGGGCCCACTGATCGACACGGCCGCGCTCGCCGACGAGATGGAGCGGGTGGAGCGGGTGCCCGGCACCGAGAACCGGTGGCGGGTGGTGGTGTCCTCATCCGATCCCGCGCCGGTCTACCTGCACGACTCCTGGCCGGAGGAGGCGATCGGGGAACTCCTGAGCCTGACACCGGCGGAGGCGCGGTCCGGGTCCGAGGTGGCGCGGTGGCTCCTGACCAGGTTGGGCGTGTCGCCGACGCCGGGGGGCACCCGCGCCGAGACGGGTACGGAGCGGGTGGCGGCTCGGCTCGGTGGGCGGTTCGTGCCGTCCTCGGCACACGGGCTCCTCGCACTGGGGCACGCGGCGGTCACCGTCGCCCGGGTTGTCGATGCGGCACATCCCGCCGGTCACCTGGTGTTGGTCGCCCGCAGGGTCGATGGTCGGTTCGCCATCATGGACCTGGATTCCGTGGCGGATTCGACCCCCGTCGTCCATGCCGATCTGGCCACCGCACTCGGCGTCGACGCCCGCCGGGCGATACCACCGGTTCTCGCGGGAACCGTCGAACTCCCGGTGACGGTCTTTCCCCACACCAGTTCCGGGGGCCCGCAGCGCCTGCGTCAGATCGACCTGTCCGTCCACCGGGCCCCGAGGGTGACCTCCGGACCCATGTCGCTCCGGCAACCCGGCCAGGGCGCATCCGCCCACGTGCTGACGGCCGGTCCGTCTCGGTCGGTGGGGGAGCGGGCGCGGGAGGTGTTGGGTCTGTCGTCACGCTTCGACGAGGTGGTGGTCGGGGGGCCCCTGGACGAGACCTCGCTGCGTCGGGTGGTGGATGACGTCGTGGGGGCCGTGCGGGGCGGGGGTGATCCGGGACCGTGGTCGTTGGCCGAGTGCGTGGTGTTGGTGAACTCGTTTGTTCGGCGCGTTTACCCGCGGGGTGTGGTGCTTGGTCGAGTTGTGGACGACCTGCCGGTGGGGCGCGGTGGGGTCGCGGGGGTACGGGATGGTTTGATCGCCGGCTCCGGTTGGGCGCGGGTGGGTGATCGGTCGGCGTTGTGGCGGTCGTTCGAAGGGCTGGGTCCCGGTGCGACGGTGCTGTTCCTGGAGAGCCGCGGAGATGAATATACGGGTCACGCGCGGGCGTGGCATCGGACGACGGACGGCGTGTGGGGCGTCGACCCGCAGCGTGAGGATCGGGTTTACGCGGTCGAGTACGCCGCCGGCGAATCGAGCCTGACGGGTCCGTGGAATGGGCCGGACGGTCGGCCGGGCGTGGTGGAAACCTGGGCAATCGTCGTCGACGGTCGAGGTCGCGTGGTGGAGCCCGACGAGGCTCCCGGTGCTAGGTCGTGGGCGGTCTCCGACTCGGGGTCGGTGGCGAGAAGTCTGATCGACGCCCCGACCAGCCACGAGTTCGGTGCCCATGCCCAAGAGGTCGAGGTGCACAATGTTGCGTTCGTCCTGGGCGGTCGGCCGATGCGGGCGAGAACCAGGCTGCTGCGGTCGACGGACGGCCTGATCGAGGTGGTGACGGACAACAAGAAATTCTGGATAGGGGCGGACAACCTCTTCTATCCGTCTCTGGACGCGATGGCGGCTGCCGGTGTACCGCAGCATCCGCAACTGAATCAGCGGGCGCATGCCTCGGTGGCCGAGATCAAGGTCGTGCCGGCGCGGACGCTGGAGGGGGAGGATGCTCGGCCGCGCCTCGTCGACGTCGAAGCGCGGTTGAACGAGGTTGTCCGGCGGCTGTGGAATGCGAGGTCGGTGCGTGGGCTCACCGATCGGCCGTCGACGCGTCTGAGCGACCTGTTCCCGGAGCCGGACCAGTACGACATCGAGCCGGCGATGCGTGATGTTCTGGTGGCCACGTATCCGGGATTCCATGAGGATGCGCCGTTCTACCTGCAGGTCACCGAGGATGTGCCGGTGGCCGCTGTTTACGACTTCCTCGAGCATGTGGCGGAGCACGCCACGCCCAACGAGCCGGCCACGACCTACCTGCGCGCCGCGTTGCGGATCGGCCGGGATGTGGGAGCCCTCTACGTCGAGCGGGTGCTGGGTAGCCGCCCGTCGGACCAGGACATGCGGATGTTGGTCGCGTCCCGGCCCGTGGCGTCCGTGATGGGCGTCATGGCGATGGCCAGTTTGACGGCGGCGGCCGCGATCGACTGGGAGGTCAACCGTACCTTCATCGTGAAGGGCCGGATGATCGTGGCCACACGTCACTCTCTTTATCTGCTGGGGCAGGCGCTGGGGCGTGACATCCGCGAAGTGCTGCGAACGAACGTCTCCGAGGTGCACCAGATATTCGCCACGAGGTTCTTCGAAGCGGCGCCGAACTTCCCGGCCGCCTACGCGCGGCGTTACCAACTCCCGCCGGGGACCGCGGTGGACCTGTTCTCGATGACGCTCGTCAACGAGTACCGGCAGGAGGAGCGGATCGGGACCGTTCGACAGTTGCTGGCTGAGGTGTTCGATCCGGCGCCGGGCGGGCCGCGGATCCGACCGAGTGCGTTCGACGTCAGCGAGTCCGGCGACGGTAGCAGCCTCAACACGCGTGCCAGCGCACACGGTGAACTGCCGCCCACGGTTGCCTTGGAGGTCCGTTACTACGGCAGGCCGGCGGCCGGGACGCCGGACTGGCGACAGGGTTTCGTCAGCTACGAGACGATGATGGGTAATTCCCGGCGGCTGCGGGAAACGGCTCAGGCGGTTGATTCCACCGCCCGTACCGCGCACCTGCTCGGCGGCGACCAGCGCGGACGCGCAATCACCACAGCGCTGTTGCATGTGGCGACCACCGCGCGGGGTCAACGACGGCAGCGGATCGACGAGCTGCGCTACGCGATCACGGAATACCTGCGGGCGAATCCCGCGATGCGCGATCCCTTGGCCACGCTACTCGCCCCGGCCGAGGCGCGGCTGCAGACGGTGCTGCTACCACCGGATCGGACCGGCGCCCCGGGAGGCCATAACGGCGGACACGGCCCTGGTGGCGGCCCGTCCACCGGCGGCAGCAGCCACGGCGGCGGCTATGTTCGCGGTGGCTCTCCCAGCGCGAGCCGTTCCGACGCCCGACGTCAGCGTCGGCCAGCACCGTACGTAGCCTCGTCGCCGCCTTCCTCGTCGTCCTCCTCGGTTCCGCCGCCAATGGGGTTCTCGGGCGCGTCGGGCTTCGGCGGGCCGGTTCCACCGGTTCCTCCGCCGGGGGCTGATCCGCGTTACCTGTCTTCGGCGTTTCTTCCCTATTACCCGTCGAGCCAGCCCGGGCCCAGTACCGGTACCGGTGCGGTCGTGGGGCCGTACGGCCACTATCCGCAGCAGCCGGCACAGGGCCATTACTTCCAGCAGGGGCAGCCTCCGCAGCACGGCCAGGAGGGGCAGTATCCGGCGGGGGCGGGTTATCGGGGGCCTGGTGCTTCCGGGTCCGGGTCTGGCGGGCGTACGCAGGCGTTCATGGCTGATACCTCGGAGGCGACGGTCAGGGGGTTGGAGCGGGCGGTCGAGGACCGGAGGAAGCAGCTTCTTGCCGCTGGTGCGGACGCGGCCGGAGATGTGGTTCTCCAACGTCTGAGTGAGCAATTGGCCACCTATTCCGCCAGCGCCGGACTTGCCGATGCGGTCGGCGGGATGACGCTTGCCGGCTCCGGTCAGCCCGAGGGCGCTGCGGACGCCGGTCGCACGCCGGATCGACGGCGACGCCGCCAAGCGGCCGACGCCGAGGGAACGGTTGCGGACCCCGCGCCACCAGCCGGGCCGCTGCCCGAGACCATCGCCGAGCTGCAGCGGTTGGCGGAACGCGACTCCATGGTCACGAACGTGCGGCTGGCAAGCGACTGGCGGTACGAGCGTGCGGTGCAGGACCTGATCGACGATCTCGACGGGGAGGTGGTGCGCGGTCGGACGTACGCTGTGCTGCCCGACGCGGACGCCGAACGTCTGCTGATCGGCGACGAGTTCCTGGTGCGGGTGAGCGAGGCGGCGCCGGAGTCGGTGCCGGATGGTCACCGGCTGTTGGTCTTCGACTCGGGTCACGTACGGGTCCGGCACGGCGAGTGGGAGGCGGCGTTCGTTCCGGCCGGGTCGGCGTGGCTGCGGGAGGAGGGCGCGGACGGGGTCGCGTACTTCGTTGACGGGGATGATGCCGCTCCGGCCGACGAGATCGGGGTGTCCGCTCCCCTGGCGGGGACGGTGTGGAGCGCGCCGGTCGAGTTCCACGGCACCGATCTCCTCGGACTCGTCGACCGATCGGGCGCGGCACCCGTGCTGCCCGACGGCACGCCGGGTAGCCGGGGCACCAGCGACATCATCGGCTGGATTCGTTACCAGGCGGCCGTGGCGACCAGCGAGGACGCCATGCGCTGGTTCCAGCCGGACGGGGCGCAGCAGCTTGACGTCGTGATGGAACTCGTACTGCCGGAGGGTGCCTCTGACGAGAGCCCGAACCAGCGCGCCGACCGGGAGGCGACCGAGGAGAACCTCGCCGACTGGCTGACGGCCGGCGTGAACCGTCAGCTCAACTTCGGGCTGGTGCGGTGGAGCGCGCGGCGCGGCCTGGTGCGGTGGAGCGAGCACGGAGGCTTCGCCACGGCGTCGCCCCGCGCGAACGTCACCTACTCGATCGCCCGCTTTCCGGCCGGCACGGACATGCCGCCGTCGTACGGGCTGGTGCGGTTGCGGTACCTGGGGCAGGCACCGGTACCGGCCGTCGACCGCGAGCTCCAGGGGCAGCGTGAGTTGATTCTCGACGGTCGGGCGATCGTGGTGGACCGGGACCCGCGGACCCTGGAGCTGACGGAGCGGGCCGTCTCGGAGGTGCGGGCGCTCGCCGCCGACGTGGCGGCGCGGGCGGTGGAGCGGTACTACGCCGGCCAGCCGGGGCCCGAGGTGCTGGTGACGGGGCAGTACGACGAGGCCGCCGGTAGCGATGTCGTCGATGCGGACATCGGCATCGACGCGGCGCTCAAGCCGTTCCACCAGGCCCTTGACCTGTCCGTCCGCGAACGGCTGGGGGACCTGTCGCGCCGCGAGCCGTCCGTGGTGGGGGAGCTCACGGGAACAATCCGGATCGTCCGCGACCACCGGCCGATGGAGAGCACCGACCAGTGGCAGGCGTTCGCGATGCCGGTCGAGATTCAGGTCACGGCCCCCGCCCTGCCGCCCGCGCCGATCAACGGCGAGGGCATCCGCAGCAGGGGTTGGCGGAGCCCGGAGGCCGCCCCGGTGATGGAGGACCCGGTTCCGGCGACCGTGGTGGAACAGATCGCGTCCGAGCTGCCGGAAAGTGCCTTCGGAGCCGTCCGGTTCGAACACGGGGACGTGATGGACCTGGGCGGTGACGATCAGCGTCTGATGTGGCATTACGTGGGTGCGGGCAAGTACGACGTCGCCCGGGTCATGGTGGAACAGGTCGACCCCGACAGCGGGACGATCACCTCGCAGTGGGTGCGAATCTTCCGGCACCGGCTTCATCTCACGCCGGACACCGGCGTGCACCCGGAGACAGTCGAGAGGTTCCAGCGGGAGGCGATCGCGGGAGTACGGCACATTCTCAACGAGAAGTACCAGCTCCCCGGTGGAGACCAGTTCCACGTGTTGGTGGAGTTCGTCGACGAGGCCGACGCGCACCAGGTGGTCCTCGTGCGAGACGGCGACGACGTCCGTACCAACGTCGCCGTCTGGCCGACCAGACTTCTCAAGAGAGACGAGCGGTACCTCCGAGCCGCCATCACGCACGAGATCGTGCACGTGGCGACGGGCGCGCTCGACGACTACGAGGACACGGAGCCGGGCGTCCGCCGGACGATATTCCGCAGTGACCAGCCGGGACTGCGGGACCGGCGGGTGCCGCACCGGCACGAGCTGACCGTGGGCATCATGGGCGGGGTGGGGGACGAGGTGGTCCACCTCGTCCGCGCGCGATACCTCGAACACTTCGACTTCTACCAGCGGAGCCACTCCAACGCCCCGGAGACGACGGTGCGCCGGACCGGGAACCTGGTCCGGGTGGTCCCCGAGTCCGCGCTGGAACTGCGGCGGATAGCCGAGCGGGAGACCGTTGCCACGAACGCGCGGCTGGCGAGCGAGTGGCGGTACGAGCGTGCGGTGCAGGCCCTGATCGACGATCTCGACGGGGAGGTGGTGCGTGGTCGGACGTACGCGGTGTTGCCCGACGCGGCTGCGGGGCGCCTGCTGATCGGTGACGAGTTCCTGGTGCGGGTGAGCGAGGCGCCCCCGGAGTCGGTGCCGGATGGCCATCGGCTGTTGGTGTTCGACTCGGCCCATGTGCGGGTGCGACAGGACGAGTGGGAGGCGGCGTTCGTTCCGGCCGGGTCGGTGTCGCTGCGGGGGGAGGGCGCGGACGGGATCGCCTACTTCACGGACGGCGAATCCGATGCGGTCGCGGAGCCGCCCCCGGCGGCCGAGGATCCAACCCCGGTCACGGGAACGCTGTGGCGCGAGCCGGTCGAGTTCCGCGCCTCCGGGCTCGGCGAACTCTCGGCGGAGCCGGACGGGACGCCGCTGTTCTTCGGTGACGAGCTGCGGCGGCGGCTTCGTCTTCTGCGCCGGAACCGGCCGAACCGCGACCTGCCACCGGACGCGGTGGCGCGGACAACGGCCGATCTCATCGACTGGACCGGGCGCGCGGCCAGGGCCGCGACGGGCGACGAGGCGATGCGGTGGTTCCAGCCGGACGGTCGGCAGCGGCTCAACGTGGTGGTCGAGGTCGTGCTGCCGGCCGGGCCGGCCGGCGAGCCGGAAGCGGACCGCGCCGTTCGCGAGGCGGCCGAGGAGGGGCTCGGTCAGTGGCTCGCGGCGGTGGTGAACCGCCAGCTCAATGTCGGCCTGGCCCGATGGGGCCAGCGCCAGGACCCCCAGCCGGTGGTGCCGCGGGCCGACGTGAGGTATTCGATCGTCCGTACGCCGGCCGGTGCGAACGACCCACGGCCCGACGGCCTGGTACGGCTGCGCTATGCCGGGCCGGTTCCCGAGCCGTCCGTCGATCGGGAGCTTCAGGGGCAGCGGGAGCGGATTCTCGACGGCCGGACGGTCGTGGTCGATCGCGATCCCGGAACCCTGGGGCTGACCGAGCGGGCCGCCGCCGAGGTGGACGCCTTGGCGGTGGAGGTCGCGGCACGCGCGGTGGAGCGGTATCTCGCCGGCGTGCCCGGTCCCGAGGTCGCCCTGGTCGGCCAGTACGACCAGGCGGTGGACGATCCGGATGACGCCGAAGGCGGGATCCACGAGGCGCTCCCGCCGTTCCGGCTGAGCCTGGAGGCGGCGGTGCGCGAGCGGCTCACCGAGGTGTGGCACCGGCAGCCCGCGCCGACCGAGGTGGACGAGGTCGTGGAAACGGTCGGCGTCGGCCGTTACCACCGGCGGGTGCCGAACGCCGAACCGCGGCGCCGGTTCGCGATGCCGGTGGAGTTCCACGTCGCCGCGCCCGCGCTTCCGCCACGACCGATCGACGGCGAGGGGATCCGCAGCAGCGGCTGGCGCGGCGGAGCGCCGGGACCGCGGGTGGCGGCCCCGCTGTCGACGGCGGTGGTCGAACAGGTCGTCGCGGCGCTGCCGGACGACGCCTTCCGGCCCGTTGCCTTCGAACACGCGGACGTGACCGATCCCGTCGGCGACGACCGGCGGCTGCTGTCCCAGTACCGGGTCGACGGTAGGTACGACGTGGCCCGGGTACGCGTCGAGCGGCCCGACCCGGCCGACGGGCCGCCGCTGTCCCAGTGGGTACGGGTGTTCCGGCTCCGGCTGCACCTCGCCGCCGAGGAAGGCGTGTCCGCCGACACCGTCGGGCGGTTCCAGCGCGAGGCGACGATCGCGATCCAGGAGGAGATCAACGAGCGGTTCCAGCTCCCGGACGGGGACCAGTTCCACCTCCTGGTGGAGTTCGTCGACTCGGATCACGCGCACCACGTGGTGACCATCACCGGGACGGTGCGGGACGACCTCACGGCCGACGACAAGCACTGGCCGGAAGCGCTCCTGGACCGGCCCGAGCAGTACCGCCGGGATGTGATCCGACGCGAGATCCTGCAGGGCACCGGGCTGTATGACAGGTACCGTGACCAGCGGCCGGCCGGGCAGCCGCGGTCGGTGTTCCGCGGTACGGCGCCGGGGGCGCGCGGCTGGCTCCTGCCGCGTCCGTACGAGGGGCCGTGGGGGCTGATGGGGACGCTGCCGAGGCGGGGGGCGAATCTCATCCTGGCCAGCTACCTCGAACAGATCGACTTCTATCAGCGCAGCCACGCGAACGCTCCCGAGACGACCATGCGCCTGACCGGGGACACGGCCGAGGAGGTGCCCGTCGGGCTGCTGGGTCGCATCGCCGGCGAGGACCCGGCCGCTACCAACGCCCGGCTGGCCGACGACCCCCGGTACGGGGCGGTGGTCCAGGAGCTGCTCGACGCCGGCCACGGAGTTCTGATACCCGGTACCACCTACGCGGTACTGCCCGACGCGCACGCCGGACGCCTGACCGGCGGTGCGGGGTTCCCGCTACGGGTCACCACCGACGCCCCCGAACAGGTCCCCGACGGACAACGGCTGCTGGCCTTCGACTCACCGCACGTGCGGCTGCACCACGATGGCACGGAGGCCGCCTTCATTCCGGCGGGCACCGTGATGTTCGCGGAGGAGACGGCCGACGGGACCATCCACTTCGTGGACGCGGTGGTCAGCCTCGACGACATCCCGCGGCCCGGCGGCGCCGTGTGGTTCGACGATGACAGCGATGGATGGTCGGACTCGGAGTCGGAGCCGGCCGTGCCGGGATCCGCCGGTATCCCGGATGGTGCCCCGCCCGTCCGCACCTCGGGAGCGAGTGGGTCCGAGCCGGCGGTCGATCCGGCCGGTCCGGTCTCCGCGCCCTACTCGGCGGCTGAGACCTCGGCCAGCGAGCATGCCATGACGTCCCGGCCCGGTGACATCGCCGTCGACGATCGGAGTGGCCTCTCGGAAGTCGACGCGGAGAACCTCCGTGAGATTCGGCAGTTCTTGAGGGGCCTGGAGCATCCGGAGATGGATGGGGCCGAGATCCTGTCGTGGCGCGCCGAAATGGAGAAGCTGCCGGGTGCGCCGACTACCTCGCGGAGCCTGAACGAGTGGACCGCGCTTGCCATCAAGCGGAACGAGCTGTCCGTGCCGGGTCTACGAGGCGGGGCTGCGGGAGACGAGTACGAGGTCCATTCGGCGCAGATCGACGGCCGCGGTACGCCCATCGGTCAAGGTGATCCGATATTCTCCTCGAATGACGGGCTGATCGAAGTTGTCGTTGACGCGACCTACCTGTACCGGACCCCCGATGGAACATGGTACGGAGATCCAACGGACGTTCCGGCAAATGCTCCGGTAACCATGGCGCCGGTCTTCGTTCCGGAGATAAAGACTAGGCCGTGGCGCGTGTTGGCTTCCGAAATTCCGGAAGCGGTGAGCGAAGAGACGGTCCGGCGGCGGGTCGACGAAGTCATCGACATCCTGAGTCGGGCCAACGGGCGGCGTCTGTCGCAACTGCTGCCGGCCGATCAGTTCACGATCTCTCCCCAAGCGTCGAACTGGACGTTCGGCTATCGCGCCGAACTCTTCCCGAATCGTAACCCACTGCATGCGCATCACACGCAGGGGTTGCCGCTGAGCACTGCCTATATGGCGCTTGGTGCCGCATTCCGGTTCAGTCGCAACGGCGACGGCAAGCGTCTCGTTGGCGCGGCCATGCCATTCGGAAGTGCTGTCGCCCAGCGATTCCTTTCTCGGCGCGGTCACGCTAACCTGAACGATGCTGCCGTGTACCAGATAGCTGCCTTCGACCGCGAAACGTCGGCGATCCTCAGTGTAATGAGCGTAATGTTCCCGCAGGCCGGGGCCCTGGCCTTATCTCGGCTGCGGCAAAAGCAGAATGCGCTGTTGGTTGCGAAGGCGCTGGCCGGAGTGGCGCTGCGAACATCCCCCTTCGACATTGGCCGGGCGCTGAGTGCCTCCCACCGTGAGTTCTTTGCCAGTGCGGCGGAGGAGATCAAGACACTCTTTGTCGAACATTTCGAGCGGGCAATAGGAAGGGATGCCCAGTATTTCCATTCACTCCCGGGAGGTATTAACGGCTTACTCGGCTTCAAGAATATCGCGGAAGCCTCCGGCGAGCGGCGAAGCGTAGCGGAGTACTGGGATCAGCTGTTACTCGGAGAGGATTATCAGCTTACCTCGCGCGCTGTGTTCGGAACCACGCCTATCGGCGTACGGAATCGTCCAAACAATGATCCGCTGATTCACGTCGAAAACCGCGATCTCGGCCCGGTGCACACCTCGCTCGAGGATCACCGAGAGCGGACGGATCAGTACGCCGAGGCGGTCCGCAACGCCGAGCAGCGGGCGGCCAACCAGATTCTGCTGTCATCGACCTCCGAGGGTCGCGCGATAGTTGACGCGGCCCGCGGGGCGGTTGCCGCGACAGCATCGACGGTGCCCGGGGAAGAACGGCGTCGGGTCAGCCATCTGCGAGCGACCATACGAACGTACCTGGACCGCTATCCGGGCAACATAACGGCGCTGCAGAGCCTGCTGTCTGGGCTGGAGGGCAGATTCGGCGCGCTCGTTGTCGAATCGGTGCCAACCGCACCGCATGGCGGACGTCACGATGGCTCCCCTGGACCTGGTGGTGACGGTAGCGGGGGCCATGTTCGTGGTGGTTCTCCGAGTGCGAGTCGTTCGGACCGTCGGAGCCAGCGTCGGGTGGGGCCGTATTCCACTCAGCCGGCGTCGGGTTCGTCGATGCTTCCCCATTATCCGTCGGGTCAGCCCGGGCCAAGTACCGGCGCTGTCGCGGGGCCGTACGTCTACTATCCGCAGCCGCTGCCGGGGCAATACCCCCAGCAGTCCCAACAGTATCTGCAGGGGCAGTTTCCGTCGGGTTCGGGTGGGCCGTCGGGAGGTCGGCGCGGTCCGGGGCGGTCCGGGGGTGGGTATCCGCCTTCCGGTTCGGGCGGTCCTGGATATCTCGGTGATGTCTCGGTGTTGCGTGGTCCGTCGGTCAGCGGGCTGACCTGGTGGCGGCCGGGTGGGGTCGACAGTGTGGCGGAGCCGCTGGTGGCTTTTGCGTCGTTCGAGCGTGAGTTTGGTTGGCTCAGGCGGGTCAACGATGAGGGTGCGGGTCGCTCCGGCGTGGTCGAGGGTGACAACGGTTGGTTGGCCAACTGTTTGCTCCTCGCGATCGGTGTTCACCTGACCGTCACGGCGCGGGATCGGGATCAGGTGTTTGTGGTGCCGCCGGTGGGCCGGGGGGAGGGGAGTCGACCTGGTGGCGAGGGTGTTCTCGGGTTGCCGACCGCTGATGCCCTGGCCTATGCCGAGCAGTCCCGGGGTGGGACTGATCCAGGTGCTGGGCCTCGTATGTTGGTCGAGGTCGAGAGCTATGAGGCCATTGCGGTGGCTGTTGAGCGGGCGGGGCCCGGAGCGCATGGCTTTGTCATCGTCAAGAGTGACACGGCGGCTGTGGGACATGTCCTCAATGTCTTCAATGACGATGGGAATGGCCTGCTGTTCATTGACGGGCAGGTCCCGGATCGCCCGGCGCGGCTCCCGCGTGACGCCCGGATCTTCTTCGTGCCGGTCGGTCCAGTGGAGATACCGGTAGCGGGGGAACCGACCATGCCGGAAGAACTGGCCGATTACCTCACCGGGCCAACCCCGGGAACTGGCGGCCCCAACACCAATGCGGTCGCGTCGGGGTACCCGGCGGCGCCGGAGTCCGTCGAGGTTCCGGCGGTGCCCCCGTCCGCCAGCGCCTCCGGGCGGCCGGCGGCCCCGCTGCCGCCTCCGGCGGCACGACACGGCCGGATCACGGCCGAGGTCGAGGGCCTGCGCTTCCCGCCGATGGCCGGGAGGCCGCCAGCGCCGGGCGACTCCGGCGGTGGGGTACGGTTCGCGGCCGATCAACCGGTGCGGTTGCTCGGACCGGATCAGCGCGCGCCGGGCTACGTGATGGTGTCGCCGCTCAGCCGCACGGGCTCGGCGCGGTACTGGGTGCCGGAGGACGCGGTGCGGGACGGTGCGCCGCCGGTCACCGACTTCGCCGGCGAAGGGCTGTACGGTCCCTCGGCGGCGCCGGTGGCCGCCGACGTGTCCCAGGGAAGCCTCGGCGACTGCTATCTGATGTCGGCACTGGGTGCGATGGTCAACAGCGATCCGACGCTCATCACCGACCTGTTCACCGAGAACGCCGACGGCACCGTCGACATCGCGATGTACCTCGTCGACGATGGCGACCTCCCGCCCTTCGCGGAGCGGTCCGCCGTGCGTGGGGAAGACACGCTCGTCCGCTTCTCGATCCGGGTCGACAGGCGGCTCTACACCACCCGGGAGGGCGGGCGCGAGACGGTCTACGCCGGGGGAACGCCGCTGTGGCCGGCGCTGATCGAGAAGGCGTTCGCCGTGGTGGCCGGCGGCTACGCGAAGATCGCAGGGGGATATCCCCGGGCGGTGTGGCAGACCCTGGTGGGGCGCCTCGGTACCCACCAGAGGATCGGCCCGCAGTCGCGGTCCGGGTGGTTCGGCGAGGGCTTCGTGGCGCATCCGTTCGACCTGGACGTGGCTGGGCTGCGAGGGATCGGGCTGAGCGAGCCTGACGCGCGGGGTTTCCGCGAGGCCGTCGAGCGGGTGGATGCCGTGCGCTGGCCGCATGTCTCCGCGGATCTGGCCGCTGTCGTGGCCCTGGCACCCGAGGGCGCCCGCGAGGCGATCCGGAACTACTCGCGCCCGATTCTGGAGGGGCCGCTGGGCAGCGGTCATTACAGCAGCGTCGCCCAGCAGCTGCATCATCGGCTCACCGAGCTCCTCGCACAGGGCGGCTACGCGACGTTCGCCACCAAGGAGTGGGGCGTTGGCGGATGGGGACGCGCCGCAAACGGTGCCGATCTGGTTCCCGGGCTGCGCCCGAAGCACGGGTACACGATCCTCGCGGTACGCGCCCAGGGGACGGGTGAGCGCAGGCAGATGTACCTGGTGCTGCGTGAGCCCTTGGGAAACCTCGGCCGCCGGTACGGGGTGTCCGGGCAGCGGGTGGTCGCCGGTGCCGGCCAGAATCCCGTTTTCGTGCTCGACCTGTCGGACGCGATGCGTTACGGATTCTCCATCAACTACCAGCTGCCGGCGGTCTCTCCCGCCACCGGGCCGGCATCGGGGCAGCCGGCCGGCCCACTGATCTTCGGTCCGCCGTCGATGGATCCGGACGCCGACCCGGCCGCCACCTCGGCCCGGGCCATTCGGACTTCGTCGTCGGCCGCCGGCCGTTCGACCGGTCCCGGTACGCCCGACGCCCGCGATCGGTGGTCCGGCGTCGGTGCCACGGGGTTCGCCTCCGCCGCTTCCTACTCCGATGCACCGCCTTCCGGGGACCAGACGAGCCGGGTGCGGCGTGACTTCGCCGAAACCGTGCGGGAGGGCTTCGGACCGTTGCCGTTTTTCCCCGGGACGGGGGGCCGGGTGGTGACGGCGCAGGCGTCGCTGCCCGTCGATGGTGGGCACCGGAATGTCGACCGGCCCCGCAGGCTGGGGTCCGCGCGGGGTGTGAAGGGCCTGTCCCGTGTTCTCGCCGCGGTTGGTCTGGGCTCACCGACCGCGCGGGGACAGCAACTCGCGCCTCTTCCGCCGCCGGTGAGGACTGGGTCGATAGTGGCCGATGTTTCGGTGAGGCGGTATCGGCCGGTCGGCGAGGGAGCGCCGGCTCCGGACGACTCGCGCGGTGCCACCAAGCTCGTCCGCGGCGACACGGTGTACATATTGGAGTCGGATCCGGGGACCCCGAAACACCTTGTGGTGGCGCTTCCGGGAAGTTCGGTCGGGTATGTGGTCCAAGAAAAGGCCGTGGCGGTCCGACCCGGGCCGCGCGTTGCCAACTTCGCTGGCGAGAGGTTGTTCGGCCCTACGGGCCGGCCGGAGATCGGGCACCTGCGCCAAGGAGACCTCAACGACTGCTTCCTGCTCGCCGCGCTGGGTTCGATGGTGCACCGGGATCCGAGTCTGATTACCAACTCGATGAGTGAGAATGCCGACGGCACCGTAACCGTCCACCTGTATCGCTTCAAGGACGACGGCAGACCGCCGTTCTTGGTGTCGGATGTCGCGCGCGGCGCCGTCGAGCGTTTCTCGGTCAGGATGAACAGGGAACTCTATGTTTCCCGCGAGGGGCAACGTCAAGCGGAGTACGCGGCGGCGGACCCGCCGTGGCCGGGCTTCATCGAGAGGGCGTTCGCCACCGTGGCGGGCGGCTACCGGATGCTCGACGAGGGCGGTTGGGCGGCTGCCGTCTGGCATACCCTGCTCGGCGTCCCGGGCCAACAGCAGCAGATAGGCATGGGTAGCCGGCGTGATCGGTGGCGCCGCTCGGGGGGCCGCGCGCATCCCGCCGATCTGGACGTGGCCGGGCTGCGGGGGATCGGGTTGAGTGGAGCCGATGCCGAGAGCTTCCTCGTGGCTGCCAGGGCCGTTGACCCCAGACAGCAGCCTGGCGTGTGGGCCGACCTGGAGTCCGTTGTGGCGCTGGCCCCGGAAGCCGCTCGGCATGCACTTCGCGAATACGCTCGCCCTATTCTCGAAGCACCGTTGGGCAGTGGCCGGTACAGCCGCGACGCCCTGGACATGTACGACCTTCTCCGCCGGGTGTTCAAGCAGAACGGTCTGGCGGCATTTGGCACCGAGGGCTGGGACCACAAGGTTCCAGGTCTGGTGCCGGGGTTGAGGCCGGATCATGCGTACACCGTTGTTGATCTGCGTGCGGCAGGCGATGGTCGCCTGTTCATCGTGCTGCGTGAACCGGCTGGTGACCTCGGTCGTGGGTACCGGAGCTCCGGGGACCGAATCGTTGCCGTAGCCGAGACGCACGCCGTCTTCGAGCTCGATCTGGCGGACGCGATGCGTTATGGCGACCTGTTCTATTACCAGGTGCCGGCGAGGCAGGACGAGCGCTCGTCGTGGGGAACGCCGAGCGGAACCGCGGGCCAGCCGGCTCGCCCGCTAGGGTCTGCACCCCGGTTGTCAGCCTCGCGGCTGGAGGAGCCCGGGCGGGTCGATGGGCCGGCGCCCACGGTGGTAGCTGAGAGCGGTCGGTTGTCGCGCTCCGGCGCCCCGCAGGATGCGAGTCTCCTGGGCGGTCCGGGCCCGGCAGCCGCAGTACGGGCGGAGGTGCCGCTGCCGAAGCCCGTGCCGTGGGAGGCGGAGATCACGGAGTACCTGACCGTTCCGGTGAGCGGTCCGCGTGCGGGATCGACCGCGGCGGGTGGGCACCTGCGCTTCAGCAGGGGTGATGGGGTGATCGTGGGGGAGGAATCGCCGGACGGAAGCCTCTTCATGGTGTCTCCGGACGGCGGTCGGAGCTGGGCCTGGGTGGGGTCGGGGTCTATACGGCACATTGACGTGCGGCCGGTGGTTGCTGATTTCTCCGATCTGCCGATGTTCGGCTCCGCGGGTCGGCCCGAACTCGGTGACGTGCACCAGGGGGCGCTCCATGATTGCTTTCTCCTGGCGGCCGCGGCCAGTACGGCCCGCAATGACCCAGACTTTCTCAGAGACTCGTTCGCCGAACAGCCGGACGGCACTGTCTTGGTTCGACTGCACAGGCGGCAGGCTGGGGGCGCGGCTTTCGCCGCCGTGCCCGTCCGCGTCGACAAGCGGATGTACACGTCGGGTCTGGGGGCGGGCGGCGACCGTGGAACGCCCCTGTACGCCAGGTCCAATGTCTTGTGGCCGATGCTACTCGAGAAGGCGTGCGCGAGTGTTTCGGGTGGCTACCGCATGCTCAATGAGGGTGGGAAACCAGAGAGAGCCTTCGAGAGGATTCTCGGACGTGTCAGTTCTGCTGAGGATTTCAATACTTCGGAAACCGGGCGGGTGGTTGTCGCCCGACGGCACCCGTTCGACATGTCCCGAAGGGAACTGATGGAGCTGGGAATGTCGGAGGTGGACGCCGAGGCGTTTCGAAGAAATGCGGCCGGGGTCCGCAACACGCTTCCGCCGGGGGGCCACATGGATCGGAGAATTGTGGTCGCCTGCGCGCCGCCAACCGCTCGTCCCGTCCTGAGTTCTTATGTCGAGCGGACACTGGACGGTCCGTCGGGTAGTGGAGTCTACGCTCAGCCCACGCTGGAGTTTCATGATCGCCTCCGGCGGCTGCTGGCCGCTGGCGGAATCGCGGTGGCCGGCACGGCGTCTTGGGACGGCCAGGTGCACCGGCTGCCGGATCTCGTACCCTGGCACGCTTATTCGATCATCGCGGCTTTCTGGGAAGGTGCGACGGCCCGCGTGCGGCTGCGAGACCCGAGGGGCGGTGCCGGTAACGTTCGCGATGAGCACGGGAACAACGTCGACGGGGAGTTCGACATCGACGTGTCCCAACTGCCGCGCTTCTTCAAGGCCCTGCAGTATCTGCCCGCTGCTGATGACCGCCGGAACGACGGCCCAGAAACACCCAGCGCGACCAGGCCGTACCCGCACGGGCGTGGCCGTGGAGCGGCCGGGGCCCGCATGCCGTTCGTGACCGAGGCGCGGGAGAGTCTCGGGTCGCTGCCGATCTTCCCGAGGTCCGGGGCCGGGCGTGGGTAGTGGAGCCCGCCCGCGTGCCCCACGGCCGTGGTCAGCCGACCGCGCCGGCGGTCGCGGGCCCCGCCGTTGGCGCGACCGGGACCGGATTGACCGGCCCGTCTGCCACTCGCCGGTCGATGGGCGCGAACAGCCATTACCCAGGTACGCCGGCGAGCGTCGTGCGTACGCTTCATCCCGATCCCATGCCTGGAGGCAAGAATGGACACCGCCACCCGTCCCATCTGGAGCACTGTCGAGCCCGGCTGGCCCGTCCGGTCGGAACAGGTCGAGGGGGTCACCCTCGGCGTACCGGAGGGCTGGCGGCCGGAGGCCGCCACACCCGCGGTCGGCGGCGTCACGGAACGCGCCTTCACCGGCCGCTTTCCGGGTGAACTCCTCGCCGTGGCGGTCATGCCCGAGGCCGATCCCACCCACAACCTGCGACTCTGGGTCGACGCCACCATCGCGCTCATCGGGTTGCCGCATCCCGCGCTGGCGCCGGCCGGTCTGCTGGAGTGGGCGGCGGAGGGGGAACAGGTCGGTTGGGCGGCTGACCTCGGTGTCGACACCTGCCTGACGTACCAGGGTGTCCTCGGCGACAGCCCGAACCTGAACCGCTGCTACGTCGTCCTGGCCCGGCGCGGCACCACCGCCTGGCGGATCGTGCTCTCCCTCGCCTCGGCCATGCTCCCGGGCAGCCCGGACGAGGGAGTGACGGCCCAGGACCATGTCCGGGCGGCGGCCGTCTTCGGCGGGCTGCGGCTGGGCTGAGCCGACCGGGCCGCGGCCGCCCGAGCAGCCCGGCGCGGCCGCCGAGGGCGACACCGCGGCCGGCCGGGTCCGGCCCGCGCCCGTCCGATTTTGAACCAGCCCCTCGCCGCAGCCGTCGTCGGGGTGTCTGGCCCGAGAGCGACCGGTACGCCCGGGCGGGCAGGACAGTCAGAGCGACCCGTCGAAGACCGGAGGGCTGAGGCCATGACCCAGGCGGTAGAAGCGTCCAGCAAGCAACTCGCCGCCTTCCACCGGTTGCTGCTGCGGCTCTCGGGCCGGCTGCCGGACGAACTGATCACCAGTTCCCGGCGCTGGCTGGCCGAGGGCGAGTTCGTGGAGATCGCCCAGGCGGTGCTCTTCGCCGCGCTCGCCAACCGGGTGGAGCTG
This sequence comes from Micromonospora sp. NPDC049559, assembly GCF_040676675.1. Lineage (NCBI taxonomy): Bacteria > Bacillati > Actinomycetota > Actinomycetes > Micromonosporales > Micromonosporaceae > Micromonospora > Micromonospora sp. NPDC049559. Next base: position 126,922 of record NZ_JBFAPK010000021.1, on the reverse strand, counting down.
ACGGAGGACGACGTGGCGCTGCTCTCCGGCGTCCTCGCCGAGGCGGGGGAGGACACCGAGCCGCTCGCCGACATCGAGCGCGTGGACGGCGAACCGCTGCCGCCGTACGGGGTGGCCCCGGTCAGCCCCGACGAGCTGGCCGAGCACGGCGACGCGGTGCCGTACTGCATCGACCTGACGGTGCCGTACGACGGACCCGGCGCCGCGGACGAGATCGACCGGGCTGCGGTCGCGGCGCTGGCCGCGCGACCGGACGACCGCGCGGGCGCGACCGCCCTGTGGCGTGCCTGGCGCTTCCCCTCGATCGACGCGCCGTGGCCGCCGCCGCGTCGGATCTACCTGGTCCAGGGCGGCGACGAGGCAGGCCTGCCCGCGCTGGCCTCCCGGACCCAGGACGCGCTGGAGGCCGCCGGCGAGGCGGACCCGCAGGTCGAGGCTTTCCTGGACCCGGACGACCTGCCGACGTACCAGCGCACCGCGCTCGGCTTCTCCACCCTGCTCTGGGCCGCGGCCCCGCCGGTGACGCCGCTCGTGGCCCGGGTCTACGACACGCTCGACCCCGAAGCCGGCCCCGGCTTCGCCGCCGACCATCCCCGCATCGACGGCGAGGACCGCGACCGGGTGCTGAGCTACCTGACGGGAAGCACGCCGCTGCTGATCACGCCGACCCGCAGCCCGGACGTGGTGGATGCGGACGCCGGCGAGGTGGTGCCGACCGGATTCTTCACCGACGGCCGCTGGATCTGGACCGACGCCGTCGCCTACTACCTGCGGGTGTACGGGCTGGCCCCTGATCCGGATTTGCTCGACGCGATCCGCTCCAACGACCATCTGCCGCCCGAGGTCGACGCGGTGGCCCTGCACCGGGCGCTCTCCGCCCTCTACGCGCCGGTGGCCGGGCCGGCGGACTCAGCCGAGTCCACCGCGGGCCACACGCCCTGGCCCGCCGAGCCGGCCGAGGAACACTCCGTCGAGGGCGGCCGGTCGACGGCGGGCGCGGCGTTCGTCGGGCCCGTCGAGGTGGCCTAGTTACAAAACTGCCGGCGGTTGTTGACACTTCACCAGGCGTAGGTAGCGGCTCGTGCGATCGACCAGGGTGGCGATCGCGGACCGGCCCTGCCGCCGAGCCAGCCCCCGCGTTTACGGCCACGCATGTACGCGGCCGGTTTCCGGCTACCGGGAGGGCGCTTACCCGGCGCGGGCCACAACACAGGGGATGAGCTGGGCGATTAACGAGATGACCGACCGTCTTGTAATATCGGTCCGACCTGACGAGGAGGGGTACCGAATGGCACGCACGAGGTCCGCGGCGTCGGACCACACGAAGCAGCGGCTGGCGGACTCGGCGCTCGCGCTGTTCCACCGACGCGGCTACCACGGCACCAGCGTCCAGGACATCGTCTCTGCGGCCGGGGCGCCCAAGGGCACCTTCTACAACCACTTCGTGAGCAAGGAAGCCCTCGCCGTCGACGCCGTGGAACGTTACTGCGCTGCCATCCCACTGGAGATGCTCGACAGCGCGGCCGGTGGGACGCCGCTTGAGCGCATCGCGGCCCACCTGCATCGCGTCGTGGAAATCACCTGGACGTGGTATGACCGGGGCTGCCTGCTGGGCAACCTCGCCACCGAGATGCCCGCGCACAGCAAGGTCGTGAGTCAGGCCGTCGCCGACGGCCTTGCCCGGTGGATCTCCGCACTGGCCCGTGCGATCGAGGAGGCGCGGGCCGCGGGCGAACTGGGATTCGACGGATCCCCCGCCGATCTCGCCGCATTCATCATCGACAGCTACGAGGGCGCTGCGGCGCGGTCGAAGGTTACGGGCACCTCAGGGCCGATGCGGCTGTTCCTGGACACCACTCTGACCCGCGTCCTCGTCTGAGGGTCGCGCGTCCCCGGGGGATTGCGGCCACCACTCGCCGCACCGGGCATGAGCGCCCCCACACCCCAGAGTTCCACCAGCCGTCATGCTCCCACCCCCACAGGTACCGCACCGGACACCCGATCCGGTGACGTGTCATTCATCGAGAACGAGGTCACGCAGTGCCCAAGATCGCTATCAACCAGGACGTCGTGCTGGGCTATCAGACGTACGGGAACGAGTCGGATGAGTCGTTGCTTCTGATCTGTCCAAGTGCGCAGAACCGGCTGGTCTTCCACTCACTGGCAGAGGTCCTGGCCAAGAACGGATACCACGTCGTCACGTACGACAACCGGGGTACGGGCGAGTCGGACCGCGGCTCGGCGAGCATTTCGACGGCCCAACTCGCGGCCGACGCCGTCGGGGTCCTCGACGCGCTCAGCATCGACCGCGCCCACGTGCTCGGCTGGTCGATCGGATCGGCGGCCGCTCAGGAACTGGCCATCGGGCATCCGGAGCGCGTCGCGGCGCTGGTGCTCTACGCCACGTGGGCGCATGTGGACACGTTCCAGCGAGCGATTTTCACGGCGCTGCGCCATACCTGGAACACCCGGGACATGGACGAGATCCTGGCCGCCATGGCCATTGTCTTCTCCCCCGAACTGATCGACTCTCCCGCTTTCGCCGACCTGGTAGCGGACATCCTGCCGACGCTTCCCAGCACCGAGGCCGCGATCACCACCACCATCGAGCAGTTCGAGGCCGACCTCGCCCACGACACCCGTGGTCGCCTCCATTTGATTACCAGCCCGACCCTGGTGGTGGCGGGCGAGCAGGACCTGCTGACCCCGGTCTGGCAGGCTCGGTACGTGGCCGAGGCCATCCCCCTCGCCGAGGTCAAGATACTCAGCGGGCTCGGCTCCAGCCACGCCCTCGCTTTCGAACGATCGGCCGAGTTCATCTCGCTTGTTCTCGAGTTTCTTCAGCGCCACGCGCTAGGTGTACTGCCCGGAAAAGTCGGTTGAAATTTGTGTGACGACACGGTCTGATGCTGTCCATGCCGGTGCCGACGAAGGGGTATTCCGCGTTGGCGCCGACGGTGTACCTGTAGCGCGGGTCGTTCGCGTAGTTGCCGTACGGGCGATTTGTTTAGTACGCCCAGTTCCTGGTGAACACGAAATCGCTGTCGTTCTCGGTCGGGTCGGAGGTGACAATCGTCATACCGTTTCCGGCGGGCATGGTACACCACTTGTTGATCGTGTCTGTCTCGAAGCGCGACCCGGCGCGGTGTCCGCCGGTCGTACCCGCGGCCGAGGTGGCGCCGGGCGACAGCCGCAGTAAGCCGATGGACGGCTCTTGGCCCCGGAGAAAATAGGGACTTCTTCCCAGTCGTACCGGCCGCCGTTTAGGGGGCCGGGGCTGCAATCGGCGCAAAATGGGGAACTTTTCCCGATGCCGGCAACTCGCCGCCCTGCGACGATCGGTATGCGTCTTGAGCCGACTCCTGACCCGCGTAGACACCGCCTGCGCAACCCTTTCACGTCTACGGGCAGGCCGGCCTCAAGCTACACAGAAGGGGTCTTTGGCGCTTAGCCCGACTCCGTCAACCGGCGACGCCGGGCCCGCTCTTGCGTGTCCCTGCTCCTCGTTCGGGCCCAACACTATCGATCATCAACTGAGGTCTCCGTGACACAGGTATCAAACGAACTCGTGGCGGACGTGCGGGACATGTACATGGCGCACACGATGATGCGGCGGGAATTCCGCCTGCTCCCCAAGCTCGTCCGGGCGGTCCGCCCGGTCCTGCCAATCCTCGCGCCGCGCTGGTATGCCTCGCACGCCAGGCGCGGGTACGGGACCGCCACCCGCCCCGCGTCGGGTCCTGATCGCGCCGATCCCCGGAACCTCCGACGCCGCGCCCGCGACGGCGCTCAGTTGGAGCGTTTCACCCCGCCGGTGACCCGTGCCGACCGTTCCCCACAAAGAGAACTGGAACTTCGCAATGCCCGCTACCAAGAGACCCACGACACGGCCGCGCCCTCCCGCCCGGCCGGCGGCCGAGAATCTCGCTGGCCCGTCGGCGGATGAGCAGTCCGGACTTGGGCACTTCGGCAAGCTCTTCAACTCGCTGAGCGTCAATGCTGAAGGCAGGATCTCCACGGCGGAACTCAGCGCCCGCCTACTGGAGTCGGGCATCTCGGAGACACATCCGCGGGCCGCGGAGGTGTGGGCCTGGCTGCGGCAGGGAGGGAACATCGAAGAGCGCTCCTGGATCGACCTGAACGGCTTCATCAGCCTGTGCAAGAAGAGTGGCGGCGTCGTCGAGAAGTCCATCCAGGGTGATTTCGTGATCCCGGATTTCACCGCGCTGAAAGCCGAGATATCCGCAATCTTTGCGGGCCTCAAGGGTGTCGACGGGGGGCACGTCGCCAATTACATCCCGCAGCTGGGCCGGGTCGATCCGGAGAAGTTCGGGATCGCGTTATGCACCATCGACGGTCAGCGTTTCGCGATCGGGGACGCGGACAACGCCTTCTGCGTCCAGTCGATCTGCAAGCCGATCAACTACTGCCTGACACTCGAGGAGCACGGCGCCGACCTGGTGCACCAACACGTGGGCAGGGAGCCCAGCGGCCGGGGGTTCAACGAGCTGACGCTCAACAGCGACGGACTCCCGCACAACCCGATGATCAATTCAGGGGCGATCATGTGCTGCTCCCTACTGCGCCCCGACTACGAGATGGCCGACCGCTTTGACCATGTCGCCGAGACCTGGCGCAGGTTGGCCGGCGGATCGGTCGGCTTCAACAACGCTGTCTACCTCTCGGAACGGCGCACTGCCGACCGCAACTTCGCCCTCGGCTACTTCATGCGCGAGCACCGGTCGTTTCCCGCGGGAACCGACCTGATGGAGACGCTCGAGTTCTACTTCCAATGCTGCGCGATCGAGGTCGACGCCCAGTCACTCTCGGTCGTGGCTGCCTCGCTCGCCAATGGCGGGGTCAATCCCCTCACCTCGGAGCGGATCTTCTCCACCGACACGGTACGCAAGTGCCTGTCACTGATGTCGTCATGCGGAATGTACGACTACTCCGGCGAGTTCGCGTTCACCATCGGACTGCCCGCGAAGAGCGGTGTCTCCGGCGGTCTCATGATTGTTGTTCCCGGTGTCATGGGCGTCTGTGTCTGGTCTCCCCGTCTCGACGCTTTGGGAAACTCCGTACGCGGGGTCGCCTTCTGCAAAGAACTGGTGAGCCGCTTCAACTTCCACGTCTACGACTCCTTCGCCCCCGGCGAGGCCTCCGGCAAGCGTGATCCGCGGCGCGGCAGGAACGAGGAGGAAGTGGCGTCGACCATGCGGTTGCTGTGGGCCGCGAGCCAGGGCGACCTCGACCACGTTCGGATCTCGCTCGCCACGGGCAAGGATCCGAACTCCAGCGACTACGACAGAAGGACCGCGCTCCACCTCGCCGCCTCGGAAGGACACCTCGATGTGGTCCGCTACCTCCTGGACCGCGGTGCCACCCCGGCGGCGCAGGACCGCTGGGGAGGCACACCGCTCTCCGACGCTGAGCGAGGGAGACACGACGCCGTCGTGACGCTCCTCAAACAGGCGGCCGCCACCACTGATCAGGCGATTCGCCGCCCATTTCGTGCGGACGGTTCCGCCCCTCGCGGCGTCCGTTCGTCCGGTCACCCTTCCGACGGCCAACCACGGCCAATCACAGAAGAAGAGACACATGACGTACAAGGCTGAATACATCTGGATCGACGGCACCGAGCCGACGGCGAGGCTGCGTTCGAAAACCAAGATCCTTGCCGACGGCACCGAGCCCGGCATCTGGGGCTTCGACGGCTCCAGCACCAACCAGGCCGAGGGCCACCGCTCCGACCGGGTTCTCGAGCCGGTCGCCACCTACCCCGACCCGATCCGCGGGGGAGCCAACCTGTTGGTGCTGTGCGAGGTCCTCAACATCGACGGCACGCCACACGAGTCCAACACTCGTGCCCTGCTGCGTCCGGTCGCTGAGCGCTTCGCGGACCAGCAGCCCCTGTTTGGCATCGAGCAGGAGTACACCTTCTTCCAGGGCGCTCGCCCCCTGGGCTTCCCCGACGGCGGCTACCCCGCCCCGCAGGGCAGCTACTACTGCGGCGTCGGCGCCGACGAGATCCACGGTCGCGCCGTGGTCGAGGCGCACCTGGACAACTGTCTGGCCGCCGGGCTGTCCATCTCCGGCATCAACGCCGAAGTCATGCCCGGTCAGTGGGAGTTCCAGGTCGGCCCGCTGTCCCCGCTGGAGGTTGCCGACCAGCTGTGGGTCGCGCGTTGGCTGCTCTACCGCACCGCCGAAGACTTCGGCATTTCCGCCACCTTGGACCCCAAGCCGGCCAAGGGCGACTGGAACGGCGCAGGCGCACACACCAACTTCTCTACGCGGGCGATGCGGGAGGGCTACGCCGCGATCATCGAGGCCTGCGAGGCCCTGGGTCGTGACGACAAGCCGCTGGAGCACATCCGCAGCTACGGCGCGGGCGTCGAGGCCCGCCTGACCGGCGCCCACGAGACCGCCCCGTGGAGCCAGTACAGCTACGGCGTCTCCGACCGCGGTGCCTCCGTCCGGATTCCGTGGCAGGTGGAGGTGGAGCAGAAGGGCTACATCGAGGACCGCCGTCCGAACGCCAACGTCGACCCGTACACCGTCACCCGCCTCATGGTTGACACCTGCTGCGCCGCCTTGGAAAAGGCCGACCTCGTCTGAGGCCACGCCAGCCGACACCGGATCCGATCAACGCCGCTGCGACGCAGGGGCGTTCAAGACATGAAGTGGAGATATCGATGCCGACGGGCCTCGACCCGGGCGACACCTCGTTCGTACTCATCAGCGCCGCACTGGTCATGCTGATGACCCCTGGACTCGCCTTCTTCTACGGCGGCATGGTCCGCGTGAAGAGCGTGCTCAACATGCTGCTGATGAGTTTCATCAGCCTGGGCATCGTCAGCGTGCTCTGGGCGGCCTACGGCTACTCGCTCACCTTCGGCGATGACGTGGGCGGGCACGGACTCATCGGCGGCCTCTCACATGCCGGCATGCGCGGCATCACGGACAGCACCCTGACCGGCAGCATTCCCGTGTTCGCCTTCGCCGCGTTTCAGTTGATGTTCGCCATCATCACGCCGGCCCTGATCAGCGGGGCGATCGCGGACCGCGCCAAATTCGGCGCGTGGATGCTGTTCATCGCCCTCTGGGTAACCGTGGTGTATTTCCCGGTCGCCCACTGGGTGTGGCAGTCCGGGGGTTGGATCTTCAAACTCGGCGTCAAGGACTTTGCCGGCGGTACGGCGGTGCACATCAACGCGGGCATGGCTGCCCTGGGCGCCCTTCTGGTCCTGGGCAAGCGGGTCGGCTTCAAACAGGAGCTGATGCGTCCGCACAGTCTGCCGTTCGTGATGCTCGGTTCGGGACTGCTGTGGTTCGGGTGGTTCGGCTTCAACGCCGGATCCGCGCTGGCCGCCAACGGCACGGCCAGCGTCGCCCTCTTCAACACACAGGTCGCGGCCGGCGCCGCGATGATGGGCTGGCTCATCTGGGAACGCGTACGGAAGGGCCGCTTCACCTCCCTCGGCGCCGCGTCCGGAGCGGTCGCCGGACTGGTAGCCATCACCCCGGCGTGCGTCGCCGTGAACACCTGGGGCGCGATAGCCATTGGCGTCATCGCTGGATTGGTGTGCGCCTGGGCGGTGAACCTGAAGGATCGCCTCGGCTACGACGACTCACTCGACGTCGTGGGCGTCCATGCGGTCGGTGGTCTCGTCGGTACCCTCCTCATCGGGGTCTTCGACATCACCGACGGCCTGGTCGCAGGCGCGGGCGCCGGACAGTTGGAGAAGCAGGCGGTCGGCGCCTTTGCCGTCGCCGCCTATTCCCTGGTGATGTCGGGGCTGCTGGCCATGGTCATCGAGATGACGGTCGGCTTCCGGGTGCGCCGTCAGGACGAGGTCGTCGGTATCGACCACGTGGTGCACGCCGAGACCGCCTACGACTTCACCACCACGAAGCAGGAGGTCGAACTCGCCATGCCGGGTTCGCATCGATACTAGACAACCTGCTGCGAAAAGCACGAGGTAGTGCCGAGAGGCGCGGGCGGTCCCGGTCGACGTGTCGCCACCGATGGCGATGGAGGTCACGCCGTTCGGGACGCCCTCGCCCCTGGCGAGTAGCCGGGTGCGAGAGGTTGGCAAGCGGAGACCGATCGGTTCGCCATCAAGGAAACGATCGGTTTGCCGTAGCAGGTTATTCGAATTGATTCCCTTGTCGTCGGACAGCTGGCGCGCGCTCGCAGGCACGCGGTCACGCACGTTTTCCGGCCGGGTCATGTCTGCCATGCGGAGTAGCGCAGCTCCGGTGATTGGCATCGGGAAACCGATCGGTGTACGGTGGTGGCGCAAGGGAAAAGCCCTGTTTCCTCCGGTCCTCCGGCCACCTTGCGCGCAGGCGAGTGGCGGAGTCCACAATGGCAACCCGCGGCCCGCCCGCTCCCGCTAAGTCGCGACCAATCCAAGCATGAAGGAATCGACATGGCCACCTACCTGATCAATCACCTCCGCCTTCCCGGCGGCGTACCCAACGAAGCTTTCCTGTCCTACCTCGAGCAGGTCGAGGCGACGGTGGAGGCACACGGAGGTAGGTTCCTCGCCAACGGCGAGGGCACCGTCGTCGAGGGCGCATGGACCGGCCTCGTCGTCCTCCTGGAATTTCCCGACCGTGCCGCCGTGAGCGCCTGGTCCAGTTCCGAGGAGTACCAGAGGATCCGATCCCTCCGCGTCAACAACGCCATCTCCGACGTGGTGCTACTCGACAGTCTCCCGTCAGGCCACAGCATGCGGGACTTCGCCCAGCAGACGCGCGCCGCACTCGCCGCGCCGTCGGCCGCACGTTAGCGATCGGCGGAATTGCCGGGTGATGAACGCTTGGCGTGGGCTTCGCGCCGTTGACCGGAGCCCACGCCATCGCCCCGGCTCGGTTTCCCAGCCGTCCGGCGTGGGCCGCGGGCATGAGTCATCCACTTTGGCGTGACAGCGACCATGGACCTCTCCGCATCACCCGGTGTCATGTCATGCACGCGGCTATGAGAGGCGCTCCGGACGCGCTCTCTTCGTCGGGCGGGAAGTGGAACTGTCCTACCTGGTGAACGCGGCAGAATCCGCGGACGAGGGCGAGGCCCAGGCGGTACTCGTCCGGGGTGAGGCGAGTGTAGGCAAGACCCGACTGGTCGAGGAACCGCTACGCATCCTGCCCCTGACCGGGCCGTCGCAGGAGTCGGCGGTTGCGTCGAGGTCGGTGGCGACGGGCTTCCCTTCGCCCCATTCTCTGCGGTCCCGCACACCTTGTCGCAGCGGCTGCCCGACGAGGTACGGGCGGCGAGCGCCGGCCAGGAGCACCTGCTTGCGCGAATTCTGCCGGAGCTGAACCCCTCCACGCCCGTCGGGGACCCGAACGAAGACATGGCCTGGCTCTTGGGTCGAGCAGGGCCCGGCCGGTGGGTGAGATGTAGGCGAGGATCACGGCGACCTACGGCGCCACGCCCATCGCCAAAGCCAAGTGACGGTGGAGTACCAGCGCGGTTGCGATGAGGCCACCCGAGGATGTTCGCCTCGGGTGGCCTCATCGTCTATCGGTCGCCGAGCACGAGGAGCGACGCGGCCCACAGGACGCCGGGTCGCGCGGAGGCCAAAGGAATCTGTCGACCAGCCGAACCGCGTCCGGGCGTCACTCCGTATCGTTAACGATCATGCCTCGAATGATCTTGCCGTCGTTCAGGTCCGCGTAGCCCTCATTGACCTGGTCGAGGGAGTAGGTGCGGCTGATCAGCCCGTCCAGCTTGAGGTCGCCGGTGCGGCCGAGTTCCGCGAGTCGCGGGATGTCGTACTGCGGGTTCGTCGAGCCGTAGATCGAGCCCTTGACGACCTTCTGGAACTGCAAAAATATGTTGCTCGGTGAGTAGAAGTCGAACGACTGGTTGGCGGCGGAGGTGATGACGACGGTTCCGCTCTTCCCCACGGAGTTGACGGCGGCCACGGCCACGGCATCATCCACCCTGCCAACCGTGACCAGCGCCTTGTCCGCCATGTCGCCTGACGTCAGCTCTCGGATCTTCTCGATCGCGGCCTCCGCGTGCTCGAACGCGTACGTCGCGCCGAAGCGCGTCGCGGCGTCCCGCTTGAGCCGCACCGGATCTACCACGATGACCTCACTGGCACCGCTGTACGTGGCTCCCTGTACCGCGTGCAGGCCAACGCCACCCGCGCCGAAGACGACGACCACGTCGCCCGGCTTGACCTCCCCGGCGCTGGTCGCCGTTCCCCAACCGGTCGGTACGGAGCAACTGAGCAGCGCGGCCGTCTTGAGGTCCAGCGATTGGTCGACCTTCACCACCGCGTACTCGGAGATGACGGCGCGCTCCGAGAAGGTCCCGAGCATGAACGTTCCGCCGACGTCCTGGCCCTGGTGGTGCATTCGGAAGCCACCGCCCGGCAGTTCGCCGGTCAGCATGTTGGCGCCCAGGACGCAGAGGTGCTGGCGGGCGGTGGAGCAGTAGCGGCAGGTGCCGCAGCTCGGAACGAACGTACAGACGACGTGGTCGCCCGGCTTGACCCGGCTGACATTCTCGCCGACCTCTTCGACAATTGCCGATGCCTCGTGCCCGCCGACCAGTGGCAGCCTGCCCGGTATGTCACCCATCCTGAGGTGGAGTTCTGTGTGGCAGACCCCGGCCGCCACGATTTTCACCAGCACCTCGTGGGGACCTGGTCGGTCGAGATCGAGTTCTACGATCTCGAAGGGTTGCCCAATCTCGAACAACACTGCCGCTCGGGTTTTCAATATACCGATCCAATCGCTTTTCCAGTCCACCGGCATGCGACTTCTGCCGCCACCATCCCCGCTGGACACTTGAGATGACTGTCATTGGAGCCGTTTTCATGGTGATCCGCGGACGTCCTCGGCGGCGACCGCGTAGCCGGTCTAATCCAATGGGTACGAGGCAACGAACGATTCACCGAGGCGGAACTTTTCGCCGTTGCGGTCATGCACGCCCTCCTCGGCTACCACCACGAAGTCCGCTGGATTCGCTACGCCCGCACCGCGATCCGCCACCTGATCCCGTATCTGCCCCAGCAGCCCGGCGACAACAAGCGACTACGCGCCCTGACCCCGCAACTGAAGTACGCCATCCGGGTACTGGTGGTCGACGCCGGCCTGTGGCGCGACCCGATCCGGCTGGCCGATTCCACCCTCGTGGAATTCGGCCGGTCCCGGAAAACCGTCCAACGCTCCGCCCTGGCCAACCCCGAACCGACGAGCGTGGAGTCCTGGTCGATCTGGTCGACACCGACCCCGGTCCGCCGGCCACTCTGGAGGTGTGGTCCTGGTCGTGAACAAGGGCTACCGCGACGCCAAGACCGAAGCGTTGCTGGCGGGCCGGAACACTACCATGCTCCGGACGGCTCGCAAGGCCGAGAAATCCGACCCGGCCGAGGACCGCTCCGCGCCCGGCCGAGGACCGCGCCGCGCGCCACGACAAGCGATCGAGTCGGTCGACGGCACCTTGAAGAGGCAGGTTGACCTCTGACAACACGGCGGACGCACGATCGAGGGGCGTGGCCGTACGCGTCCAACCCTTGGCACGGATCGTCTGGGACGGACGGCGACGACCGGGAACCGGGCGCGAAGCAGCGACGAACTTTGAACCGGCGACCGGGGCGAGCCGTCGTGTAACCGAAGTGTCAGGCGAGGGAGATTGAACAGTGGCTACCACACCCGGCGGTGGTGTTTACCGACGGCTCCGAGAGCGGGTCGCTGGCGCGGTGGGCCGGATCTGGGGGCCCGTCGCACGCGGACTGGACCGGCTCGATTCCCCGTTCCGGCGCTGGGTCGCGATCGGGATCCTGCTCGTGCTGATGGGCGGGGCCGGGGTCGCGGCCAGCGCCGGATTCGGCACCGCCACGGCCGAGGAGACCGAACTCGCCGGCCGGCCGGTGCCGGCCGGCCAGGTCGAGGCGATCGCGGCGGCGGCGCACGCCTGCCCGGTACTCACCCCGGCCCGGCTCGCCGGGCAGCTCATGGCAGCCTCCGGTTTCGACGCGAACGCGAAAACCGCCAACGGCGGCACGGGCATCGCCGGCCTCACCGAGGCGGCGTGGGAGGAGTGGAAGCCGCGCACCACCTCTGCGCGTACCGATCCCGCCGCGAACGTCGCCGCGCTCGCCCACCTCACCTGTGACCTGGTTGGCCAGGTACGTCGGGCCGGAATCGGCGGCGACCCGTGGCGGCTGGCGCTCGGGGCGTACCACTCCGGGGTCGAGGCCGTGCGCGCCGCGAAGGGCATCCCGCCGGCCGCCAACGGCTACGTGGACCGTGTCTCCGGCTACGCCGCCTGGTACGCGCACCGCTCCGGCACCGGCACGAAGCCGGGCGGCCCGACCGGCCCGATCGGCGCGGTGCCCGGTGCGGGAACCGACGCCAAGCCGGTGCCGGACACCTACCTCGCCGCGGTACTCGCGGCCGGCCGGGCGTGCTCGGGGCTCACCCCGGCCAGGGTCGCCGCGCAGCTGATGGCCGCCTCCGGTTTCAACCCGAACCTGCTCGGCTCCCACTCCACGCAGGGCATCGCGCAGTTCAGCCCCCAGGTCTGGGCCCGGTACGCCCCGTCGCCCACCAGCACCTCGCCCTGGGACCCGAGCGTCGCCATTCCGACGCTGGGCCTGACGATGTGCGCTCTCTTCGACGAGTTGGGCGGGTTGGGTAAGGACTCGTACCCGCTGGCGCTGGCCGCGTTCCGGGTCGGCCCGGACGCGGTACGCCAGTCCGGTGGGCTGCCCGACGACGCGGACGTCCGCGCCTACGTCAACCTGGTCATGGGCTACGTCGGCTACTACCAGCAGGACCCGCGGCTGGGCGGCAAGCCGGCGGCCGGCGGCAAGCCGGCGACCGCGACCCCGTCGCCCGGCGGGCAACCGGCCACCGCCGCGCCGCCGGCCGGCGGGGGGAGCACCCCGGGCGGTGCCACCTCCCCGTCCCGCCCGCCGCAGGCCCATCCCACCACCAGCCCGCCCAAGCCGAACTGGCAGACCCTGGTGGTGCAGTCCACCGCCACCCTGCGACTCGGCCAGTCCTGGAGCACCAACCGCCTCAAGCTCGTGCTGGCCAACGAGGGCAACGTGATCCTCTACGACCAGGGCAAGGCGGTCTGGCAGACCGGTACCAAGGGCAAGGGCGGTCACCACCTGGTCTTCCAGGCCGACGGCAATCTCGCGCTCTACAACGAGTCCAACGCGACGATCTGGACCTCGAACACCGCCGGCAACAACGGTGCCATCCTGGTGCTGCAGTCCGACGGCAACGTGACCATCTCGATCGGCGGGCGAGGGCTCTGGCACACCGGCACCACGAAGGGCTGACCGACGTTGTCCACCAGGCACCCGCGTTCCTGACCGACGTGGTACCCGGAACCCCGCCCACCGGCGGCGACCCACCCGTCCCGGCCGTCGTCGTGGAGCCCGCCGGGGAGGCGCTGGTACTGCGTACCGAGGCGGACGCGGGTACGCCGATCCACGAGCTGGCCGCCGCCCTGCCCCCCGAAGCGGGGCGGCGCGCCGTCGTGAGCGCACCCTCGGTCACCGCCCGGCCGGACCTGTTCGAGCTGCTGCTGGAGGCACTGACCGAACATCTCGGTGGCGTCGCCACCGGGATCCGGCTGGTGCCGATCGGCGCCTACGCCCCGTCGGTCGATCCGCGCGCCGAGGCGGGACTCCTGGCCGAGTGGATCGGGCAGGACGTGGCCGTCCCGCCGACCGCGCTCGCGGTACCGGCGGGCGGCGCGCTCGCTCCCGCGCCGTGGGTCGGGGTGGACCCGGACGGCGCGGTCCGGGCCGAACCGCCATGGCCGGCGGTCCCGCCGCTGGCGGTCACCCTGGTGCCGGTCCCGCCGCCGGCAGTCACCCTGGCGCCGATCCCGCCGCCGGCGGTCACGGCCGCCAGCCGCTGGCCGCACGCGATCCTGCGGGCGAACGGCGGATACCTCGATCTGCCGGCGCGGCGTCCGCGGCTCGCCTGGAAACCGCCCCGGCCGGCGCCGCGCGTCCGACCGCCGGGTACGCCGGAGACCGGCACCGACACGCCCGGGACGCTCCCGGGCACGCGTACCCCGTCGGGCTGGTCGTTCGTCGACGAACCGACGGTGGGCAACGCGCGCTGCCTGGCCGGGTTCGTGGTCGAGATCGAGGTGCAGGTGACCGGATTCCGGGTGGCCGGCCGGCCGGTGGCACCCCGCGCGCTGGCGAAGCTGCTCGACGCCTGCCGGGCGGGCGACACCCGGCCGTTGGTGTTCGTCACGTCCGGCGTGCCGGTGCGCGGGCCCGCCGCCGACCTGCTCTTCGGCGGCCTCGCGGACGCGCTCGCGACACCGGTGTACGCGGCCGACGGGGCGGTCACCCGCACCGCGACCGGGCTGCTCCAGACCGCTGGTGCGTTCCTGCGCTGGAGCCGACGCGAGCCGGGCGCAACCCGTACGGCGCGCCGCGGGCGCCTCGTCGGGCCCGTGCTGCCGGCGCGCCCGCCGGCACGGACCCGCCGGCCCGACCGGGGCGTGCCCCGTCCCGCCCCGGCGCCGCGTACCGCCCCGACGGCCGGCGCCGCATCGCGCACCGCCGCGCCGGGGGCTCCGGGCGCGCCGACGCTGCCGGGCGATCCGCCGGCACCGCCGGCGCTCCCCACCCCACTCGGGCCGGAGACCGCCGCACTGCTCGCTTCCGGACGCTGGCCGGCGCCGCCGCGGCTCGCCGTGCCGCCGCAGACCGGCGCCCCACCCCCGGCCGATGTCGGGCGACCGGGCACCGGCCCCGCGGCGCTCGACGCCGCGCCGATCGGCGGGCCCGGCACCGAAGCGCGGGGACCGGCCGCCGGTTGGGGCGACCGGCCGCCGGTTCCCGCCCCACCCTCCGCGTCCGGCGGCGCCGCCGACGGGCCTCCGACGGCAGCACCGGCCCGACCGCGATCCGGGCAACCCGAGGAGACGCCCGGACAGCCCGGCGAGGTGCCGACGGCCGTCGGGCCGGGCTGGCAGCCGGGGCCATCGTTGACCGCCGCCGCGCTCGGCCCGTCCGCGCCGATCGTGGGGTCCGACGTACCGCGGGCGTCCGACACCCCGGGGGCGGACGGTGCCAGCGCGTCGGGTACCACCGCGTCGGGCCCGGCGGACAAGCCACCGGCCCCGCCGACCGGCACCGAACCGGCCGGACGGCCCTCGGAGTCGACGGCCCCGCCCGCTCCGGCGCCGCGCTGGCTCACCGCGGCCGGCCTCGACTCGCCGGTCGCCGACCGCACCGCGCTGCGCCAAGCGCTCGGCGGCCGGTACGACGCGTACGCCCGGGTGGTGGCCCGGACCCTGGCGCAGTCACCCGGACTACGGACGGTGGCCGGAGCCTCCGGCGAGCTGACCGCCGGGTTGGTCGCGGTGCGGGCATACTGCGACGGCGAGCGGGACCGGCTGAACGAGTTCCTGCGTGGCGGCGGCCCGGAAACCGCGGCGGCCGGACTGACGCTGGTGGCCCGCGCCGCCGCGTACGGGTTGCGCCGGCTGCCCTCGGTGCTGGGGCCGGTCTTCCGGGCCGGTCCGGACGACCCGCGCCTCGCCGGCGGGTACCGGCCGGGCGACGTGCTGGTCGAACCCGCCTTCGTCGATGTCGACCTGACCGCCGGGGCGAACGCCGCACCGGCCGGGACGCGGCTGCTCATCTGGTCGGTGAGCGCGCGCCGCCTGGACGGCCTGGACGGTGGGACCGGCGCCTCGGCGGTCTTCCCGCCGGGCAGCCGGTTCCAGGTGCTCGCGGTCGACGACGGCGCACCCGGGCGGGAGGTACGGGTGCTGCTGCGGGACCTCGCGGCGTCCGCGCGGGGCGGACCCGACAGCGCGGAACGCGTTCTGCAGCGGCTACGCGCGGCGGACCAGGGCGGCCCGGCGTCCGGCGGAGCTGCGGTGCCGCCGTCCTTCGCCCCCGGCCTGGACGACGCGGGCCGACCCTTCCCCGCACCGGCGTCCGCCGGTGCCATCGTGGCTGACGAGGATGGACGAGCGTGACCAACAATCTGCTGTCGGTCTCCGACACCGAGCCGGGATGCCTGCCGAGCATCACCGCGGCGCTGGCGGCGGCCGCCCCCGGCGCCACGATCATGGTGCAGCCGGGCACCTACCGGGAGCAGCTGCGACTCACCAGCCGGGTGACGGTGCTGGCCGAGGAGGGCCCGGGGACGGTGACGATAGACGGCGGCGACGGGGTGGCGGTCTTCGTCGGCGGTGGCCACGTGACGCTGCGCGGGGTGACCGTCCGGGGCGGGTCCACCAACCTGCCCGCCGTGCAGGTCGGGCGGGGCGCGCTGGAGGCGGACCGGTGCGCGATCGACGGGCGCGGGGTCGTGGCGGTGCACGTGCCCGGCGGCCGGGTGGAGCTGCGCGACTGCGAGGTCGCCAACCCGCAGGGCGCGGGGTTCCTGTTCGAGAAGGCCGGCGGCGGCACGGTCAGTGCCACCACAGTTCGGGAGACCGGCAGCGCCGGGGCGGTGATCCTCCGCGGCGCGGATCCGGTGCTGCGCGGCTGTATGTTCACCGGCATCCGGGGCGCCGGGGTCCTCTGCGGCCAGGGTGGCCGGGGCACCGTCGAGGGCTGCGAGATCACCGCGACCGAGGGGCCGGCGGTCGTGGTCGAGGATGACGGCGCCCTCCGGGTGGTGCGCGGCCGGCTGCATGACCTGCCCGGGGCCGGGGTGGTGGTCACCGGGGGCCGGCCGTCCCTCGAGGACTGCGAGATCAGCACGGTCGGCGGGCACGCGGTGGTCGTCTCCGGCACGGCCGATCCGGTGCTGAGCGGCTGCCGGGTACGCGGTGCTGCCGGTCACGGGCTGATCGTGCTCGACCAGGCCACCGGCACCTTCGCGGACAACGAGATCACCGACGCCGAGGCGGTGGCGATCGCGGTCACCGGTTCGGCGGCGCCGCTGATCGAGGGCGGCCGGGTGGCCGACGGACCGGGCGGCGCGTTGCTGTTCCAGGGCGAGGCGGCGGGGACGGTGCGCCGGCTGACCGTACGCGGTGGGCCGACCGGGATCGTGGTCGGCGGGTCGGCCGCGCCGCTGGTCGAGGACTGCCTGGTGGAGGAGGCCCGGGAGTACGGGGTACGGGTGCTCGGCCAGGCCCGGCCGGTGGTCCAACGGACGCGGGTCGAACGGTGCGCGGCCGGCGGGTTCCTGGTCGAGGCCGGCGCGACGCTCGTCGCCGAGCAGGCGACCGTGCAGGGGTGCGCCGTCGGTCTGCTGGTCGACGGTACGGCGACGGTGACGGGATCGGATGTGGGCGACGCCCGTACCGTCGGGGTCCTGGTCCAGCGGCAGGCAAACCTGACCCTGCTCCGCAGCCGGGTGCACGGCAGCGGCGGGCCGGGGGTCCGCTTCGCCGCCGGCTCGTCCGGCCGGCTGGACGGCTGCGAACTGATCTCGAACGCGGGCGAGGGACTGGTCCGGGAGACGGCGGATCCGGTGGTGGTGGAGTCGACCACGATGGTCGGCAACGGCCACGGGGACCGCCCGAGCGGTTCGAACGGTGCCCGTCCGGCCGAACCTGCCCCGGTGGGCCCGACTCCCGTCGCCGGTGCCGGTGAGGCTGGCGAGGAGCCGACCCGCCCGTTCGCGGCGCCGGCGCCGGGCGGTGAGCCGGGAGGCGACGGGCCCTCCGACGCCGCCGCCCCGCTGCTGGCCGAGTTGACCGCCCTGGTCGGGCTCGCCGGGGTGAAGCACGAGGTGGCGACGCTGGTCGGGCTGCACCGGGTGAGCCAGCGGCGGGCCGCGGCTGGGCTGCCGGCCCCGCCGATGTCACGTCACATGGTCTTCGCCGGCGCTCCCGGCACCGGCAAGACCACCGTGGCCCGGCTCTACGGGAAGATCCTCGCGGCGCTCGGCGTGTTGAAGACGGGCCAGTTGGTCGAGGTGGCGCGGGCCGACCTGGTCGCCGAGCACATCGGCGGTACGGCGGTGAAGACCACGGAGAGGTTCACCGAGGCCCTCGGCGGGGTGCTCTTCCTCGACGAGGCGTACACGCTCTCCCCGGTCGACGGCGGCGGCAGCGGGCACGACTTCGGCCGCGAGGCGATCGACACCCTGGTCAAGCTGATGGAGGACCACCGCGACGAGATCGTGGTGATCGTGGCCGGCTACTCGGCGCAGATGCGCGCGTTCCTGGACTCCAACCCGGGCTTGGCCTCCCGCTTCTCCAAAACGGTGGAGTTCGAGAGCTACTCCACCGAGGAACTGGTGACCATCGTCGAGCGGCTGTGCAGCACCCACCACTACTCCCTCGAATACGACACCCGCCTGGCACTGACCCGGCTGTTCGACGGGATGGCGCGGGACGCGAACTTCGGCAACGCCCGGGTGGCCCGCAAGGTGTTCGAGGAGATGATCGGGCGGCAGGCGTACCGGCTGTCGCAGGCGTCCTCGTCGGACGGGGTGGAGCTGGCCCGGTTGCTGCCGCAGGACCTCGGCGTCACGACGGGCGCGCGGACCGGTGCGGCACGGACGGACGAGGTCGACCAACTGCTCGCCCGGCTGCACGGCATGATCGGGCTGGGTGGGGTGAAGCGGGAGGTCTCCGACATGATCGACCTGTTGGCGACCATCCGGACCCGGGTCGAGGCCGGCCTCCCGGCTCCGACCATCTCCCGGCACCTGGTCTTCTCGGGGCCGCCGGGCACCGGTAAGACCACCGTCGCCCGGCTGTACGGGCAGCTCCTTACCGCCCTCGGCGTGCTGCCGGGCGGCCAGATGGTCGAGGTGGCCCGCGCCGACCTGGTCGGGGAGTACATCGGACACACCGCCCAGCGCACCCGGGAGGCGTTCGAGCGGGCGCGGGGCGGGGTGCTCTTCATCGACGAGGCGTACACCCTGGCGCCACCCGACGCTCGGCAGGACTTCGGTCGGGAGGCGATCGACACGCTGGTCAAGCTGATGGAGGACCACCGCGACGAGGTGGTGGTCATCGCCGCCGGGTACGAGCGGGAGATCGAAACCTTCCTCGCCGCGAACGCCGGTCTGGCCTCCCGCTTCTCGCGTCGTATCCACTTCACGAACTACAGCCCCGACGAACTCGTGGCGATCTTCCAGGGGCTCGCCTCGGCCAGCGGGTACGAATGTCCGGGCAGCACGCTGATCGTGCTTCGGGAACACTTCGAGCGCTTACCGAAGGGGCGGGCCTTCGGCAATGGTCGGTATGCCCGCCAGCTGCTGGAGGACTCCATCACGCGCCAGGCGGGCCGGCTCCGTACCCTTGGCACGCCGACGGTCGAACAACTACGGACGCTCCTCGCCGAGGACGTCACTCCCGTGGTGGCGGCGGGACACCAGACGACCACATAGGTACTTTTCCCGATTCTCCGTCGTGGCGATAAGGAACTCCAGTGACGACATAGGGATTTCTGCCGGGCTTCCGGGTGGTAACGGGGAGCCGGACTGCTGCAAATGTGCAATTCTTTCGGAAGGTTCCCTCGATCACTTGACCAAACATGAGTCGATCGTATGCTTCACGGGGTTGTCGAATCATGGGGGGCTCGACAGCTACTGGATGCACCTGGTCCAGCACGCGGTGAATGTGCCTGGGGGAATGGATTGCTACTTGTGCTGTTCCAAAGTGGCGGGGTGGGCCGGCCTGCCCCGGTCGACGACGGGTGGCCGGGTGATGCCACGGCCCCGTCGGCGCGAATGTACGCATTACACAGAGAGCATGTGGAGCCGTTGTACCGGTTCCTGCTCAGATTGACTCTGGGGGATCGGTATCTGGCCGAGGATCTGCTGCAGGAAACGTTGATGCAGGCGTGGCGCCACCTGGATCGTTTGCCGTCCGAGCGGGAGGCGCTGCGGCGTTGGCTGTTCATCGTGGCGCGGCGGATCGCGATTGACGCCGCGCGTGCCCGTCGGGCCCGGCCAACCGAGGTCGGGGTTTCCGACCTCGCGCAGGTGGCGGGAACTGTCGACAGTACCGACGCCGTGGTGGCGGGGCAGACGGTCCGGCGCGCCTTGCGGAAGCTGACCCGCGCGCACCGAGAGGTGCTCGTCGAGCTATACTTCCTGGGTAAATCGACCGAAGAGGTCGCCGTTCGTCTCGGCATTCCCGAGGGGACCGTGAAGTCGCGGGCGCACTACGCGTTGCGGTCCCTGCGCGCCGCTATCGGCCCTACCGACACGAGTTGAGACCTCATGGGGTTTCTGTTCGGTGATCTACTGCTGGCGGTGGCCGTTAATCTGGTAGTAGCTTCCACCAGGCACACTCTGGTCGCATGCTGCCACCGGATGGCCGTGACTTGGAGTAGATCTGATGCACCGATGAGCGATGACAGTGAAGGTCGCGGTCGGCTCTGTGCCGACTGCGGAGCGTACCTTCTGGGTGCCTTGCCCTTGGCAGCGGTATTTGCCTTCGAGGAACACCTTGCCGGTTGCGAATCCTGCCGGGACCTGTGTTTCGATCTTGGGCCGGTCGTCAGTGGACTGAGCCGGATGCGGTGCGGCGCCGAGCTGCTCGACCCGCCGGAGGAGCCGGACGCCGAGTCCGACGAGAACCAATCCCCCGCAGCCGAGCTGCGGGCGGCTGGTCCGATTCGGTCCCGGCGTCCGGGAGCCCATCGTCCAGCTCCGGGTAGCGGACCTCGCGGGTCGTCCGATCGATCGGACCCGGATCGGCCCACCCGGTGGTCGACGCCGGCGATCGCGGACGGGTCGCCGGGATCCCGGACCCCGATCGCCGGCCCGCGCGCCCCCCGCCTGGACCAGGTGAAGGGCGACGGCGGTGACGAGCCGCAGACCAGGGCACACTGAATGGTCCTCGTCGTCGCGGGCGCCAGCGGTGGGTGATGGGGCTCGGCTTCCCGTCCAGGTGGTCAGGTCGGACCCTCCTGGGCCGGTTCCGCCACGCGGAGCGCTCCGGGCCACGCCGACCCGACGCGTGCCCGGTCCAGGACGCCGGGATCCCGCCGGTTAGCCGACGCCCTTCGGCGCGGAAGGACATCTGTCATGCGTGAGCGGTCCGACCAGATCCGGGTGCACGGGTACGACCGGGTCACCCTCCTCGTCCGGGGCCACTCGCTGCCGTCCGGTCTCACCCCCGCTCGCCTGCCGCGCGAACGCGAGCGACACACGGTCGTGGTGGCCGCGGAACCGGCGCTGGACGTGCCGACCCTGGTGACGTTGCTCCGCCGGCACCTTCCGGTCCGGTGCGGCTCGATCCGCCTGGTCCTCTCCGACTCGGGTCAACCGGGCATCGCCCAACCACTCGCCGACGAACTGGGCATGGAGGTGATCGCCCCGGCCGGGCCGGTCATGCTGCTGCCCACCGGAGCGCTGTTCGTGGTGGACGGACAGTGGTGGCGGTTCCGGCCGGGCGAGCCCGCGGAGCGGCAGGGCGCACGGCATCCGGCACCTCGGTGGGAACGGCTGCTTCCGCGCGGCCTCCGGGCCCTGCCGCCAGAACTGCGCGCGACCGCCGTACCGGCCGGGCTGTGGCTGCACGACGCGGACCCACCGGTACCGGCGCTGACGACGGCGGTGCTCGCGGCGCCGGTGGACCCCGCGCGGCTGACCGTGGTGGTCGGTCGGCCGGGCCGCGGGTCGCCGCCCGAACTGCTCTATCCGGTGCTGGAGGCGCTGCCCCGGGCGTTACGGCGGGGGATGGTCCTGGTGCCCTGCGACGGCAACGCCGGCACCGCCCACACGCTCGGGGAGTGGCTCGCCGCCCGTACCGGCGGCACGGTCGACGTACTCGCCGGTCTCGACGCCGACGCGCCGGCGGACCCCGCGGCACCCGTGCGGAACGACGGCCGGCAGGGCTGGCGGTCGTTCGCCCAGCGAGTGGTGTACCGCGCCGGAGCGGCCCCGCAGGTGGTGCGGTGGCGTGATCCGCTGCCGGGCGCCGCCGGTACCGCCGGAGTGCAGCGGGTCGACGTGGACTGGGCGGTCGAGGTGGTCCGCTCGGGCCTGTGGCTGCGTTCGGCTGGCGATGATCCGGAGCAGGATCGGATCCGGCGGCTGCCGGTCGACGACCGGCAGCCGGTGCTGGTGCTCGGCGCGGCGGCCGTCGCGCGACCGCCCCGGGACCTGCCGACGCTGAACGCGGTGCTGGACGGGCTGCCAGCCGAGACGAGGGCGTCGCTGCGGCTGGCTGTAACGAGGATGCCGGCCGAGACCGACGGGGCGCTCTGGGCGCCACTGGTCGAGCGGTACGGCCCGTTGCTCACGGTGGTCGGCCCGGGCCACCTGATCGAACTGCCGGGGCAGTCGCAGGCCGGTTCGGAGCCCCATCCGGAGCCCGGCCACGCCCCCGGGCCGGGCCGGCCGGCCGAACCGCACGTAGCCCGTGACCCGGTGCCGGTGCCGGCGGCTCCCGGGTCGACGGCGGAAACCGCGATCGGGCCCGAGTCACCCCTGTCCAAGCCGGCGACCGAACCGGTGCCGGCCCCGCAGCGGCGCCCCGACTTCCCCGTGCTGCCCGACCCGGGCGAGGGGCGGTACACAGGCGCGGTGTTCAGCGGCTGGCCTTCCGATCAGCCGGCGCGCTGGCAACCGGGGGAGGAGGTGCGGACGTCGGAGGCATTGACCGCGAGTACCGTGCCGTGGCCACGGACCTCGGGCCGTCGGGGGCCCGCCGGTCCGACGCTGGTGATCTGGTCGGTCACCGGACGCCGGGTGGCCGACCCGACGTCGCCCGGAGCCGAAGGTGTGCGCTTCGAAGCCGGCAGCCGGATGAGGATTGTCGACGTCGCGCATCTCGGCCGAGACGCGGCGGCGTTGGTGCTGCTGCGCGAGGTCATCCCGGATGCTGCCGGCGGCCCGAAACCGGCGTACGACCCGATCCACGACGACGCACTTGACCGGCGGGCCCGAACGGCGCTGCGCCGGGCCGTCGACGCGGCCCGGCGCGCCACCGGGGCCGACGCCTGGTCGTTCAGTCCTGGTCGCGGATGACGAGTGAGTCGACGATCGAGCTGCACGCCATGAGCCAGGCCCGGCGGGTCGCCGGGGTGAGTCGGTCGTACTCGATACGCCCGCCGGAACGGATCGCACCGTCGTAGGGGATCACCGCCACGTCCCGCACCACCTGGCGGTAGCGCTCGACGATGTCGTCGAGGAGCGCCGCGTCCGGTTTCGGATCGGCGCACGAGACGATGGCGACCGCGTTCCCGGCCAGATCGGCCCGTCCGGTGCGGATCAGGTGATCGAGCATCCACAGCCCGCTATCGGCCACGTCACGCTGCACCGTGGTCGGTACCACCAGGCAGTCCGCCACCGCCGTCGCCGACTGCCAGTTCGCCGCGCGGACATTGTTGCCCGTGTCGACCACGATCAGCCGGTAGAAGCGGCACAGCGCGGTCCACAGCTTGCGGAACGCCACGGCGTCGATGATCTCCATGCTGCCGGCAGCGTCGTCGGAGGCGAGCACGTCGAACCGGGCGCCCTGCAGGCGTAGGTACGCCGCCATCTGTCCGATACTGGCGGTGGTGTCGAGGAACTCGTCGACGTGGTCCAACAGGTCGATGACGGTCCGCTGGTGCGGAGCCTCCTCGGCCCGCGCCCCAAGGGTGCCCCGTGTCTCGTTGTTGTCCCAGGCCAGGGTGTAGCCACCCCGGTAGAACCCGAGGGTGGCCGCGGCGATCAGGGCGCTCGGGGTCTTCGCCGCACCGCCCTTGGGATTGGCCACCACGATGGACATCGTCCGGCTGAAGGTGTGGAGCAGCCGCCGCCGGGCCGCCCGGTGGACCAGCTCCTCGCGGGTGGCGGCGAGCGCCAACGCCCCGTGGCTGAGCCGGTTCGCGCGTCCCCGCCAGCCCCACTCGGCCGCCATCTCCCGAGCGGCGTCGGCGGGCCGGTCGGCCGCCGGCGTCGTCGTGGTCCCGGGAGCGGCGTCGGCCGTCGGCCCGGGCGGTGGCGCCGATCCCGGCAGGGCTGCCGACGGCAGCGTGACCGGCGCTGGCACGGCCCCGTGGTCGGGACGCGACGCGCCGCCGGAGGCTTCGGGCGAGGGAACGGCGGCGACCCGGACCGGGTCGACATGCTGATCGGACTGCGCGGTCATGACTACGAATGGCTCCTGTCCACGAGAGGTTACCGCTGAACGCGACGTCTGCCGGCCGGATCCGGTTCAACGGAATCAGTGTGGGATCCGCTTCCTTCGCGATGCCCGGACCACGGTCCGGGATGAGTCCTGTGGAAACGTTCGGAGCCGACTTTCTGTCGAGGGTTCGACTTCGGAGGATTATCGTGACTGATGGTAGACAGCCCCTTTCCGCTGCTTGGCAGATGCGACAGCTTCTGGCGGGTTTCGAGGTGTCTCAGGCTCTTTACGTGATAGCGGAACTGGGGGTGGCCACTGAGCTGTTGGATGGTCCGCGCAGCGTGGAGGATCTGGCCAAAGCCACCAACGCGGACAGGGACGCGCTCGGCCGGATCATCCGATTCCTGACGCCACTGGGTGTTTTCCGTACCCTGGACGGGCGAGTGGAGGTCACCGACCTGGGGCGTACGCTCGCCGACGGTCCGGTGCACTCGTTGCGCGCGGCGGCGCGGTACCTCATGGAGACGCACTACGTTCCGTTCAGCGGGTTGTTGCACACCGCGCGTACGGGGAAGACGGGCGCTAACGAGATTCTCGGCAAGCCGTTCTTCGACTGGGTCACGGAATCGCCTCGCCTGTCCGGGCTGCAGAACGCCGCCATGGCCGGCGGAGGGCGGGTCTCACTAGGCGACCTTCTGGACGTCTATCAGATACCCGCGGGGCAGACGATCGCGGATATCGGCGGGGCGGATGGGTGGCTCCTGGCCGAGCTACTCACCAGGGCGCCCGAGCGCAAGGGCATCGTCTTCGATCTTCCGAACATCGTGGCCGGAGCCAGCGAAGTCCTCACGGCGGCGGGGCTGGACAAGCGGGCGAGCGTCGTTGCGGGAGACTTTTTCGACAGCATACCCACCGCCGACGTCTACCTCATGTCCGTCGTGTTGCACGACTGGGATGATGCGGCCGCCGTTCGAATTCTCCGCAACATCGCCAAGGCCGCCGCTCCCGGCGCGCGCCTGGTCCTGATGGAAATGGTGATGCCGGAGGACGACGGAGCGCACTTCACGAAGACGATCGATCTCGTCATGCTGACGTTGTTCGGCGGCCGTGAGCGTACCCAGGCCGAGTGGCGTCGGCTTCTTGCCGACGGTGGGTTCCGGCTCGACCGCGTCGTGTCCGGATCCGGGGTCATCTCGGCCATCGAAGCAACGCTCAGCTGATTGCTTGTTATGCAGGCGGCCGATCATTCACGTCGCGCAAAACGGAGACGCAGCCTGGTCGGCCTGAAATCGGGGGAGGGGAAGGGCCGGACGCGCCCTTCCCCTCCCCCTTGCGATGGCGTTGTTCATGGTGGTCGGGGTCAGCACCGGCCGCCTCGCGGATCTGGCGCAGCGTGGCCTCCCGATCCATCCCGACGGCCTGCGGCAGGTCGCTGGCGGCCGTGCGGACCCGACCCACGATGTTCCGTTGCAGGGCGGGTACGGCCGCGCCGAGCGTTTCGATGGCAGTGGGCCGGGTATCCGGTATCGGCTCCGTGTCTCCCTACTCGCCAACGAACCCACCAACGGCGCACCCGTGCACGCGGTGCCGGCGGTGGCCCAGGCGACCCGGCCGGGATCGCCGGAACGAGGTTCCCCGGTACGCTCAGGACAACGGCCCGGCAAGCCAGTCCACATTGGCTGGTCCAGGTTCGTGGTGCGAGCTGGTAATGCCCGCGCCCGGCGCGGACCACCGGCGCGCCGGTGCCTGGCACATCGCGCGTCACGTGAGCGGCCCTCCCCGTCGATTCCGCCGGGCGGGCTCGGCCCTCGGGGCGGCACCCGGGCTACGCCGAGCTGACCAGCGTCCCGGATGCCGACGTCGAGGCCGGTGGCGTTCAGTGGAACTTCGAAAAGCTCCTGGTCGCGCCCGACGGTAGGGTGGTCGGCCGGTTCCGGCCGGGCGTGACCCCGGAGGACGAGACGCTGGTCGCCGCCGTCGAGGAGCAGCTACCTGCCCGACGAATCACTGTGCGCTCCGGACCCTCACTCGTGCGGGTGATGGCCCGCTCAGTGGGAGTAGGGACCGAACCTTCCCCAGGCCACGATCAGCGTCAGAATCAGCAGCACCACATTCTTGACGATGCCGTCACGCTCGCCACGTCGGCCGTGGGTGACCGCGGCTCCCACCATGATCAGGGCCAGTCCGGAGGCGGCGAGTGGCACCAGGACGGGGGCCACATCCACCGCCCGCGGCAGTATCAGCCCGATCGCGGCGAGTATCTCCGCCAGGCCGATCATGTTGATCACACCCGGCGAGAAGTCCTCGGCCCAGGTCATGGACGGGTTGGTGAGCAGCTTCTCCTTCGACTGGGCAATTTTCATCAACCCGGCCGCGAGGAAGAACAGGGCGAGCAGGGCAGCGATGATCCACAAGGCGATGTTCACGGATACTCCGATTGATTGGGTTTGATGATGTGCCGGTGATCGGGGCGAGCGATGCCCACCGTGGAGCGCGGACCGGCCCGCCACGGGGCGGATGTCAATGACGAGGAACAGGCATTGATCACGGAAATGGGCGCGGCCGGCCGCAGCGGAACACGGACATGGCTCGGCGTCTCCCGGCGCCCGCGCGGCACGTCGAAACAGACGTTGGCGCCCGACCCGTCATCGCGTCAGCAGCACCCCGGACGTGCCGGTCTCACCCTCGACGTTCGGCTTCCTCGATGGCCGCGTAGATTCGATCGAATAGGGGCTTGAGCATTTTCAGTTCGTCGGGCTCCAGCACGTCGAAGACCAGCGTTCGCACCTTTTCGACGTGTGCCGGCGCGACCGCCGCCAGCTTCTCGTAGCCCTCGCGGGTGAGCGTCGTCCGGACGTACCGACCGTTTTGGGGATCAGGCACACGGTAAACGAGGCCCTGCCGCTCCAAACGCGCGATCACGTGCGAGAGGCGCGAGAGGGACGAGGCGGCCCGGGAGGCCAGGTCGCTCATCCGCAGCGTATGCCCCTCCTGATCGGACAAGAGCGCCAGGGCGTGGTACTCCATCCAGTTCAGGTTCGCATCGCGTTCCAGTTGACGCTCCAATGCGGGGACGAGTGTCGTCAGGACCCTGGCCATGGACTTCCATGCCGACAGCTCACCACCCCTCAGCCAGCGCGGCTCGGCCTCTCCGCCCGACCGCTGCGCCCCGGCGTTCTCCGTCATGATCACCAGCCTATCAAGTGACTTGAAGCTTCAACATCATGTGCTATGGTCGACCCGACAGTCAAGTTGAAGCTTCAACTCTAGGCGTCCCGGTCGCTCGGCACGGCAAGGCAGCATGATCAAACTCGACCTCGTCACCGCGTAGCACCTTCCCGACACCCACGGGTTGCCGGTAAGGGGGCGAAGGCCGCCCGAGCGAGCCGCGGTACCGGTCGCCATTCACGCACACGGCTCTGTCCGCGCCCGCCATAGGAGCGCAAGCGACCTCCGGCGGTGCCCGCAAAAGAAAGAAAGGTCCATGCAGCCCAAGAATGTGAAGATGGCTGACGTGCGCGACATGTACTCGGCGCACGCCATGATGCGTCGCGAATTCCGTCTCCTCCCGCAGCTCATCCGGGGCGTGGCGCGGGGGGACACCCGCCGCGCCAAGGTTGTTGCCGACCACGCCGACAAGATCTGCTCGTTCCTGCACTCCCACCACCATGGCGAGGACCTCTACCTGTGGCCTCTCCTGCTGGAACGGGGAGGCGCGAAGACCGAACAGATCGTGCCCACGATGGAGAAGCAGCATCACGGCATCGAGGAGGCCCTGACGATTGCTGGAGAGCGCCTGTCGCAGTGGCGCTCGACCGCGCAGGGTGGTACGGAACTCGCGGAGGCCTTCCAACTGCTCACCGACCGGCTGGTAGAGCACATGGCGCTGGAGGAGAGGGAGATCCTCCCCCTGGCCGAGCAGTACGTGACCGCGGCGGAGTGGGGCAAGCTGGGCGAGCACGGCATGACCAACACACCCAAGAGCGACCTGATCCTGGGGTTCGGCATGGTGATGTACGAGAGCGACGCCGAGGCGACCAAAGCGATCCTTGCCGACGCTCCGCTCTTCGCTCGCGTTGTCATGCCCCTCATGGCTCGCCGCCGCTACACCTCACACGCCAAGCGCATCTACGGCACCTCCACACCCCCTCGCATCGGACGGTGAGTTGGCGGCGATGGTGTCTCCGCCGACGCCGCGCGCCGGGGCTCGTGGGGTACCGCCGCCGATAGCCGGAGACCTCGACGCGGACCAGGACCGTCGCCTGACAGCCCGGCCCGGAGGCGACGGGAATTCGTAACGCCAGCCGGCCGGGTGGACGCAACCCGTGACGCGGCCTGCCTCGACCGGCCTCCCGCGAGACCACCGCCCACCCGGCCACCACCGGCCGCCACTACCGGGCGCGCGACGGCCGCCATCGCCGGGCGCCGCGCTTCCGGGCGACGACGGATCGAGGGCGAAACTGCCCAGCGTCCGGCCCCGTCCCACCGTCGGTGGGAGAGGTGGCCATGGCGGCCTTGCCGGCCTCGCGAACAAAGGCCGAGACCGCAGCTAGAGAACCCGAACGCGCCCTATTCCGCCGTTTCTTCCGGGAGCCAATTCCAACCCGTCGCCGGGAGCGAGCGCTCGAACCCGCCCTTCTGTCGGCGCGGGTCCTGTTGGCAAACGCCCTGTATGGGCTGCATCACTAGTAGGTAGTTGACAGCGAAATGCGCCCGCACTAGTTTTGTATCGATCATTAAAAAACGTTTCGCTCCGGCTAGGAGGAGCAGGGTATGAGTCTTGCCGGTCCCGGCGCCACGGACCCCCGCTACACCAGAAGAGGCGCGATCTACGTCCCCGCCGGAGAGGGAAAGTCCTACTGGGGTGCGGGCGACACCTACACCGTCAAGGTCGACGAGCGAAGCACCAATGGCTCTCTGCTCTTCGTCGAGGCCACGGTGCCGCCCGGTGGAGGTCCCGAGCCCCATGTGCACAACGCCCACGACGAAGCCTTCTACCTGGTCTCCGGAGAGCTGGAATTTCTCGACGGCGACCAGACGGTGACGGCCGGCGCGGGCGGTTTCTTCTTCGTGCCCCGCGGAACCCGGCACCGCTTCCGCAACCGCGGCGTTCACGCCGCACGCATGATCTTCCTGTTCACTCCCGGCGGCATCGAGAACCTTCTCTTCGTCAATTCCAAATCGGCCGAGCCGGGCGTCGCTCCTCCGATGCAAGAAGGCGGCTTGCCTAAGCGGACGGCGGAGCTGATGGAGCGGTACATGACGGAGATGCTGCCGGATCGCTGAGGGATTTGATCGGAGAGTGCCATGATCGCTAACGAGATTCGAGGTTTTGAGCACGCCTACGCCGATGTCAACGGGGTACGGCTGCACTACGTGACCGGCGGCTCTGGCGAGCCACTGATTTTGCTGCCAGGATGGCCTCGTACGTGGTGGCAGTTTCACAAGATGATGCCCGCACTCGCCGAGCATTTCCGGGTGATCGTCTGCGAGTACCGCGGAATGGGCGACTCCCAGAAGCCGGCCGCAGGGTACGACAAGACCACCATGGCCCGCGACATCCGGGAACTGGTCCGGCACCTCGGGTACGAGAAGGTCAATGTGGCGGGAGAGGACGTCGGCTCATGGATTGCTTTCTTCTTCGCCGCCAACCATCCCGAAGTGACCCGGAAGTTGGCGATGTGGGAACCAGGCGCGCCGGGTGAAAGAGCACTACACATGCCGGCGCTGCCACCGCCGGGAGGTCCCAACGTATGGCACCTGGGCTTCAATCAACTCGACGGACTTCCTGAGAAGTTGTTGGAAGGCCGTTACCGGATCGTCGTCGACTGGCTCGCCGACCAGTTCTCCGGCGACCCGGGTGCGATCGATGAGGAGAGCCGCCAAATATACGGGCGCGCATTCGACTCCGTCGAGTCGATCCGCGCGGTCGCCGGCTGGTACCGAACCCTGTACCAGGACATACAAGAGGCTGTCAGCTACCCAAAGCTGACCATGCCGGTCCTCGTACCCAGCAGCCACCTGGAGACGTCTCGGGCGTCCAACGAGTGGCGGGCGACTGACATCCGATTTGTTGAGTTTGCCGGAGCGGGCCATTACATCTCCGAGGAGCGGCCCGAACAACTCAGTCGTGAACTGATCAAATTTTTCAAAGAGTGAGTCGGCGTTTACGTCAGGCGATCCGGAGCCTGCCGGGCGGGATGCGATGTCCGCCGGGTTTGCGGAAGCGTGCTGCGCGGGTGTAGCGCAGCTCGGTACTCTGGCGTCGCTTGACTTCGGGCGCCGGGGCGTGGCGCGGGGATGAGAAGGCGCTCGCGTCGATCTTGAGTGGTCCGTGCGGACAACCCGCTTTGATCGACGCGGGGCCGCGCCCCCGGCGCAGATCCGCCGGATGGCGAGTCGTCCCGACGGGGCGGCGACGCATGGGTCGGCCGGTTCGCCGGCGGAGCCACGCCATACCACCAGCCGGTTTGTGAAGGGCTCCGGACCGGCGTGGAACCGGAACCGCCTCACTGCCGCCGGTGTTCCTGAGCACGCCATGTTCGGTACGAAACCAGCCTGGCCCGACGAATGGTCACGGGCGCCCCGCACGCCGGTAACCCGGTCGGTTGGGCGACCGGCAGCGAGGTCTACCGCCCCGACTCGGCGCCGCCGGTGTGGCTTTCGGTGGTGCCGGCGGCGCGGTCGGTCTCCGGCCAGCAAGCCAGCAGCTGATCGCAGACCGCCTCCAATGCCTCCCGCGAGGCCCCCGACGCGGCCTGTACGGCCAGTCCCTGGATCACTGTGATCAGCAGGCGCGCGAGGGCCGACGGATTGCTCCCGGCAGGGAGCCTGCCGTCTTGCTGGAAGGCCTCAAAACGGCTGGTCAGTGCCACCTCTCCGCGAGTTCGGGCACGCTGCAGGAGCTGCTGCACGGAACTCGACCGTGGGTTCACGGCGAGAGCGCCGTGAACCGTCAGGCAGCCGGGGGGAGTGTCCTCTCCAGCGATCGTGTCCAGCACGGCCCGCAGGACGGTACGCACCAGCGCCGCGGGCGTTGGCTGCTCCGATGCGATCTGTAGATAGGCGCCGGGACCGGCGAGGTACCGCTCGACCACCTTCTCGAACAGTTCCTCCTTGTCTCCGAATGCCGCGTAGATGCTGGGCGCGTTCATCCCCATCGCCGCTGTGAGGTCGGACATGGAGGTGCCCTGGTAACCCCGCAGCCAGAAGGTCCGCATAGCCGCGTCCAAGACCGCGTCGGGATCGTAGTTCCGAGGACGACCACCAGGCATGACAGCTCACCACCTATCGAAGCGTTGGGACCACAGCCTCGCACTCTTCGTGCGCCAGCCTGCCAAAGCACCGAGCAGCCCGAGGCAAGGGCTCCGGACCCGCAACGATAGGGCGCGCTCTGGGTTCGTCGGCGCGAGGAAGGCCGCACGCCGCGCGACTGGTGTCCGCACGGCGTGACCGAGCTCGCCGCGCAACCACCCTGGTCGTACTGCGCTGCCGTTGGTGGCTCGGACGCGTCAGGCTCTGAGACGTCGACGGGCGGTCGGGGGGAACCTGGGCGGCCCCAGTTCCAAACCCCGACTCACACCGCCTCTCAGCCGTCGCCGAGCCGTACCAGCAGGCTGCGTGGGCCGCGGACCGGGCCGACGGAAATCCTCGGTACCTCCTCCAGCGGCATCACCGGACGTAGGTCGGAAAACCGTCGGAGCAGGGAGCTGATCCCGATGACGGCCTCCATCCGGGCGAGCGGCGCCCCCAGACAGTGATGGATGCCATGTCCGAACGCCAGATGCCGGGCGTTGGCCCGCGCCACGTCGAGTACATCCGGGTCGTCGCCATCGGGCTGGGGTGCGTCCCGGCTCGCCGAGGCGAGCATGACCATTACCACGTCGCCCCGCAGAATCTGCCGCCCACCCAGTTCCAAATCCTCGGCGGCGTACCGGAGAGTGGTCTGCTCCAACGGCGCGTCGTACCGGAGGAACTCCTCCACCGCGCCACCGATCAACTCTGGCCGGGCGCGCAGCAGATCAGCCTGGTCCGGCCGCTGCAACAACGCGAGCATGGCGTTACCAAGCAGGTTGACCGTGGTGTCGTGGCCACCGACCACGAGCAGAAGTCCGGTGCTGATCAGCTCGGTCCGCGACAGCCTGCCGTCCTCCGCGCTGTGTACGGTGATCAACGCCGAGAGCAAATCATCCGTGGACTCAGCCCGCTTCCGCTCGATCAGATCGGCGAGATACTCGCTGAGATTCCGCGCGCCAGCGCGTTGCGTGTCGGATGATGAGCCCAGTAGTGCCCGGGTCCAGGCCCGGAAATTCCTTCGTTCGCCCTGCGGCACGCCCAACATCTCGCAGATCACGGTGAGCGGCAACGGCGCGGTGTACGCCTCGACCAGGTCGACCTCGCGCTGTCGAGCCATCGCGTCGAGCAGATCGTCGGCGATTTGTTGGATACGCGGGGCTAGTCCCTGGACATGGCGGGGAGTGAAGGCGCCGGCCACTAGTCGCCGCAGCCTGGTGTGATCCGGCGGATCCGACGTCAGCATATTCCCACCGATTCCTACGGTGGGCTTGTGGCCGGTGTAGTTGACCTCCCTCAGTGCCTCCTCCGCCGGGCTCGGGTCCTTGAGCAGTGCCGGATGCGTCAGCGCCGCACGTGCCTCGCTGTAGCTGACCACCATCCACAGGTCGAGTCCGCTGCCGCCCCTCACCCGATGAATCGGTCCTCGCGCGCGCAGCTCAGCGAGCCGACGCGGCGCGTCCGCTTTGAACTCGGGGGTTACGACCAGTACCGGTCGACGGTCCGAGCCCATCACATTGGACGACATGTACGACAAACCTCCTGGTGGAACTGGGCAATTGCCGAGGCCATTTGATCGGAGCCTCATCTGGCAGCGCCAGACATCCGTGACCTGCTTCACGTCAGAAGCGGCGAGGACGGGCTGCGGGAGTGCGTCGGTTTTTGTGTTCGAGTCTGCGGTTGTCGAAGTTGTTCGATGGTGGCCTGGCCGCCGTAGGTGAGGATCAGGCCGGTGAGGGGCTTGGCGCAGCCGTGGACCTGGGTGCCGGGCTGCCGTCGCGCGCCGGCCCCACTCGAGAGGCAGGGCCTGGTCATCTTCGCCTGGACGATTGCGGGGAGCGGACGCTGCTGCTCGCGCCGGTGCTGGGAAATCGAGCACCGGTTCAGTTCGGTCGCCGACGCGAGCCGGCGTGTCGCCGTTACGCAGGTGCGCCAGGACCAGCGGCGCGCGCCGGTCAGGGTCAAGGCGACGGTGGCGGGTGACCCCTGGCGGCACGCTTCAGGATCTCCGGTAGCTGTTCCCGAGATACGCCCGGATGGACCCCGACGGCCACCCGGTCCGGAGGGCCACTCGCACAATCCATGAACGGTTCAAAATTCGGAAAGTGAGATTCGTCGCGATGACATCCGCGCGCAGGCGGAGTATTAATTTGGGGATGTTGAATCGACCGCATCGCGTCTCTATGCGGTCGAGGTGAATCAGGTCGATACGCGCCGCAACGCGGACCGAATGGCGGCGGCGACTGACGAACCGAAGGGAACGCTGATGGTTGGAGTCACGGCCCCGTGAGTGCGATTAAGAACGAACCCATGGCTGACGTCCGGGACATGTACATGGCCCATGCTATGTTCCGCCGCGAGTTCAGCCTGCTGCCGGAACTGATCCTCGATGTTCCCGAAGGGGACGGCGCGCGCGCCGAGGTGGTTGGCGCACATGCCGAGCTCCTCTGCTCGATCTTGCACCTGCATCACGAGGGCGAAGACGTGTATGCGTGGCCCAAGCTGCTTGAGCGCGGCGGCGCGGCGGCCGAGGCGATTGTCCCGACAATGGAGGCGCAGCATCACGCCATCGACGAATGTGTCACTATGATCAGGAAGATCCTGCCCGCCTGGCGGTCGACTGGCCGGCGCGGTGCCGAGCTGGCAGAGGTGTGCGACCGTCTGCGGGTCGTGCTCATCGAGCACATGGCTCTGGAGGAGCGCGAGATTCTCCCGTTGGCCGAGAAACTGATGACCGCGGCCGAGTGGAGCCAGCTCGGGGAGCATGGAATGAAGGATATGCCGAAATCCAAGCTGCCCCTGGGCTTCGGCATGGTCATGTACGAGGGCGATCCGGAGGTACTCAAGGCCGTGCTCGCCGACGCGCCACTGGTGGCACGCCTGACGATGCCCATCGTCGCGCCGCGCCTCTACGCGAAGCACGCGAAGCGCGTCTACGGCACCCCGACCCCGCCCCGCATCGGTCGCGGCTGACGACGAAGGGCGCTCTGTCACTGCCGCCACGGCCCGCCGGCCCCCGAATCGGAGCACCGTGCCCACCCTGGGCGCGCCGGATTCAAGACCTCGGACAACCGCTTTCTGTTCGAGCTGACGGGCCAACCGTGCACTAGATGTGCTACCGACAATGTGTCGCTGATGACAGGCGGGACGCAGCCCTCGGCAATTCCACCGGCGCCAGCGCCGCATTCGCGGTCGCCGAGTTTTTCGACGGTGGCAGGTGACCGTATTGGGTAACGGCGCCGGCTCACGCAGCGGGACGGGCGGCGCTTTGGCGATACATATACGTGATAACGAGGCATCGCAAGTCAAAGAGCGCTGTCACACAGCTCTTTTTGTTGTTGCCATACCAATACCGAGGTCACGGCCAATCTCCGCGCCTGCTGTCGCCACCGCGGGCGCGCATAGAAGGAGGCACTGTCATGAAAATTGGGATCGGGATTCCGAACCAGGTACCCAACCTCGACCCGACGGTCATTCCGCCGTGGGCTCGCCGGGCCGAGCAGGCGGGCTTCTCCACGCTGGGCACGGTCGGGCGCATCGCCTACCCCGGTGTGCAGGACACTGTCGCGCTGGCCGCTGCGGCCGGGGCGACGAGCACCATCGGCCTGTTCACCAACGTGCTGCTCGGACCGACGTGGCCGCCGGTGCTGCTCGCCAAGGAACTGGCCGGCATCGACGGCGTCTCAGGCGGCCGGTTCACACTGGGGATCGGACTAGGCGGACGCCCGGACGACTTCACAGTGGAGGGGCGCGGCCCCAAGGGCAAGATCATGGACGCTGACCTCAAGGTCTACCGCGACGTCTGGGCGGGCGGCCACATCAAGGGTGCCCTGACCGAGGGTGGCCGGAACGCGGGCGTCCCGGCGGGCACTCGGCAGATCCCGATCCTCTTCGGCGGTGTCGTGCCGGCCGCGTTCGCCCGAATGGCCAAGCAGGGCGAGGGCTATATCGGTACGTCCCTCCCGGTCACGACGGTCAGCAAGTTGTTCGACAGCGCTCGGGACGCCTGGACAGCCGCCGGCCGGAAGGGTGCGCCGCGGCTGGTCGCGATCACCTATTTCGCGCTCGGCGACGGTGAAAAGGGCCGGGCCAACGTCTACGACTACTACAGCACGGCCGGCGAGGATTTCGCCAAGCTGGTCGCCGGCTACGTCAGCGTCAGCGCCGACGACGTCCGCGACCGGGTGAAGGCCTTCGAGAGCATCGGCGCTGACGAGATCATTTTCAACTCCGCCACGGACAACCTGGACGACATCGAGCGCCTCGCCGAGATCGTCCTCTGAGGTGCTGCGAAAGGCGCGGTGCGAGACAGGGTTTTGATCGGCAGGACGCTCGTATCTCGCCGGACACCTGTCGAGAGATCTTGATGGCCCGGAAGGCGAGCCGGGGTGCCGGTTGAGCCAGGCTTTCACCTCGTCCGTGGCGTGTGTCGACAGGTTCCACACCACGTGCGGTTGGCGGTCGGCGTAGGCCGTCGCGACGGTCTTCGTTACACCAAGCCAGGTAAAAGATCTTCATGCTGCGACACTAGGCAGCTGCGTAGGAAGGGATACGACCCTGAGGACCAGGGACTCTCGCGAGCATTCGTACGACTACATCATTGTGGGCGGTGGGTCAGCGGGATCCGTCCTTGCGGCACGCCTATCGGAGGACGAGAACGTCAGTGTGCTGCTGCTGGAGGGGGGCCCGCGGCGGACCGCGGCCGCGGATGTTCCACCTGTCGGCTGGCCACCACAGCTCGCGACGGACGCGGTCTATCCGTACCACACGGTCGCCCAGCAGAGCATCGGCAGGACTGTCTACCTGCCTCAGGGCAGAGGACTCGGCGGCGGCTCCACGGTCAACGCGATGGTGTTCGTCCGAGGCACTCCGGCAAGTTACGACGCCTGGGGTGCGGCCGGCGCGAAGGGGTGGACATATTCCGACCTCCTGCCCTACCTCAAGCGCGGCGAGCACGCGGCGGGCCGTGACGCGGCCGTACGTGGTCTTGGCGGTCCCATGGTCGTCGCGCCGCTGCCCGAGGCGGATCGCGCCGCGGTAGTGGTCGACGGGCTTGCGGCGGCGGTACAGAGCGGGCATCGCCTGATCGCCG
The DNA here is from genome assembly GCF_040676675.1 of Micromonospora sp. NPDC049559. Classification (NCBI taxonomy): domain Bacteria; kingdom Bacillati; phylum Actinomycetota; class Actinomycetes; order Micromonosporales; family Micromonosporaceae; genus Micromonospora; species Micromonospora sp. NPDC049559. The sequence goes on along the minus strand of NZ_JBFAPK010000021.1, from coordinate 90,539 downwards.
ATCCCAGTAGCGGGCTGAGCGAGGGCTTGGGCTGGTTCGACCTCACCATCCGGAGCGGCGAGCGGCTCAGCGTCGCTGACGCCTACCTGACGCCGATTCTCGACCGCCCCAACCTCGCCGTCGTCACGGACGCGGCCGTCCGGCGGCTGTTCATCGACGGGGAACGCTGCATTGGTGTCGAATACGTCGTGGACGGGCTGCCTGTCACCGCGCGATCCGAGCGAGAAGTCGTCCTCGCGGCCGGCACCATTGGATCGGCACATTTGTTGCTGGTTTCGGGCGTTGGGCCCGCCGAGCACCTCGACGCCGTCGGTGTCCGGCCAATCCACGACCTGGCCGGAGTCGGGACGGGTCTGCAGGACCACCCCATGACCGGCCTGGTGTACCCCGCGCGCCAGCCGATCCAGATTTCTACCCGCAGCAACCTCGTCAGCGCCGGGGGGTTGGCGCGTAGCGACCCGTCTGAACTATCTCCGGACCTTCATCTGCTGTTGGTCGAGGCGCCGCTCTATCCTGCCGGCGTTCAGGGACCGGAGAACGCTTACACCATCGTGTTCAGCCTGCTGCGGCCACACAGCCGCGGCACCTTGCGCCTGGCCGGTCCTGATATTGACACTTCGCCGCTGATCAATCCGAACTACCTCGGCGACCCTCGGGACGTCGGAGCCATGGTGAACGGCTTCCGGTTGGCCCGCGAGATCGGGCTGGCCCCCGCACTAGCGCCGTGGCGCGATCGGGAGGCGGTGGCTGTTCCCGACGTCGACACCCCCGAGGCGATCGCGGCGTTCGTTCGTTCGAGCATGACCACGTACTTCCATCCGGTGGGCACGTGCCGCATGGGCAGTGACGGGATGGCCGTCGTCGACCCGGAACTCAGAGTTCGCGGCCTCGACGGCCTTCGTGTGGCCGACGCGTCGATCATGCCTTCCGCGATCGCCGGAAATCCCAACGCGACCGTCGTGGCTATCGCGGAACGGGCGGCGGAGCTTCTCGGCAATTCGTGATGGTTCCAGGGCGACAGCGACAGTACCTCAGTAGGAGATCCGTTTTGACCTGCCGAGGCGGTGTGCTTTCCCGTGGACGGCATGCAGCCACCGTCGAGTCTCGAGGGGAACGCACCTCGGTGCCTACTACATAAATCTTGGATATAACCAGGATCGTCGGAAGCATCGTTCACCCGACAAGCCCGAGCCGAGCCTGGCCCGGATGGGCGGAAACCAGGCTCGGCTACGCGCCGGTGGCGCGGCGACCGGCACGCCGGCGCGGAGGGCTGGTGTCAGATGGCGTAAAATAGCGGGTTCGCGTACGAACCGCCTGCCGCATAACTCGCACCCAAGCCGACGTTGACGTTCGGACCCGCGACGTAGCTGCCATAATCGGCGACATATACGTCGAAGTGGACCACGTAGGCCGGCGTCGCTGGTGCGAAGAAGGCCGAGTTGCACGTTCCCTGGTCGACGTGCATGAAGCCAGTCGAGTTCCACCAGTAGACGTTGGCCGCGTAGTTTCCCGAGGCGCAAAATTGGACCCACCAAGGCGTTGCGGCGCGGGCGGGGCTGGAAACCCCTAGGCTGAGTCCTCCGACCAGGAGTGCCATTGACGCGACGACGACGGCAATGCGGCTCTTCAGCCTGAATTTCACGGGAATCCTTTCAAGGGTATTGGGATTCGGAAAACCAATCGCACTATCTTGTCTGCTGGTCCGATACGGATCAATCGGTTTCCGGTTGCTGTGTGCTTTGTCATTCGAATGAACGAAACGGCACCGAGAGCCGTTGCGCACCCCGGGCTCGATGCACCTTTCAGCGAGATTGATCGTGATCCGCCGGTTTTGGCCCATCTCGGTCGGTCTCTGACGTCGCCCGCCGGAGGGCTGCGAAATCGGCATCCTCAAATCTCGCAGGTAACGGGTCGACCCGGGTAATGCCCGGCCGCCAGGCGGCACCACCGACGTACCGCCAACGGCAGATGCAGATGACCGCGACGGCCGATCCGGTGCACACCGTCCGCAGCCGGGCTGACCAGGATGATGCCGGCCCACGGGCAACGCACGGCTGCCTTTCCAGCCTCCGCGTCCGGTGTTGTACCGTCCGACGACGGTCTGCGGGCTGTGTCCCGCGTTCCTGATGCGCTACCACGGCCAGACTCGCTTGCGTACCGATTCCGACCCGCGAATCGCGAGGCAGGTACGTCCAGCTTGCCGGCGTGGTCCGAGTTCGGTCCGCGACCGGTCCCGCGAAGACTGATGTTAGATGGCGTTCTCTGCCAATCCACTACCAGCGGTCGGCGACTCGCCCAGGTAAGTCAGCAGCGCTTACCAAGGGTGAGGCAGCCTGCCGTGGTCCCAGCTCCGGCGCGCTGATCCCGGGCGTCCTGCGGCTGCCGGCCCACGTGAAGCTGGCATCGCCAGTCGTCCGTTCGTGTCGTGCGGCGTTGCCAACTTCGTCCAGACGGCTGGCCCGGGCGGTCCGGCTTAACCTCGCATATTTCGTGGCGTTGGTCGGCCTCGTGCTCGGGTACCATGCCGGCCTGAACGTTACCGTACTCAGCCAACCGCCAATCCAGCGCTTACCAACCGTCCAGGCTCAACTGAGCCGGTATTCCCAGCCGTGTTCGCGCCACTGGAACCTGCGTGCTACCAGATCCTCCACGGTCGCCCGATTGACGAGATGCTCGAGGCCACGCTGGGTGGCGATGTGACCGATTACCATCACCCGCCGCCCGGCCCACCGCGTCGGCAACTCCGCGAGGCTGCGCGCGACCCGGTAGATTGCCTGGCGATGACTCTCGCCGTCTGGATAGGGCCGGTCGAGATGGTCCATGAGGTCGCGACCCACCTCGACAGACGGGGTGCCGTTGCGGGAGCCGAAGTCACGCTCGCGTAGCCGCCAGTCGTACAGGATCGGGATGTCGGTTCCGCCGAAGGCGAGCTCGGCTGTCTCGACCGACCGCCGAAGGTCGGAGCAGAATACGGCGGCGATGCCATCTTCCCGCCGCCGCCGACCCATTTCGGCCGCGTTCTCCCGGCCCTGGGCACTCAGCCGCCCCGGCAGCCAGCCGGTTGCCAGTCCTCGCTCGTTGTCCTCGCTCAACGCATGGGTCTCGAAGACGATCTCCAGCACTCCAGCACCGTACCGAAGCTGGGGCTAACTACATCCGGACGGGTGCCACCACTCGTGCCCCGGCCGGGCATGGTGCCAACTTTAGGTGACGGGACATCTGCTGTTCGTCCGGATGCACTTGGCACGGCCGGTCGCCCGCGAAGTGTGGTGGTGCCAGGTAGCCGGATGGTCAGGCGCGATGTGTCCGAACCTACCTGGCGCCAGCGTGGGGAGGGTGATTATGGGCTGAGGGCTGCGCGGATGTCGGCGCCGAGTTTGGCCAACTGCTCCGGGCTGTACTTCACGATGCCGTTTTCGTTCATCAGGGCGTGGTACTGCTGCTGCTCGTATGGAACCCCCGGCGGCAGCGGCGCGATATGCCAGTGGACGTGTGCGTTGCCCTGCATGCTGCCCAGGGACAGTAGGTAAACCCGCTCGGCGGCGGTCACCGCTGCTACTGCTCGGGCCACCCGGTGTACCGCCGCCTGCAGGCCGAGGTACTCCTGGGTCGTCAGGTCACGCACCACGTCCTCGACATGGCGGCGCGGCACCACAAGCGCGTAGGCAGGCAGGGTCGGATAGCGGTTGAGGAATGCGACGTGGTCGCCGTCGTCGTAGAGCGTCTCGTGCTCGAAGCCAGGATCGCCGTGTAGGAACGCGCAGACAAAGCAGGCAGTGGAGCGCACCTGCTGGTGGTAGGCGTCCAAATCTATCGGTACCCGGTGCATCAGACGCACGGTACATGATCGCAATGTTGAATCCTGGTGCCGTTGCTGGCAGTCGGACTGCCCATCTTCACCCGTCCTTGCCACGGCGTGGTCACCTTCCCGGCGCTAGGGCCTGTTTTAGAAGTTGATCGACAGGTTGAGCTGCGTTGATGATCTTCTGGTGGGTCGTGGTGATCTGACCGATGAGCAGTGGGCCGTGTTGGAGTCGTTGCTTCCCGGGCCGGACCGGCGTGGTCGGCCAGCGGTGTGGTCGCGTCGGTTACTGATCGACGGGATCAGGTGGCGAGTGCGGACGGGGTGCCCGTGGCGGGATCTGCCGCCGGAGTACGGGCCGTGGCAGACGGTGTATGGGCTGTTCCGGCGGTGGCAGCGGTCGGGTGTGTGGGCGCGCATCCTCACCGCGTTGCAGGCCAGGGCCGACGCGGCTGGGTTGATTTGCTGGCAGGTCAACGTCGACTCCACGATCTGCCGTGCGCATCAGCATGCCGCTGGCGCTCGTCGTGACCCTCACGCGCAGCGGGAGCCGGCCGGCGGGTTGGTGCCGGAGCCCGCCGATCACGGACTCGGCCGGTCTCGGGGTGGTCTGACCACGAAGATTCACCTGGCGTGCGAGCAGGGTCAGAAGCCGCTTTCGATCCTGATCACCGCAGGGCAGCGTGGTGATGCGCCCCTGTTCGTGCCGGTGCTGCGGGGCATCCGCGTGCCTCGGCTGGGGCCGGGCAGGCCGCGTCAACGTCCGGAGAGGGTGCGGGCGGACAAGGCCTACTCCTCACGGGCCAACCGGCACTACCTGCGTGAGCACGGCATCAAAGCCACCTTGCGCAACCGGCCGGCCAGATCCGCAACCGCAAGAGGCGCGGCGCGGCCGGCGGCAGACCACCAGCCTTCGACGTCGAGGACTACAAGGCCCGCCACGCGGTGGAGTGCGGCATCAACCGGCTCAAGCGCCACCGCGCGGTCGCCACACGCTACGACAAACTCGCCGTCCGGTTCGAAGCCGCCGTGCAGGTCGCCGCGATCAACGAATGGCTCTGATCAACGGGCATGCCCTCGTGGGATGCTGGGCCGGCTGACCAGCAGAGCAAGGGGACGCCGATGGCTGCCGACTACTACTACGCCGACACCGAGAACGGCGAGCACATCGACGACCCCTCAGAGGACGCCCTGTTCATGCTGATCGAACGGCTGAACCACGACGACAACACCTTCGTCACGATCAACCCCGCCGACGACGACCCAGCCTGGTACGCGTCCATCTCGCTGCTCGACGACGACACCTACGAAGTCGAACGCCGCGATGCCCACCAGCGCATCCACGACCTCACGGTCGAAACCGACCGCAGCCGCATCGCCCAAGACCTCACCATCTGGCTAGCCGGCCGCAGCTACCCCAACCCACCAGCCTGAACCTCAGTACCCGCACTTCTAAAACAGGCCCTAGGTCGGCGACACTGCGCAGGAGGCCGTTGCGGATGATGTGAGGCAGATTCCGCGCCGGAGTGAAGTGAGCCAGCCGGGCAAGTTCATCTTCGCCAGCTCGGCGGCGACCGCGAGGTCGAAGGACCCGCTCATGGGGCCACCGTCACCTGGTAGAGGCCGGAGCCGGCCGACGGGAGCAACGGGGTCAGCTCACCGGTGTGCGTGATGATTAGTTCGTCGCGGGCACGGGTGACACCGACGTAGAGCAGCCTGCTCTCCCGGGCGGCGGCCTCGTCATGGCCGAACGCGGCGACCGTCTCGGGGTCGGGACACCGGTCGGCGCCGCAGAACGGCAAAAACACCACGTCGAACTCCAGGCCCTTCGCTGAGTGGTAGGTGCCCGCGTACACCCCTGCCGTGATCTCCCACTGGTCGAGGTTGTCGTGCAGCGCGCGGGCTCCGGGGATGCCCCGCGAGGCGCTGCGGGCTTCGGCACGGGTCCGGGTGAGGATACCGACCCGGGACACTTTGCCAAAGCTGTCCGCGTTCGCCGCAACCCCCTGCGCCTCCACTTCGGTCGACGAGTACCGGACCAGCGTTGGTCTCGCGCCGGCCGCTCGCTGCGGCGCCCGCGGCTCGACCAGGTCGGCGGAGTCTTGGAAATGCGGCATCTCGCCCATGGCAATGGCCAACCGGGCGATCTCCGGGCTGTTGCGGTAGTTGTCTAGGAACTCCTCAGTCTTGGCTACCGTCAGACCACAGGACCGCCAGGACACCCGCTGCCCGTAAATCTGCTGGGCGTAATCTGCGAACAAGGTCAGGCTGCCGGCGGCCGGGATAGCCGCAGCGAGGGAGCGGATTGCCTCCGGCGACAGGTCCTGCGCCTCGTCGACCACGATGTGCTTGTACCGGCGCGGCTGCGCGTCGTCGGCGAGCGCCGCGCGAACTGCGGACGGCACGCCGGCCCAGTCGTAGGGCAATCCGGCCGTCGTGCGGGCGGCGAGATAGTTCGTGCGGATCGCCCAGATTGCCTGCCGCTGCGATGGCTGCAGCGGTTCCATCCGGCCGACGCGTCGCACCGCGAGGTAGTCCGACAGCGTGGCCAGGCCGTTACCATCGATCCACTCCAGCTCGTCGAGGAAGAAGTCGGTTGTCCGGTCGAAGAACGGGCTCGGACGGTACGTAGCGGCGGTGGCCTTGACCGCCTGCTCGACGTAGTAGTGCCGCTGAGTCGGGGTCGCGATCTGGCGGTAACCCATTCGACCGCGGGCGGTTAGATAGCCGCGGCCGAACCGGCCGTACGTTTCGACCGTGACGCCAGGCAGGTCGGCGGCGAAGTGCCTTAAGTAGGCCACCAGCGAGTTGGTGTAGGTTAGCAACAGCGTGGGTCCGCTGTTCTGGGTTCGGGGGTCGGCCAGATGCGCCGCACGGTGCACGGCCATCACGGTCTTGCCCGTTCCGGCGGTGCCGAGGATGACGTGGTGCCCTCGCCCGGTCATGTAGACCACGTCGTGCTGACGGCCCTGGGGTGTCGGCAGGTCATGCACAATCCCTGTAGATCACCGACGGGCGGGAGAACCCGCCAAGAGGACTACGACTCTACCAACGAATCCATAGTCGACATTTGCTAAATTGCCTGTCCGATTGAGGTCGCAAGGCGCAACCATGGCGTGATTGGCCACCCTGGACAGTCGGTCCGGTCGTTGACCGACCGCTTTATCCCTCGGAAATCCGGTACGTAAAGTACCCGTCCGCCGTCTTTAGCACGATGAGAACATCCGGCTCCGCGTCTGGGCGGGACGACCGAACGGCTCTGTTGGCTGCTTGAAGCGTTGAACGGTCTACCAGTATTCGTCTGAGTGATCTTGCCACTGCCCCGGCATGGACTGAGGTACTCGACCGTCCGGAGCTGGTACGACATCTGCGCTCGGGCGGCGGATGGCACCGAGGACAACTGGTCGGACCGCCCGTCTCCCGACTTTCTGTTCCTGGGCTGCGGTAACTAGCCCAGCTCGTAGAACGCGCGATGCCCGCCCTCGTATATTCCGGGCCGGGTTTCAATCACGGCCTCGCGGGTGACCGGGCACTTCAACTCACGCGGGGCACCTTCGACGTGTTGTGGGCGCGGCTCGATGTCGAGGGCGCTGCAGGCATCCTTGGCGGGCATACCGGCGGTCGCGGTGTCCAGGAATCGCCCCGGCCCAGAAACGGACCTAATCTCCCGGACCGTCCTGGGATAGTTGGGTTTCTTCTATGGCGGCGGCTCGGCGAGGTGGTGCAGCGTGCGTTTGTTCTGGTCGCGGAACCAGCCCTGGGCCCAGACCTGGGCCTTGGGCGGCTGCCCGGTCGCGGTTTCAATAATGTGGCTGATCAGCCGGATAAGATGATGTTCCCCGGGTTTGGTGGAGTCGGTTTGTTGAGTTTCGTGCGTTTCGCTCGTTGAGGAGAGACGTGCCGAAAAGATACCCACCCGAGTTCCGTCGCAAGGTCCTTGATCTACTGAAGGCCGGCCGATCGGTGGCCGACCTGGTCCGGGACCTGCAGATCAGCGACCTGACCATCTATACCTGGCGCCGCCAGGAATTGATCGACACCGGGCGTCTACCCAGGATTACGTCGAAGGACCAGGTCGAGCTGGTCGCCGCGCGGCGTCGTATCGCCGAGTTGGAGACCGAACTCGCGGTCCACCGCCGTGCCGCCGAGTTACTCAAGGAGGCGGTGCCCCCAAAAGGCCGGTACACGGCCATCAAGCAGATGGCTGCTGAGGGACTGCCGGTCAACGTGGGCTGCCGCGTCTTGCGGGTGTCCGTGTCGGGCTACTTCGCCTGGCTCGGCCGGCCGCCGTCGGCGCGGGCGTTGCGGCACGCATGGCTGACCGAACGGATCAGGGCGGTCCACGTCGCGTCTCGAGGGGTGTACGGTGCGGGCCGGGTTCATGCGGAGTTGCGACTCGGGCAGGGCATCGTTGTCGGCCACAACGCGGTGGAGATGTTGATGCGGCGCGCCGGGATCAGGGGCCTTCCCCACCGACGGCGGCCCCGGCCGAAGCATCAAACCTCGACCGCGGCGGACCTGGTCAACCGCGACTTCAGCCGTGGGGAGCCCAACCGGTTGTGGGTTACCGACATCACCGAACACCCGACCAGGGAGGGCAAGGTCTACTGCGCGGTCGTGCTGGACACCTACTCGCGGAAGGTCGTCGGCTGGTCGATCGACGCTACGCAGACCGCCACCCTGGTCACCAACGCGCTGGGCATGGCGATCAGCAACCGCCAACCGCAGCCGGGCACGATCATTCACTCGGATCACGGCGTCCAGGGTGAGTTCGACCCGCGGTCGCTGTGGTGGACCAACTGGCCGTCGCGGACGTCGCGGGACCAGATGCCGCATTCGCCTGGTGGGGCCGTTAGGTGGTGGCCCCACCAGGCGTTATCTGGGTGCTACTTGTCGTTCATGATGGCGGTGATTTGGTCGGTGTCGGTTATGGCGCCGACGTAGGTGCGGATGTCATCGAGGGTGCCGGCGAAGTAGCCGGTGTAGTTGTCGAGGTACTTGTAGCGGCCGATGTTGAAGGCTCCGGTGGCGTTGACGCCGCCGGACGCCGCGCCGGTGGCGGCGAATTGGCCGTTGATGAACAGTGACATCTGGTGGGTGTTGTTGTCCCAGGTGCCGCAGAGGTGGGTCCAGCTGTCGGGGGTGGCTTGGGAGGAGCTGACGGCGATGTAGCTGGAGTCGCTGGTGCCGATGACGAACTCCCAGGCGCCGAGGCTGTTGGTGCGTAGCCAGAGGCCGCTGGAGCGGTTGGCGTCTTGGCTGAGGATGGCTCGGTAGTTGATGTTGGTGGTGTTCTTGTCGAGTTTGGCCCAGGCGCAGACGGTGTAGCCGGAGGTGGTGTTGATGACCGGGCCGCTGGTGTTGGCGTAGCCGCCGCTGAGGATGAGTCCTTCGTTGTAGATGCCGCTTCCGCCGGCGCCGGATTGTGCGGCTCCGTTGATGGTGAGGGGGTGTTGGTTGCCGGAGGTGTCGGTGGTGACGCCGCTGGTGTTGTCGAACTTCCACTGTCCGGACAGGGCGTGTGCGGTGTCGGTGACACCGTCTGTGGTGTTCATGATCGCGGTGATCTGGTCGGGTTCGGTTATGGCGCCGACGTAGGTGCGTACGTCGTCGAGGCTGCCGGTGTAGGTGGCGTAGGCGTCGAGGTACTTGTAGCGGCCGATGTTGGCTGAGCCGGTGGGGACGATGGTGGTTGTCGCCGTGCGGATGCCGTCGAGCGCGCCGTTGATGAAGATCATCATTTGGCTGGTGGAGGTGTCCCACACGCCGCAAACGTGGGTCCAGGCGCCGGCTGTTGCTGGCGCGCGGGAGTTGACGGCGGTGTAGGCGCTGTCGCTGGTGGAGATGACGAATTCCCAGTAGCCGAGGCTGTTGGTGCGTAGCCAGAATCCGCTCGATCGTCCGGCGTCTTGGCTGAAAATGGCGCGGTACGTGGTGCCGTTGCTGCCGTCGAGGTTTGCCCAGGTGCAGATGGTGTAGCCGGACGCGGTGTTGACGGTCTTGCCGGTGGTGGCGTAGCCGCCGTTGAGCCCGAGCGCCTGGGCGTATTTGCCGGTGACGCCGGTCTGGGTACTGCCGCTGAGGGCGAGCTGTCGTCCGTTGCCGGAGGTGTCGGTGGTGACGCCGCTGGCGGTGTCGAACTTCCACTGTCCGGACAGGGCGTGTTGGTTGTTGGTGGCACCAACCTGCGTGGAGGTGAGGGCGCTGGCCCATGCCTGCACGTTGCTGACCTGGCCAGAGTAGTACGAGACGGGGGCACCGTTGTTGAGGTACCGGCCGATGGCGAAGTTGCCGGTGCTGGGCCAGGTGACGGCGGGGTTGTGGTAGGCGGTGTCGACCAGGAGGTTGTTGACATAGAGGGACATGGTGTTGGTTTCGGCGCTGAAGACCGCTACGAGGTGGGTCCAGACGCCGAGTTGCGCGCCGGCTGGTGCGATGGCTTGGTCGTAGGTCCAGCCGTTGGTGTCGCCGGTGGCCATGCCGAAGCGCCAGGTGTTGTCGTCCTGGTTGTCCCAGATGATGAATCGGGAGGAGTGTGCCCCGTCTTCGGAGGCGATGACACCGCCGGCGCCGGTGGGTTTGACCCATACCGACAGGCTGAAGGACTTGGTTGTGTCGATGAGGGGGCCGTTGCTGTGTAGCGTGGCGGTGCCGGTCGTGTCGACGCTGACGTCGTTCGCGGTGGTGTTCAGTTGTAGGGATGGACTGTAGAGATCGCCCACGTGCCAGACGGCACTGCTCGCGGTAGCGCCTTGAACGGTGAGAGGGCTGTTGCCGACGGTGTCGGCTGCTGTGGTGACCGCCGCGTCTTCGGTGCCGTCGTTGAGCGGCCAGGTGTGCGTGGAGGCGAGCAGCGTTTGTTTCGGCGGGATGTAGATGGTGGGGGTGGTGGTGAGATTGTCGATGAGGTAGGCCGTGACCTCGGCGTTTTCGCCGACGGTCCAGAGGTCAGGGGTGCCGTTCTGGTTGATGTCGGCGACTTGCAGGCTCAGGTCGGCATTGGTGTTCCAGCCGTTGGTGACGATGGTCTGCTGGTTGTAGGCGAGGGTTTGTGTGTCGATGTCGTACGTGAGGCTGGTCCACAGGAAAAGTGATCCGGTGGTGCGGTTCCACAGGTACATGACGGTGCCGTTGGTGGTCTGACCGGTGGCGATGGTCCAGTTGTTCCAGTAGACGTCGCCGGTCGGGGTCTTGTTACTGAGCGGCTCAGAAACCTGATAAAAGGCGATGCCGTCCTGGCTCGCGTAGTAGGTCAGGGAGTAACCGCTGGTGTCGTCACCGCTGATTCCGATGAGGTCGGGGTAAACAGTGCCCTGACCGGAGGTGTGACCGGCGTTCGCGATCTGTACGGGTTCGTCGCCACGCCCGTCGGTCAGCGTGCCGCGAGAGAACGGGTACCTGTTGGTGTTCTGCTGGGCTTGCAGGACCGACCCGTCGCCATTGCCGTAGAGCACGGTACCGCCGCCTTGATGGTCGCCCGCGGGGTAGTAGACGAGGACGTCCTGCAGACCGGCGCCGGTGGTGAAGTGGCCGGTGATGACCTGTGCGCCAGTGAAGCCGATGGGACTGTTGCCGTCGCTGAACCCGTTGCCGTTGGCGCCGATGTCGGTTGCGTTGGCCGCGATCGTGCTGTTTTTGCCTTTTGCGAGCCAGAGGCCGGCGGGTAGACCGTGGGTGCCGCCGACGGTGAGGAGATCGGGTTGGTTGTCGCCGGTGAGATCGCCGTCTGCGGCGGTCGTGGCGGGGGCGGAGTTGAAGGGCTGTCGCGCGGTGCCGCCGAAGTTGCCGCCGGCGGTGAGGCTGGTGACGGTCAGTACGTTGGTGAATCGGGTGGGGGTGATGTCCAGGGTGGCTTTCCCGTTTGTCGCGCCGACCGTGCCGGGCGGCGCGCCGTTCAGTTGGTAGCTGTAAGCGGTGGGGACGATTGTGGACGTCGGTGGGTCAATGGTGACGGTCACTTTCTGACCGATGGTGCTTGTTGGGATTGGCTCGATGACTGGTGCCCCGCTGGGGGTAGGGTCGTAGGTGAATGTGCAGGTGGGTGACCAGTCGCTGGTAGTGATGGTGTCGGTGACCTGCACGTGCCAGGAGAACTGGGTGAGTGTGCTTCCTGCGTTGGTGTCCAAGATGCTTTGGGATACAGGAAAGACCGCGGTGGTGCCAGAGGCATAGGTGAGTGCGGAGGTGGACGAAGCGATTGGCTTCTGCGTCGGGTCGGAGGTCTTCCAGAGCTGGAAGGTGACACCGAGGGTGTTACCGTCAGGGTCGGATACCGGCGCGTACAGGGTGACCGGGCCCTGGCCGATCGTTGTTGGGCTTGCGCTCGGGCAGGCTGTGCCCGGGTTCGTGCTCATGCCGGTAGGCGTGTTGGGACGGCGGTTGTAGGTGATGGTCAACCGCGGGCTTGTCTCGAGAAATTCCTTCCAGCTGTATTTATCGGTTGCTTCGTTTTCGCCCATGAGCAAGAACGTCTGCGTCTTTTTGCTTTTTTTGACATCCTCGTTGATGGTGTTGAGAACATCGAAAGCGACCCCAGCGGCCGGGCAATTGGAGTTGTAGCCGTGTGCGACGTTCGCGGAGGCGACGACGTCGCCGATGTCAACGCCGGCCCAGTATTTCCATGTGGCGTTCGACGAGGTGAGTGTGGTGCCGGGGGCGTAGACGTCGACCGGGCGTGCCGTGCACGAGAAAGACCAAATTTCCGTGATGTCGAAGGTGGCGGACTGGATAGTGGCGCCGATGAGGGTTGAGGTGGCGATCGGGAAGTTGATCAGGGTGTGAGACCACATCTCTCCCGAGTTGCCAACCTGCATCCGGCCCTCGGGGTCGGGCGTGTTCTTCCAGTAGTTGGTGGTGGCGTTGGGTTCAGCGACGGTGGCCCAGCCGTTGTTGCCTGCGCCGACAGAGGACCAGGTGGGATCGATGAACAGCGGATAGACCGTGTCCTTGGCGGTCAGCATCGTCGCGTCAGGGGTCAGGTCGATGCCGCCAGCCCGGACACCCACCTTGATCGCGGCGGTGTGTGCGCCGTGGCCGGGACCGTGTGCGGTGGAGGCGACGCGCGGAGGCGAGCTGGAGCTCGCGCCTGGCGCGACGGGTTGGGTGCGGTTCGGGTTGGCGGTCGGGGCTGGGCTAGTGGCCGAGTCCCACATGGTCGGTGCGGGAGCGGTGAACACGGCGGCACCGTGCCGGTCCTTGGCGCTGAGGTTGCCGGCGTTGTCGCTGGTGACGGTGACCCCGTCGGTGTTCGTGGTCAAGGCCAGTTGCTTGAGTGCGGGATTGGCTGCCGCGGTGGCGTCGTGGACGACGAAGACCTGGGAGAAGCCGCCGTACAGGTCCGCGGTGACCTGAAGGTCGACGCCGGGCAGAACGTTGGCGTAAGTGGCGGTCGCACCGGAGGTGGTGGGGGTGGGTAGCCGCGTCGGCGCGGTCAGCGACAGCTTGTTGCCGCCGTTGACCATGGTTGCCAGCGCGCCGGTGCCGCCGGCGGAGAAGGTGAGCGAGTTTGTGGTGACGGCGGGGGAGAGGGTGCCGTCGGCGTTGCGGTGCAGGGTGGCATCCAGATTGGCCCACGCACCGTTGACGCGTTTGCGCACGGGCACGGCGGTGCGGGTCAGGGTGAGTGTTCCGTCGGGGTTGGCGCGCAGGGTGTCAGTGGAGGTGGTGGCTCCGACCACGTCGACGGGCTTGCCCGTGCGTTGAGCCTGGGCGACCGCCTCTTCCCTGGTCAGTGCGGCGGATGCTGTCGCAGGGGGCGGTGTCTTCGGTTTCGGCGCGGCGATCGCCGCGGGGGCCTGTCCGGCGGCGGCGATGATCGCCGCGAGGCCGGTGAGCGCGGCAAGTCGTCTGCGTGCCGCGCGCGAGGGGAGTGCCATCTGAGATCGCTTTCGAGGTCCGGAGGGCTTCGAGGGCCCGGGTCCTCGACAAGCTAGCTACGGCCGCTACCGAGAGCGTGTGATCAACACCTCACGGTCAGTCCGTTTTGAAGATCTCGATCCACTTTTGCCGCCCCATAGTGATCAATCGTTACCTGGCCGTGATCGAGGCGGCGAAGCTGATCATGCGAGAGTGTCTGCGCCCGCGGCCTGCCTCCGGCGGCCTTCGTGCATGACAGCACCTCTTGACGCTTCCTTGCGAGGTTGCCATGGTTCGACCGACGGGATTCGCCGTCCCAGCACGGTGGTTCGCAGCGTTGGCGGCGACAGTCACACTGTCGCTCCTGGGTACCACGGTCGGCGGTGTCCCGGCCGTGGCGGCACGGCCGGCGCGGCCCACGGCGCCTCCTCGACAGCCGTCGGGGCGCCCGGTGCCCGGAGTGCGGGCCTTGCCGTCGCGATTCTCGGCACCGCCACCTGACCCGGCCAAGCGCAAGTATGTGCCGGAGAAGACGGCTTGGCCAGCGGCTGGCCACGCCGCGTTGTCGCTGGCGGCGCCGACCACAACCGCGGCGGCGGGTCGGGGCGCCAAGGCACGCGACACCCGACTCCCGGTCTGGGCGCAGACGGTGGCGGACGCCAAGGGCCGCTACGCCGGACCGGCGAAGCTCGACGTGCAGGTGCTGGACCACGGTCGTGCCGAAGCGGCCGGTGTCAACGGGGTGCTTTTGGCGGTCACCCCGGCCGGGCCTGGTGGAGGTGCGGTTCAGGTCGGGCTGGACTATCAGGCGTTCGCGCAGGCATACGGCGGCAACTACGGGTCCCGGCTGCGGCTCGCGTCGCTGCCGGCCTGCGTGCTGACGACGCCCTCGGCGGCGGACTGCCGCCGGATGACCCTGCTCGACTCCACCAACGACGCCCGCGAGCAGAGTGTTTCCGCTCCGACAACACTCGGTGTGGCGCCGGGTGGCGCGGCCACGCCGATGGTGCTGGCGGCGGTGAGCGATCCCGCGCCCGAGGGTGGCGAGGCCGGCACCTATGCGGCCACCGACCTCAAACCGTCCGGGTCCTGGTCCGGCGGAGGAAGCTCCGGTTCGTTCACCTACTCCTACCCCATCGCCGTGCCGCCGGCGGTGTCGGACTTCGTGCCGGACCTGGCCCTGTCGTACGACTCGGGCAGCGTTGACGGGCAAACAGTCTCCACCCAGGCGCAGTCGTCCTGGGTCGGCGACGGCTGGTCGACGCCCCAGTCGTATGTCGAGCAGTCGTTCGTGTCGTGTGCCGACAGCCCGGAGGGCAGCGCCGCTCCAAACCCCACCTACGACCAGTGCTATGACGGCCCCATCCTGACCCTGTCACTGGGCGGCTCGTCGACATCTCTCGTGTGGGACAAGGGCAAGCAGGTCTGGAAGCCGGAGCGCGACAACGGCGAGGTCGTCACCCATGTCGTCAACTCGAACAACGGCACCGGCACCTACAACACCGACTACTGGCAGGTCACCGACCGCGACGGCACCGTGTACCAGTTCGGCCGTAACGAGATCCCGGGCTGGACGTCGGGTAAGCCGACCACCAACTCGGTCGACTCGCAACCGGTGTACTCCGCGCACTCCGGCGACCCATGCAACGACCTTCCCGGATCCGTCTGCACCATGGCCTACCGCTGGAACCTCGACTACGCCAAGGACATCCACGGCAACGCCATCGCCTACTACTACAAGCAGGACAAGAACTACTACGGTCAGAACAAGGGCTCCAAGAACGTCGAATACGTCCGCGACAGCCACCTCGACCACATCGACTACGGCTTCACCGACGGCAACGCCTACGGCACCCCACCGAACCGGATCGAATTCGGCACCAGCGACCGCTGCGTATCGGGGACCTGCAGCCCGCTGAACTCCAGCACCGAGGCGAACTGGCCCGACGTGCCGTACGACCTGATCTGCCCCGAGGGCAAGACCTGCACCTCGTGGAGCCCCTCGTACTTCTCCACCGTCCGGCTCACCTCGATCACCGCCAAGCAGTACTCGCCCGCGTCCTCGACCTACGTGCCAATCGACTCCTACACGCTCACCCAGACCATGCCGCCCACCGGCGACGGCAACTCACCCACCCTGTGGTTGAGCGCCATCAGCCACACCGGCTCCGATACCGGCGGCGCCGGGCCACCCGCCGCGGTCACTCTCCCGCCCGTGCAGTTCAGCTCGATCTTGCTCGACAACCGCGTCGACAGCCAACGCGACGGTTGGACCGCTCTCAAGCGCAACCGCATCCTCACCGTCACGACCGAAACCGGCTCGGTCATCACCGCCACCTACGACCTGCCAAACCCCTGCACCGCTCCCGTCACCACCAACCCGGCAGGCAATACCCGCTCCTGTTACCCGGTGTACTGGACCCCGGACGGGCTCACTGATCCGATCCGCGACTGGTTCAACAAGTGGGCGGTCACCAAGGTCACCTCAACCGACCCCACCGGCGGCGCCCCCGCCACCGCCACCACCTACGCCTACCTCGGTGGCGCCGCCTGGCACTACGACGACAACGAAGTGGTCAAGGCCAAGTACCGCACCTACGGCCAGTTCCGCGGCTACGGCAAGGTCGCCACCCTGCTGGGCACCGACCCCAACCCCCGTACCCGGTCGGAAACCACCTACTACCGCGGCATGTCCCGCAACAACAACACCACTGCGGTCACCCTCACCGACTCCGCCGGCGGCACCCACGACGACACCGACGAACTCGCCGGCAGCGAACTGGAAACCACCGCCTACCTCGGCGACGGCGGTCCGGTCGACCACTCCACCATCACCTCGTACTGGGTCTCCGCCGCGACCGCGACCCGCACCCGCACCGGCCTGTCCGCGCTCACCGCGAACCGCGTCGCACCGATACAGACCTACAGCAGGCAGGCGGTCACCACCGGCGGCACCACCAGCTGGCGGTACACCGGAACCGACAGCTCCTACGACGCCAACACCGCCAGCCCCACGTTCGGCCTGCTGCAGCACACCTACACCCACACCGTCCCGGCAGATCCCGCCTACGACCAGTGCACCACCACCAGCTACGCGCCGGTCAACACGGCGAAGAACCTGGTCGGCCTGGTCAGCGAAACCGAGGCGGACTCGGTCGCCTGCGGCGGCTTCACCCAGGGATCCCCGCCCTCGGTGCCGGGCAGCGTCAACACCCTGACCGCCCCAGCCAGCGTGAACCGGCCGGACCAGGTCGTCAAAAACGAGCGCACCTTCTACGACGACCCGGACTTCGCGACCACGTTCCCGCAGACCGTCGCCCCCTCGTTCGGCGACGTGACGATGACCCGCACCGCCGCCACGTGGGCGTCCGGAGCATTCACCTACCAAACCACGGGCCGGTCGACCTACGACTCCTACGGCCGCGTCACCTCCGCCTACGACGGCAACGACAATCCCCCCACCACCACCGAGTACACGATGAACTCGGTCGGGCTCACCACGACGGTCAAGGTCACCAATCCCCTCAAGCAGAGCGTCACCACCACGCTCGACCCGGCGCGCGCGCTGCCCCTGACCACCACCGACCCCAACGGTGTGGTCACCACCCAGCAGTACGACACCCTCGGCCGCGCCACCTCCGTCTGGCTGAACTCCCGCACCACGAGCCAGCCGGCCAACTACGCGTACACGTACCAGGTTTCCAACAGCGGCGTCACGGGCACCACCACCCGGAAGCTAAACGACCTTAACGGCTACCTGACCTCGACCGTCATCTACGACGCGCTGCTGCGTACCCGGCAAACCCAGGCCATGACACCAATGGGCGGCCGGCTGATCACCGACACGTTCTATGACACCCGCGGCTGGGTCACCGCCACCTACAACGGCTGGTGGGACGGCACCACCCTGCCCGCCATCGGTAATCCCGTCAGCGCGCCCGACCTCGGCAAAGCCGTCCACAACAAGGACCTGTTCACCTACGACGGCCTCGGCCGAGCGGTCATCGACGAAAGTCAAGACGGCGGCTCCACGGTGTCGAAGACCACCACCGTCTACAACGGCGACCGCACCACCGTCATACCCCCGACCGGCGGCGTCACCACCACCACCGTTGTCGACCCCTTGGGTCGCACCAGCCAGCTGCAGCAGTACACCACCGCGCCCACCCTGGTCACGCCGTCGAACACGTTCACCGGCAGCTTCTACCTGACCGGCGGTACGACCACCGCGACCACCTACGGCTACGACGGCCACGGCAACCAGAGCACCCTCGTCGACGCCCAGAACAACACTTGGACCTCGACGTACAACCTGCTTGGGCAGGTCATCGGCAAGTCCGACCCGGATGCCGGCACCAGCACGATGGCCTACGACGGCAACGGCAATCTCATCCAGAGCACCGACGCCCGCGGCAAGACGATCTCCTACACGTACGACGCAATCAACCGGAAGACCGGCAAGTACGACGCTCCGGTGTCGGCACAGACCCCGCAAAATCGCGCCGCCTCCTGGGTCTACGACAACTCAGACAGCGCCGTCCTCGGGATGAAGTTCCCCATCGGCCACCTCACCACCTCCACCGCCTACCACGACGGCGCCGCCTACATCACCCAGCAGAAGGACTTCAACGTCTTTGGCGAGTCATTAGGCGAGATCATCACCATCCCCGCGACCGAGGGCATGCTGCTCGGGGGCAAGACCTACACCTTCAGCCACCAGTACACCGTCAACAGCGGTCTGCCCTTCCGGGACGCCTACCCCGTTGCCGGTGGCCTGCCGACCGAGACGGTCAGCCACTCGAGCACGGATTTCGACCAACCGAACGCTGTCGTGGGACTCGCGGGATACGCCAAGAAAACGGACTACGACGAATACGGGCGACCGGCCCAGGAAACCCTGGGCGGCACTGCTGGTCTCGCCTTCGTCACCAACGGCTACGACCAGCACACCGGCCGCCTCACCAGCCGGCTCCTCACCCACAGCAGCTCCACCACAGACTTCGTCGACAACCAAACCTACGACTACGACCTCGCCGGCAACGTCACCAAACAAACCGACGCCCGCCTCAACTCGACCACACCCGAAACGCAGTGCTACCGGTACGACACCCTCGCCCGACTCACCTCGGCCTGGACCGCCACCGACAACTGCACCGCCACCCCCACCGCCGCCGACCACTCCACCGTCGGCGACACCCTCGGCACCAGCAGCGCCTACTGGACCACCTGGGACATCGACGTCCTCGGCAACCGCAAAACCCAAACCACCCACAACCTCACCGGCGGCGCCGACACCACCACCAGCTACACCTACGACGGCAACGGCGCCCACCAGGCACACACCCTGACCTCGACAAACACCACGGGCGCGACCACCTCCACCACGTCATACCGCTACGACGCGGCCGGCAACATGACCAGCCGCAACGCCGCCCAGGGCCAGCAAACCCTCACCTGGAACGACGAAGGCAAGCTCACCTCCGTCACCGGCGGCACCGCCGGCAACAGCTCCTACATCTACGACGCCGACGGCAACCTGCTCCTACAGAAGGACCCTGGCAGCACCATCCTCTACCTGCCCGGCGAACAACTCACCCTGAACACCAGCACGCAAACCGTCACCGGCACCCGCTACTACCCGCTCCCCGACGGCAGCCTCGCCATCCGCACCGGATCCGGCACCAACTACTGCTTCGCCATCACCGACCGCCAGGGCACCCCCAACCTCTACCTCGACTACACCGCCCAGACGCCCACCTGGCGGCAGTACACCCCGTACGGCCAACCCCGCGGCGCCGCCATCAACCTCATCGACAACCGCGGCTTCCTCAACAAGACCGAGAACGCCGCAACCGGCCTGACCCACATCGGCGCCCGCGAGTACGACCCCACCACCGGCCGGTTCATCTCCGTCGACCCCGTCCAAAGGCTCGCCGACCCTCAGCAATGGACCGGCTACGCCTACTCCAACAACTCGCCCATCACCTACTCCGACCCAACGGGCCTGGACCATAGTGACGCACAGTGGGAATATGATCACCCGTACTCGGACCACACGCTCGCGGACGACCTCGGCGGCCCGGGTAGCGGGGGCTCCTCCGGCGGACACGCAGGCAACGGAGGAAATGGAGGCAAGGGCAGCGGAGGCGGAGGGCCTGCAACCTCCCCAGCCCTACCAAAACCCAAGCCAAAGAAGAGCCACTGCGGTGTCTTCTCCTGGGCCTGTAAGGCATGGGACGCCACCAGCAACTGGGCGCAGGATCACCCCGTCCTCGTTGGCACGGTAGTCGGTATCGGAGTCGGGATCGGCTGCACCATCGCAACCGAAGGCGCCGGCGTCGTCGGCTGCGCCGCCATCGCAGGTGCGATAGGCAGCACCATCACCGACGGTCTCCAAGGCGCACCGCCCGAGGAGGTGGTAGTCGACGCCGCGGTAGGAGGACTAACCGGCGCCGTCACTGCCGGCATCGGCGAGATGTTCGCGCCCGAAGCGGGCCCACTCGCGAGAGGGCTGAAACCGAAGCCGGGCTGCCACAGCTTCGACCCCGACACGCCGGTTCTGCTGGCAGACGGCAGTAAGAAGGCCATCAAGGACGTACAGGTCGGTGACGCGGTCACCGCAACCGACCCGGCGAGCGGCACGACCACCGCGGAAAAGGTGACCGCGCTACACAACAACCGCGACGTCGACCTCACTGACGTCAGTGTCGCCACGCCCGAGGGCGCCATTCTCACCCTCCACACCACCAGCCACCATCCCTTCTGGGACGCAACGACCGAAACCTGGGTAAACGCGAGCCAACTGCAACCAGGTGACTCCCTACGCGGCGAGGACGGGCACGAAGTTCGGGTGGCCAGCATCCGAAGCTTTCTCGGCGCACGTCAGATGCGCGACCTCACTGTCGACAACTTCCACACGTACTATGTAATCGCCGGCAACATGCCGGTATTGGTGCACAACTGTGGCGAGAGTAAATGGACCCCTGACGAGAATTACTCGCCGGAGGCTGTTGCTGGCAGGAGTGCGGCGAATAAGGCATATTACTCGGTTCCTCGTGACACTCACGAGCTCGTTAATATGTTGGAGGCAAACCCAAACATGTCGCCGCGGCTGAAGCCAAACGGCAGTGTCGACACGTTCGAGGGGAATAATCTGAGTGGTCCAGCCAGGCGGTACTGGGATTCTTGGAAAGGCTCGCCGATCTACTGGAATGGTCGACCAGGAAGTCAGATTAGAATCATGAGAAATCAGACAACCGGCCAGATTGCCTATTTTCCTCTAACGAAGGAAGGTGTGCATAACTACGGATCGCCAACTCTCTATAATTGGTGACAGGCCCGAAAGGTGGTGTACGACATCTCCCAAGGATGTCGTACACCGGCTTTCGCTGGCGTTCTCAATGGAATCGAAGGTTTCGAAAAGATGAAAAAAGCGGATTATTCTGAGCGGCTGGCTCCCGCGGGCCTGATCCTCCTCGGGCTGATGGGGCCGGAGCTTCCCCTCATTCCGCCGACACTCGCAACTCTTGCTCCAGGTTATCCGCCAAGGTCTGGCGCGTGGCCAAGATCGGTCGTCCGCACCGATGTTCCGGATTTTGTAACTAGAGCGAACGACGGCTGGCTTGATCTTTCCCGTAAGGGGGGGCTTTTTGGTGACGATCGAGAGTTCTTGGTCGCCGTCGAAATCCGTGAGGACGACTGGTGGTGGGCGCACGTTAAGCTGGCCGAATCGTGGGACATTATGGGTGCAGGCTCCGCAAGCGCACTCGGCAGCGGATTCGGCGTACCGGAGTTCGCCATGCTGTCACTGGCCGGAGATGTCATTGTCTGTGGCACGGCGGGGGAGTCCATGATCGGCAGCGTTCTGCTGAACGGATTCCGAGATCTCACCGACCTTCGTGAACTCGCGGATTGGAAGGCAAGCTGGCCCGGCACGCCGCAGCGGGAGAGGATGGCTGCGCGACGATGGCTTGAGTCTATAGGTCGTTGAGCTGACATCAGTGGCTTGCGTCGTGTATCGACGGAGGTGGCGGTGATGGCAGGTAGCGGCGAGTTGGCAAAGCGGGTCAGCTGTCGTCGCAGTGCGCCTGTGTTGCCGTCACGGTTGCCGCCAAACGGGGCATTTCACGCACGGGGCTAGATGCTGGTCGGCTCGCCGCCGAGGAGGCGGTGCTGAGGGAGGCGTCGCCTGTTGCGGCCTCGACACGTTGACGGCGTCGACGGGACAACCGTCTGCTACCGCTCAGCCGCAGCCAACGCCGTCGATGTCCGAGCGAGTTAGGGAGCCGTGGGGCAGCAACGGCCAGCGCCGCCATTCCGCCACCGGACGGGGCGCGACAGCTTCACCTGACGCTACGGTGGCGGTGCCCGGGTGCAGGTCGCCGATCCCAAGGCATGGCTAGTTTGGACGGTATGCGACCATATACCGCTTGAGCATGGGCTTGCGAGGGAGCATAGACTGAGCTCGGTTCGACATGGTGTGGGCGGTTGGAGCGCATTCGCAGTATGCCCTTCCTCGCCATACGTGGTAGAAAGTTCTGGATGGGTCTGCTCGAAGGTGCGATGGCGGAATCCGGCGCGCGGCTGCCGCGGATGGCCGTCTACTACCCGTACATCCACTTCCGTGACGCCCGCTGGTTGAAGGTGGCAGCGCTCTACTGGCCACACATGGTACGGATCGTGCATCCGGACTATCCGACTCGCAACTCTCGCCTCGTTCAGATTCTGCAGGACGAACTCGGGTTTGTGGTCGATCACTCGCCGACTACGGCGGCACGGACGATGGTCGGGTCCTTCCTTGAGTTCGTCAACACGCTTCCCAGTGAGCGTCATCAGGCCTGGCGGGTGCGACGGGAACTCGCGTACCGGGATCCGCAGGAGCTTGCCGAACCGCAGCCGTTTCCATTGACGGGTACGGAACATGACTGTGTTCCCGACCTGGAGCGCTATGGACCGGCGCAGTGGGCGGATCCGCAAGGGCTGGCTGAACGAATCCGTGCTGGCGCACTAGCCGACGTCCATGCAAGTGAGCTGGCATCCCACCTGGCCGAGCACATGATCGACGCCGAGCTGGCGGTACCGGCTCGTGGCGACTGGTTCGCCATGCATCCGGAGCTGGCTTGGATCTACAAGTGTCGGCTGACTGAGGAACTGGCTCGACGTAACAACCTTGCCGTCACCACCGATCAACTGGCCGCCCATGCCGTTATCTCCGGTCCACTCAACTTCGCACCAGACACCGGCGCGAGCCATGACGTGATTGACCGGCCAGGCATCTCGGATACGTTTGGCCTGCTCTGTGTCACCGCAGTCGTGCCGCGCGATCTTGATCAGGTGCCGGTAGAAAAGATCATCGAGGTACGACGTCGTTACGGTGCAGAGTTCGACCGCTGGCGCGAATATATTGACAGGGTTGGCGCTGGTCTGGCCGACCAGCTGCGACAGATCGAGTCGCCGGTCATCCTCAAGACGTACTTGTCCGATGCCGTCTCCCGCTACGCGAAGGCGCCGGTGGAGGGACTTCGACGTGGTCTGGCGGACGTTGGGATCGACACTGCCGCCCTCGCGCTGAACAATAAGTTCGAGATGCCCGCTGGGTTGGCGACCACTGGCCTGCTCGTTCATCCGCAGTTGGCGGTCGCTGCAGGTGTCGCGTTCGGTGCGCTGAGCCTACGCCGAACCGCTCGAGCCAAGGCCGAGGCGGCTCGGGTCGCGCCGGCGGCCTACCTGCTCAGCGTTCAGCAGACGCTGGCTCCCCAGACCTGGTTGTCCCGAGTCATGGCAGCGGCACGACGAGCGGCAGGACTGTCACCCTGACCAGTCATCGCCGCTGCCGCCGGCAAGACCGCATCACGATCAATCTGGCGTGCATGACCAGCGTTGAAACCTCGCGCGATGGTTCGCCGGTGTGGCGGCCACCAGGACGGCCACATGGTGAGCGCGATGTCTGCCCTGTAGTGCGGATGGACGAGGCTACAGATGGTTGCCTTCCCGATCATGCCTCACACCACGCGTTATTTACTGACGGCTTTGAGGTGGACGAAAGGGGCTCGATGTATGCCGAGACCTATCTGGGGTCGGGTGCCGCAGTAACGGGACTTTGTCAATCATCCATCGGACACGGCGGCACCGTTGTGACGGCGCGTGCAGGTGACGGAGGCTGAGTGTCCCGATGAGCCGAGGGAGTGGATGAGACTGTGGGGCGACGGGAGGCTGCCCAATCAGAGCCTCGGGACGCGACAGCGACATCATCCTTCGATCGGGCGGCCGCACGTGACGCATGGCGCCGCGGGCATGCACTGGTGGAGCAACTCGCCGCTCTTCGATCGGCCCCAGCAGCGGAGGAGCGCGAGGTAGGAAGGCTCTACCACCAAGCCCACGAAGCTACCGTGCTTGATCAGTTGCGTGCGATGCCGGTCCAGGAACTCCGGTCAGCAGGCCATCGTCTCCGACTTGCGTCCAGCGTCGAGCGAGCGGGATACCGGACCGTCTTGGATGTGCTGCAGGCGCCGCACGACGAGCTTGTACGCCTGCCAGGAGTAGGTGAACAGAGTGCGGCGGCGATGAAACGAGCGGCGAGGGACCTGCATCGCGTCGTTGAGCAGAACACCGCTGTGCGCTTGGACGCCGACCGCAAGGATCCCGCGCTCGATCCGCTCCTGCGCGCCCTACGGGCACTGCGCCGCGTTACACAACTGCACGCCGACGCCGCCGCCAGCCTCGGCTCATATGCCGCCGATCTGACGGACGTGCTGCGCAGAGCCAAGCCAGCCAACAGTCGCATCCGCCTGCTGCTCGCGCGGCGAGCCACCAAAGCTGCTGCCCGAGCGGCGGCAGCGGACGTCGCACGACTGCTGACCGGCCGTCAAGCGGAAGCGGCCGTTGCTCTCCTTTCCGAGTGGACCCGCGCGATGGCGCAGGTGCACGCTGTCGGCCGCGGCGATCTGTGGGCGGAGTTCACGCGTGACGCCGCCGCCTACAGCACCCTCCTGGAGCGCGTCAGCGGTAGGACGGCGGACGGTGCAGCCGCGCACGGCCATCTGCCCCAAGCTTTGCAGGATCAGGCCGCGCAGATCAGCCTTAACGTAAGCATGCTGCGGGTGACGCTGCGCGGTTATCAAGCGTTCGGTGTCCGGTACGCGCTCGCGCAGCGGCGGTGCATCCTCGGCGACGAGATGGGGCTCGGCAAGACCATCGAGGCGATCGCTGTCTGCGCTCACCTCGCCGCCGGCGGCGAGCGTCACTTTCTCGTTGTCTGCCCGGCGAGCCTCGTGGTGAACTGGCTTGGTGAGGTAGCCCTGCACAGCACGCTGACCGCCCACCGGCTACACGGGCCGCAGCGCGACGAAGTGGTCGGTCAATGGAGCCGCGCCGGCGGCGTGGCGGTAACGACCTTCGAAACGCTGGGCAGGCTTGCCCTGCCCAGCGACCTCCGGCCGGGCCTGATCATCGTCGACGAAGCGCAGTACATCAAGAATCCGGAAGCCCGCCGTTCTCAGGCTGCCGCCGCCCTTCTCGCTCGGGCTCCTCGTGCGATTTTCTTGACTGGCACGCCGATGATGAACCGGGTCGAGGAGTTCCGGAACCTCATCCGCTACCTCAACCCGCAGGTGGCAGCCAATATCAGCGTCACGGACGGGTTGGCTGGTGCAGCCAGCTTCCGCCGCAAGGTCGCGGATGTCTACCTACGTCGGAACCAGAAAGATGTTCTCGTCGAGCTTCCGGACCTGATCGAGGTCGAAGACTGGGTGGAACTGGGCCGGTCCGAGGCGCGAACTTACCGGCAGGCGGTGCAGGACCGGAGGTTCGTCGACATGCGCCGCGCCGCGGTGGTCGCCGACGGGTCAGAGGTACCGGCGAAGGTGGAACGGCTGCGCGAGATCGTGCAGGAGGCCGCCGACAACGGGTGGAAGGTCGTCGTCTTCTCCTTCTTCTTGGAGGTCTTGGGCCGCGTACGGGCGAGCCTCCAAGGTGCGCCGACATTCGTGCTCAGCGGCACCGTTGCGCCCGCTAGTCGGCAACAGGTAGTGGACGAGTTCAGCGGCATCGACGGTCATGCTGTCCTGATCAGTCAGATCGCCGTCGGAGGGGTGGGCTTGAACCTCCCGGCAGCGTCGGTGGTGGTGCTCACCGAACCGCAGCTCAGCCCGGCACATGAAGAGCAGGCCATTCGACGGTGCTACCGGATGGGCCAGACCCGCGGTGTGCGGGTTCACCGTTTGCTTGCCAAGGACACCGTCGATCAGCGGCTGTTGGAGCTGCTCGGACGCAAGTCCGCGCTGATCCGGGCCTACGCCCACGACAGCGTCGCGAAGAGAGCGGATCCGTTGGCTACTGACGGCCGCTACGTCGACCACGGCCTCCTCGCGGATGAGGCGATACCACTCGAACAGCGAATCATCATGGTCGAGCGGCAGCGTCTCGGGCTCGACAAGCGGCGGATTTCCTGACAGCGCGATGGCGTCGGCCCAACTGGTCACCGGGACCGAGGGTGGGACTACCTCAGGCAGTCCGGCGAGCGACCGGAGGTGATGGGCGTGGGATGGCGCGAGGACGTCTGCTCCGTGGTCGACGCGTGGAGGTCGACCGTCGGCGGTGCGAGCACGGCGACGTGGGGACGCGTTGGGCGGGCCCATGCGATGGGGGAGGCGGGTTGGTACAGCGTCGATCTACGTGGCTCGCGTGCCGACGTCGACCAGATCGACGCGCTGAGTGTGGCCGGCCCGACACGGCCGAAAGGGGCTGAGGGCGGGTACCGGCCGCTTGAGGTGCTGCAGGAGGAACAGCAGCTACGGGTTCGGGTGGCCGAGTTCGTGGACCTTTCTGACGCCTATCTGTGGCAGCGACGCCAGTCTCCTGCCTATCTGCTGGATCGGCTGCGTGACGCTCTCGCCACGGTAGAGCCGGCGGGACTGGCTGGAGATCTCGCCGCCGGCCGCCTAGCCGCCATACCTCGGACGCTGGAGCATGTCGCGGGATTCACGCCGGCGCAGTGTGAGGCATACACGTCCTGTCTGCGTCCGGGGGTGCGGCTGGTGTGGGGACCGCCGGGTACTGGAAAGACGCGGGTACTCAGTGAGGCGATCAGTTCTCTGATCGCCGCCGGTAAGCGAGTTCTGCTGGTGTCGGCCACTAACATCGCCGTCGACAACGCCCTCGCTGGAGTCATGCGGCACCGTCGGCACCGCGCCGGAGATCTGATCCGCGTCGGGCCGCCCCACCTGCGGGAGATAGCCGCCGACCCCAACGTGTCGCTCACGCATCTGGTCAAGACCTCGCTGGCGGAGGCCGACAAACGGCGGCTGACGCTGCAGGACCAACTTCTGGCCCTCAAGCAGACAGTGCAGGAGCTGCGCGCCGTCGAAGAGCTCGTCGCGGACTTCATTCCCGAGGAGCACGCGCGCGCCCAGGCAGCGGTGGACCGGGATCGAGACATGCCTCGGCTAGCGCGACAGCTGGCGGACGCCGGTGACCATGTCACCGAACGGCGTCATGCTCTGGAACAAGCCGATACCGCCGTCCAGGCGGCTCGTGCAGCGGTCGCGGAAACATCGGACTCCCGAGCCGCCTTAGACGCACTCGACGACATCCAGCGGCAGGCCACGCTGGCCCAGCAGGAGGCCGACCGGGTCGCGGTGAAACTGCTCGCCGCGCGAGCTGAATGCGGTCGCGTCGAGTCGGACATAACCTCAGTCCAGGACGGCGGAGCGTGGACCCGGGCCCGCAACCGGCGTCATCTGAGTCGACTTCGCGGGTTGCTGCAGGCGCAACGGGAGACGGTGGCGACGCTCGAAGAGCAGGTACAGCACAATCAGTCACTCCTCGCCCGGTTCCACCGCGCTACCCAACCTCAGGTCGTAGCACTGCGGGCCAAGGTGCGTTTCAGCCGCGATCAGGTCGATGCCCGCGACCGCGACTTGGCAGAAACGCAGCGTGTCCGCGAAGCGGCGGCCTCTGATCTGTCCGCAACGATCGCCGACCAGGAGGCTGCTCAACAGCGGCTACTCGCAGCCGAGGCAGCCCCACGTGCCACGCCAGCACAGCGAGCCCTTGTCGAACGGGCCGACCGCTACCACCTGCTCGCCGAGTACGAGCGCATGCAGTCGCTGCGCCGCCGTGTGACGGCTGAAGCACCTAACCGGTCTCGCCTCGAGCAAGCACACGCCAAGGCCCACGACGACTACGACCGCCTCCGCCGCGACGCGGAAAGCATCCTGATCCGCCAGGCCCGCGTGGTCGCCACCACCCTCGCGCGGCTGCGCACCGCCAAGGTCCTCCTCGACGGCCCTTACGACGTCGTGCTCGTCGATGAAGTCGGCGCAGCCACCATTCCCGAAACCCTCCTGGCGGTGTCCCGCGCCACCACGACCGCCGTCCTCCTCGGTGACTTCATGCAACTCGGCCCTGTCCTGCCCAGGCCCATCGCCGCCAGCGACCATCCAGACGTGCAGCGCTGGCTGTGCGACGACGTGTTCGGCCTGTGCGGCATCACCGTCGCCGCTGACGCGATCGCCCACCCCGGCTGCACCGTCCTCGACGAGCAGCACCGGTTCGGCCACGACGTCATGCACGTGGCCAACGCCGTCGCCTACGACGGCTTGCTGCGCGCCGCGCCAAACATCCGAGTCCGAGACGCCGACGACCCGGAAATCGTGCTCATCGACACCGACAGGCTCGGTGACCTCGCCATCGTACGAGCGACCGGCCCCAGCAAAGGCTGGTGGCCGGCCGGAGCGCTCATCAGCCGAGCCTTGGCTGACTACCACCGCGCACGTGGAGAAACAATCGGCGTCATCACCCCGTACAACCTGCAAGCCGACGCGACCCTCGAAGCGTTTCGCGATCGCGAGGAGACCGGCTCCCAACCCACTGAAGTCGGCACCGCTCACCGCTTCCAGGGCCGGGAGTTCGACGTCGTGGTGCTCGATCTCGTTGAGGACGACGCCCAGCCGCGGTGGATCGCACAGGCCAGCGCCTCCCGCGGCGGCTACGCCCGTGAAGGCCTCAAGCTGTTCAACGTCGCCGTCACCCGAACCAAAAACCGCCTCTACCTCATCGGCAGCCGCCGCCGCCTCGAACACGCGCCTCCTGACACCGCACTCGCCCGCGTCGCACCACTGCTCGGCAACAAAATCCGCACCGTACCGGCCGAACGCCTGATCACCGCACCGTCGGTACCCGAGCCTGACCGACCGGTGCTGGGAGAGTTCGGCACCGAGCTGGCCGACACCCTGGCCCAACATGTCCGCGTCGCCGAGATCCAGGACGAGAAGCGGTTCTACGAAACCTTCGCCGAACACCTCGGGACCGCGCGCCACTCGATCTGGATGTGGGCCACCTGGACGGCAAATCGCACCAAGTCGGTGGCACCTGTACTCGCAGAAGCAGTTGCGCGCGGTGTCAAGGTCGTCGTCTTCGTACGCGACGCCAGGGACTACACGCAGGGAACCGACAACTCACAGCAAAACCTGACAACGCTGCGAGCAGCCGGCCCCACCATCGTGGAGATGTACAAAATGCACCAGAAGATCGTCGTCATCGACGAGCGGCTCGTGCTTCTCGGAAGCCTCAACGTACTCTCGCAACATCAGAGCCGCGAGGTCATGCTCGTCATGGAAGGCGCCCACTTCGCCCGGAAGCTACTCGAGCACGAACGCGCGGTGCAGTTCAGCCAACCACCACCGCTGTGTGGAGCATGTGGCAGCACAATGATCGCGCTACACCGTACCGCCAAGGGTTGGCGGTGGCGCTGCTACGCCCGTCGCCCCGAAGGCACCGAGACGCGAAAACGCACCTGCGGTTGGGCGGCAGAACCGGCCAAGCCGATCGGCGATTCTCCGCACAGCAGCTGAAAACGGTGCAGCCCGCACCATGACACGTGTTCGGTAGGCGTTGATCGACCTTGTCAGGACCGCGCCCGCCGCGCGCTGGCAGTAGGCCTGCGGGCCGCTGGCACACCACCGAGCCGGCGGCCCGCAAGCTGTACCTGTACACCGCAGGTGTCATAAATCGGGACGATGGTGTGCGTAAACTGAGCACGCCTGCCCAAATCACTGTGGCCGCATTGTGACGGTGGGCGCGTCTCGACCGAAAGGGGAGTGGTGAAGGCTGTCATCGCCATCGCCGGCATGGGCAGCAGGTTCTTCCCCATCGCGAAGACGATCAACAAGTGCATACTGCCGATCATCGATCGGCCCGTCGTGGCGTACGCGGTCGCCGACTGCGTAGCCGCCGGCGCCCGCGAGATCGCGATCGTCACAGCCCCAGGCGAAACCGGCCGGCAGGTACGCCACTACTTCAGCGAGGACCGCGACCTGGCGGCGTCCTTCACCGCGCGGAGCTGGGGGAGTTGGCCCGCCGCGTCCTGGACTCGCTGACCGAAGCGGAGGACCGGCATCGGGCCGAGATCGCGAGGAACTTGCACGTAATCGAGCAGTTGCTGGCCGATCGAGGTGCGGCGGAAGAGCGAGCGCGCGAGCAGGGGCGCGCCGAGGAACGGGCGAAGAGCCAGATTCGGGACGTCCATCTCATCGAG
Source organism: Micromonospora sp. NPDC049559 (assembly GCF_040676675.1). NCBI lineage: Bacteria > Bacillati > Actinomycetota > Actinomycetes > Micromonosporales > Micromonosporaceae > Micromonospora > Micromonospora sp. NPDC049559. Next base: position 60,348 of record NZ_JBFAPK010000021.1, on the reverse strand, counting down.
CAGCACCAGGCCGAGTTGGAGAAGGTAAAGGAGGAGGGCGAGACGCGGGGCTTCGCCCGCGGACTCGCGGCGGCCCGGGAGATGGAGGAAGAGGAAGAGGACGGTCCGGCCCGGCCGACGAACGTCTCGCCGATCCACCGGCGAAACTGAGTTCCCCTACCTGTCCCCTAAGACGACTCAGGCCCCCTCGGAAGAGGGGGCCTGACCTGGCCAGATGGAGATCATCCTATGGTGTCCGAGGGGGGACTTGAACCCCCACGCCCTATACGGGCACTAGCACCTCAAGCTAGCGCGTCTGCCATTCCGCCACCCGGACTTGCACTGCCAACCCTACCGGAGCCCCGTGAGGATCTTTCCTTCGGTGGCTGCCCTGCGGGCCGCACGGGGGATTACTGTACACGGCGCCCCGGGGCCTCCGCACGCGGCGGGGGTGCCGGCCTGTCGCGCGGTCCGGCCTACCCCTGGCGGCCGGGACAAGCCGACGAAGGGCGATCATGAAAGGGCAGGTCAGGCCCGGATTGCATCGACTGTTTCCCCTGGAAGCGCGCGCCCGGCAGGGCCGGGTGGCGCGTCCTGAGGCTCCGTTCGCTGGCGCGGTCGCCCGGTTCGGAGGCGGGGCCCTCGGCTGGTGAACCTGGCCCGCCCGGAAACGACCTCGGGGCGCCCGGGCGTGAACTCCCGGACGCCCCGGCGGTTCGCCGTCAGGCGTACGCGGGTGTGTCCGCCCGGTTGGCGGGCCGGCTCGGTGCCGGCACCCGGCGGGCGCTGCGCAGCGTGCTGATGCTCACCGCCAGCGTCCAGAGGCTCCACGCGGCGCCCATGGTCGCGGTGGTGCCCCAACCCTGGGCGCTGTAGAAGTCCGCGGCGTCGTCGCCGAAGAACACCGCCGGCACGAAGGCCAGGTTGATCGCGGCGAGGACGTACGCCGAACGCCCCACCCATGCGGGCAGGAAGCGTAGCCGGGACACGGTGATGCCCAGGGCGATCAGCAGCAGCGCCATCAGCAGCCGGGAGATGGCGCCCTGCATGAGGTACTGCGCCGCCGCGAACGGTCCCTCGGTGGTCGTGTCGATGTCATGGTCGACGGAGATGGCGGCGCCGGCCTCCATCGACTGCGGTACGAAGACCATCGCCACCCAGAGCACGCCGGCCGTCTGGATGACGGTGGCCGGCCAGTCGTAGCGCGGGTCGATCGTGCGGACGAGCTGGCGCAGCCCGATGAAGAACACGATGTAGAGGGTGCATCCGGTGATCCCGACGAGGCTGCGCGTCAGGATGTCCCAGTCCGGCGGTGCGCCGTCGTAGATGAAGTAGAGCGGTACCTGCGCGACGATGAACAGGCTGGCCAGGATGCCGAAGATGCCGGCGGTTCGGCGGGTTGCTGCCTCGCTCACGGCGAGTCCCTTCCTCGGGTGGAGCATGGCGCGGCCCACGTCGGCAGGCCGTGACGAGACGTCTCGTCTCGCTATTGGAAGATGCTAGGCGCGCTCTCGCCGGTCGGTCAAGACGGACCGTCTCGTCTTGTTGCTAGTATTCGACCATGACCACGCCGAACGAGGGCCGTACGGCCGCCCCGAAGCAGGATCGACGCAGCGAACGGGCCCGGCAGGCGATCATCGACTCGGCCCTGGACCTGTGCCGCGAGCAGGGTCTCGCCCGAACGACGGTCGAGGAGATCGCCAAGCGGGCCGGGGTCGGCAAGCAGACGATCTACCGTTGGTGGCCGTCCAAGGTCGCCGTGGTCGAGGAGGGCATCAACGAGTTGGCCAGCACGGCGACCGACTTCCCCGACACCGGGGACATCGTCGCCGACCTGCGTACCCAGATGGTCGGCGTGGCGACCATCCTGTCCAGCCCGAGCTTCGCCCCCTATCTGAGCCTGATCGGGGCCGCGCAGGACGACCCGGAACTGGCCCGGTCGTTCCTGGACGGGTTGGTCAAGCCGCGCGTGGCCGCGGCCCGGGAACGGCTGCGACGGGCAGGGGAGCAGGGCCAGATCCGCGCCGACGTCGACCTCGACGACGTGGTGGAACTGCTCTACGGCCCGATCTACTACCGCGCCCTGCTGCACACCCGGCCGCCCACGCCGGGCCAGGTCGACGAGATCCTGCGGCTCGTCTTCGCCGGTCTCGCCCCCGCCTGAGCGGCCGCGTCAACTCGTCAGCTCGACTTCACGCGAGCATAAGACGTTGGCGGTCACCGATCACGCGCGTGCAGGTTTTCCGGCGGCATGCATCGGCCCCGACGTGCCGCAACGTCACAGAATTTCGTCGCGTCCACGATTCGGTTGCCAGGTAGCGGCCGACAACCGGTCACGGCGGCTCGGCTGCCGAAGGCCACGCCCGCCTCCTCCCGGAAACGGCTGTAGGCCCCACATTTGGCCGGCAGGGTCGCAGGTGTGGAGCAGCTGGTTGCTGTCGGTAAGACGACAGTGGCGAAGAGGCGCTCTGGTGGGGTTTTGCGCCTTTCCTGGGTTGCCCCGGTCGCCTCTCCTCTGGTTGTCTTTGCCGGCCCGGGGGCAGATCACGGTGAGCGAGGGGTCAGTTGCATGGTTGCGGCACACGAGACGACGCTGCGGGAGTTGCTGGAAGGCGCGAAGCAGTATCGGGTGCCGCTGTACCAGCGGACGTATTCGTGGACGGACTCGCAGCTCGACCGCCTCTGGGAGGACATTCGGAAGCTGGCCGAGGAGCGGGTCGAGGACCCGACTCTCACGCACTTCATCGGCTCACTGGTGCTTGCGCCCAGCCCCACGAACGGACCGGCCGGCGTATCCGAGTTCCTGGTCGTCGACGGGCAACAGCGACTCACCACCCTGTCCATCCTGCTTTGCGCCATCCGCGATCATCGGGCACAGCATGAGGACCCGGGCCATCGCGACCGTATCGACCAGGAATACCTAATCAACAAGTGGAAGCCCGCACACCGGTTGAAGATTGTCCCCACGCAGGCCGACCGCGCCGCGTACGAGGCATGCCTGGAGTCGACGCCGCAGGCGGGCGGGAGTGACCAGGTCGGTGCGGCGTACCGGTTTTTCGTAGCGCAGCTCGCGGCGATCGACGACCCGGACGACCTGCTGGACATCGAACGCATCGAGAACGCGGTCATCTCGGGAATGGCGCTGGTCTCGGTCGTCGCACAGCCCGGCGACAACGTGTATCGGATCTTCGAGTCGCTGAACAACACTGGCCTCAAGCTCACCCAGGCCGACCTGCTGCGCAACTACCTCTTCATGCGGCTGCCGAACCGCGGCGAGGCCGTCTACGAGACGCTCTGGTTCCCGCTGCAAGAGCAGTTGGACTCCGGCGAACTCGAGCAGTTGTTCTGGCTCGACCTGGTGCACCGCAACCCCGAAGTCAAGCAAACCGACACCTACACGGGTCAGCAGGCACAGCTCAACCGGCTGCACACCGAGGCGGAAATCGAGGCCGAGGTGCGTAGGTTCTGCCGGCTCGGCACCCTCCTGCGGATCATCTTGCATCCCGAGGAGGAGGGTGACCCGGAAGTACGGCGGCGACTCACTCGGCTCAACGCCTGGGATACGACCACCGTGTATCCGCTGCTACTGCACCTGCTCGACCGCCGAGAGCAGGGGACGGCGACCTCGGACCAAATCGCCTCGGCGATGCTCCACGTGGAGAGTTATTTCATCCGGCGCCTGCTGATCGGCCGGGCCACCGCGAGCATCAACCGGATCCTGCTGCGCGTCGTGACCGACATGCGCGCGGATCTGCCGGTCGACGAGGCGGTGCGGGCGTACCTGTCCATCGGTCGCAAGCACTACGCCACCGACGCCAGCGTCCGGGAGGCGGTACGGACCATCCCGTTCTACCTCAACGGACGCGCGACCCAGCGCAAACTGGTGCTGCAGTGGCTGGAGGAGTCGTACGGCAGTAAGGAGCCGGTGACGTCGGACTCGCTGACCATCGAACACGTAATGCCACAGAGTCCTACGACCGAGTGGCGGCAGATGCTGAGCGAGGACCTCCAAGGGGAAGAGAGCTTCGTCGAGGTGCACGAAGCCCTCGTGCACAGGCTGGGCAACCTCACCCTTACCGGCTACAACGCCGAGCTGAGCAACAGCTCCTTCCTGGTCAAGCGGACTCAATTGGGCAAGAGCGGGATCTCGCTCAGCAGAGAGATCGCCGCACAGAAGCGCTGGGGCCGCCCCGAAATCCACGCTCGCGCGGATGCCCTCGCCGAGCGAATCATCGCCCATTGGCCGGGACCCACCGAGGACGCGGGTAACCGGTCCGAGGTGCCTTGGGACGTCATGACCAAGGCGCTCGCCGCGCTACCCGCCGGCTCCTGGACCGCGTACGGGGACGTGGCCGCGCTGATCGGCAGCCATCCCGTGTCGGTCGGCGCCCGGCTGGCCAGTCACCCGGCGCCGAACGCACATCGGGTGCTCCAGGCCGAGGGCACCGTATCGCCCGGCTTCCGATGGCTCGACCCGTCCCGGGTCGACGATCCGCGCGACCTGCTGCGCGCGGAGGGCGTCGAGTTCGACAAGTACGGCCGTGCCAGCCAGGCTCAGCGGATTGGCGTCGAGGAACTGGCCCAGCTCGCCGGCATGCCGCAACAGGATGTATCCGGGCAGCTCCTTCGTCCCCGATCCCGTCGTAACGATCGGCTCGATGATCGGTTCGTGGAGCAGCTGACCGACCTGCAGGATGCGCAGGTAGCGTTCGGCGCGATCGCCGTCATCGAGGCCTGGACCAAGATGGGCGGCACGCCGCTCTACGGTTCGGGCGGGGAGACGTCGTGCTTCCTCATGGCCCGGGGCAAGGACCACGAGCTCGGCAACATCTGGCCCGCGACCATCTACCCGAGCGGGAAGTTCGAGATCGTGTTTCAGCACCTGAGCATCCGGACGCCGTTCGACGACATCGCGCTTCGCGAGGAGTTTCGCCAGCGGCTGAACCAACTGCCAGGCGTAAAAATCGCCACGGCCAAGCTCGCTCTCCGCCCTGGGTTCCCGCTGGACGTCCTCGTCGATTCCACGGCCCGCGAGGCGCTGATCGAGCACCTCGGTTGGTTCTACCGACAGGCGGTACGTCCGGAAGGCTGATTGCTCGCGGTTCCTGCTCGGCCAGAGAACAATGGCATTTGTGGACATGCGGGCATGAAGCCCGCGTATTGAAGTTAGCGGACATCCCGACTACCGTGTGCCGGTCGTCGATGGGCGACGGACTCGTACCGGGGGAGGGGTGCGCGTGCGACGGGTGGGGAACGGCGCTCTCGGGCTGCTGGCCGTGTCGACCAGTTGGGGACTGTTCTGGGGTGGCTGGGCCGCGCTGATCCCCCAGATGAAGGCCGACCTCGCGTTGACGGACCAGCAGCTCGGGCTGGCCCTGTTCGCCGTACCGGTGGGGGCGGTACCGGCGATGCTGCTCGCCGGACGGCTGGCGCAGCGCCTCGCCCAGCACACCCTGCCCCTGGTCACGGCGGTCTTCGCGCTCGGCTGCCTGCTGGTGGGGTTCGCCCCCTCGCTGCCGACGTTCACGGCCGCGCTGCTGCTGGTGGGCGCGGCGAGCGGCGGGATCGAGGTCGGGCTCAACGCGACGACGGCCGCGCACGAGGCCCGCGACGGCGTCCGGCTCTTCAACAAGGTGCACGCCGCCACCCCGCTGGCGATGCTGCTCGCGGCGCCGGCGGTCGGGCTGGCCCGCCAGTTCGGCGCCTCGCCCCTGGTCGTCCTGGCCGTGATCGCCGCCCTCGTCGGCGTCAGCGCCGCGCTCGCGGTCGACCGGCGCGGCTGGCAGGAGGAGAGCGAGAGCGACCGGGAGCGGGACGACGACACCCGGGCAGCGGGTCGCCGGCGACTGCCCGGTCCGCTCCTGGTCATCGGGCTGCTCGGCGCGGTCGTGCTGCTGATGGAGAACGCCGTCGAGCAGTGGGGAGCCATCCATCTCCAGCAGGAGTTCGGCTCCGGCCCGCTGGTCGCCAGCCTCGGCCCGGCCTGCTACATGGCCGGGCTCTCGGCCGGGCGCATGCTGGCGCAGTCGCGCGGCGACCGGCTCACCGAGTCGGCGCTGGTGCTGACCGCCGGGCTGCTCGGCGCGGTGGGCTTCGGCGTCGCCGCGTTCGCCCCGCACCCGCTGCTGGTACTGGTCGGCTACGGCCTGGCCGGCATCGGCCTCGCGCCGGTCGTACCGACGCTGTTCACGGTGGTGGGCCGCTCGGCGTCCCCGGAACGCCGGACGGCCGTGATCTCCATGGTGACCGTGGTCTTCTACGCGGGCTTCCTGACCAGCCCGCCGGTCGTCGGTACGCTCGCCGGCTGGCTCGGGCTGCCCACGGTCCTCGGCCTGGTCGGGCTCGGTGGCCTGCTGGTCGCCGCCGGCTCGGGCGTGGTCCGTCGACTGCCGGTACCGCGCGACGGCGAGAAGACGACCGTCGGTACCGCGGGACGGCGAGAAACCGGCTAGCCCGGCCCGGCGACGAGGTCGCTCGGGCGGGGATCGCGCAGCGGCCGGGCGCCGGCGACGAAGCGGTCCAGGGCCGCGCCGTGCAGCACGACGCCGGGGACCGGGTCGCGCAGCGCGCGGGTGGTCAGTCGGGCCACCGGCAGCCGGCCGGGTTCCCGCGCGGCGGCCAGCACGACGTTGCCGTACCGCCGGCCGCGGAGCATCGCCCGCCCGGCGATCAGGCACACCTCGGGAAACACGGCGCGCAGCGTGGCCGCCTGTACCCGCGAGTGGCCCAGCGGGGGCAGGTCGGTCAGGTTGACGGTGTAGATGCCGTCGGGCCGCAGCACCCGCGCCGCCTGGGCGGCGAACTCGACGCTGGCGACGTGCGCCGGCATCTGTGCCGCCTGGAAGACGTCGGCGAGCAGCAGGTCGTAGCCGGCGGGCGGCTCCGCCTCGATCGCCTCTCGTGCGTCGGCCACCCGGACCCGTAGGCCCTCCGAGGGCAGCGGCAGTTCCCGACGGACCAGGTCGAGCAGGTCGGCGTCGCGCTCCACCACGACCTGGGTCGAGCCGGGACGGGTCGCGGCCAGGTAGCGCGGCAGCGTGAGGGCGCCGCCGCCCAGGTGCAGGGCGCGTACCGGCGCGGACCTGGGCGCCGCCGCGTCGATGACCGAGGCCATCCGGCGTACGTAGTCGAAGTGCAGGTACGTCGGGTCCGCCGCGTCCACGTAGGACTGCGGTACGCCGTCGACGTAGAGCGTACGGGCGCCCGGCCGGGTGGGATCGGGTGCCAGCTCGACGGTGGGCGAGCCGCCCGGCGCCCGTACGGCGGCGCGTCGTCGCTGGTGCCGGGCCATGGCGCACACGTTAGCCCGGGACGGGCCGTACCGGCGACGCGGCCCTCGCACGGCGCCGACCCCGAACCACGCGTCCTAATACCGGCAATTGGCATGAGATGGCCCGGAACGGGTGTGCATGGCTCGCGTCACGACCCGCTGCCCGGCCGGGCGCCGGGGGCGGGACCGGTGCCGTCTCGGCCAGGAGCCTCCGCCGCCGGTCGGCTCGGACCGGCGCCCGCGGTACGCCGCTGCCGCTTCCGGTTCGCCAGCGGCAACGCCCAGGGCAGCAGCAGGTGCGCCGCGAGCACGCTCAGGTACCCGCCCGAGCTGGTGAGCAGGATGGTTCCGTTGACCGGCGATCCCGCCATCGGGGCCAGCGCGGCCAGCATCGCGACGGCGAAGACCAGGCGCGGCCACCATGGTGGCCGGGTCCGGTACCGGGGGACCAGCGCCACCACGGCCACCGAGGCGGCGACCAGCAGCCACACCAGCAGCGCGATCAGCGGTGCGAGCCCCGTCGAGTAGAGCCGCCCCCAGAGGTTCATCCTGGTCTCGTACGCCTGCAGGACGGCGCCGAACTCCAGGTAGCGCACGGGTGCGTAGGTGAAGTCCCGGGGCGGTGCGTCGATCCCGGCGTACGGCAGCAGCACGAAGCCGAGCAGCAGGAGCAGGGCGGCGCCGCCGAGGACCAGGCCGCGCGCCACCAGGGCCAGTGCCCACGACGAGCCGGGCGGCGGGGGTGACGGAGGAACGTGTCCGGAGCCGTTGCCGTTGGCCTGCACGGCGGTAACCATGCCACCCCCGCCCTCCGGCCGCGAACCACCGCCCGGCCACGTTATGCGCCCCGCCCGCCAACCCGCCCGCCTACCCCGTCGGCCCGCCCGCCATTCCGGCCCGCCGTTTCGGGGCGGCTGGGCGGGTGAGGTGCACGACCCGTTCGCCTGCTGCTCAGGTCCGCGGGAGACGGCCGTTACCTGGCCGGCGTCGACTGTCATGATCCAGTACGTCGACCCGAGGAATGCCACCATGCAGCCCGTCAACCGTCGTAGGTTCCTTCAGCTGGGCGTCGGGGCCGCCGCCGCCTCGATGCTCTCGCCGAGCATCGCCCGCGCCGCCGCGATCCCGGCCGACCGGCGCACCCGTTCGATCAAGGATGTCGAGCACGTGGTCGTGCTCATGCAGGAGAACCGATCGTTCGACCACTACTTCGGCACCATGCGGGGCGTACGCGGGTACGGCGACCCGCACCCGGTCACCCTGCCCAGCGGAAAGAGCGTCTTCCACCAGCCGAACGGCTCCGGCGAGGTGTTGCCGTTCCACCCGGACACCGAGGAGCCCGGGCTGGCGTTCCTGCCCGGCCTGAACCACGACTGGGACAACGGCCACCATGTGATCAACGGGGGCCGCTACGACCAGTGGATCCCGAACAAGTCCCCGAACACGATGGCGTACCTGACCCGCGAGGACATCCCGTTCCACTACGCGCTGGCGGACGCCTTCACGATCTGCGACGGCTACCACTGCTCGCTGGTCGGCCCGACCGACCCGAACCGGTACTACATGTGGACCGGTGGCACCGGCAACGACGGTACGGGCGGCGGGCCGGTCATCGACAACGACGAGAAGGGCTACTCCTGGACCACGTACCCGGAGCGCCTCCAGCAGGCCGGGGTCTCCTGGAAGATCTACCAGGACGTCGGCGAGGGTCTCGACGCCAAGGGCTACTGGGGCTGGACCGACGACCCGTACATCGGCAACTACGGGGACAACTCGCTGCTCTACTTCAACCAGTACCGGAACGCGAAGCCCGGTGAGCCGCTCTACGACCGGGCCCGGACCGGCACCGACGCCAAGGCGGGACAGGACTTCTTCGAGCTGCTCCGCGCCGACGTCACGAACGGCACGCTGCCGCAGGTTTCCTGGGTGGTCGCGCCCGAGGCGTTCACCGAGCACCCGAACTGGCCGGCGAACTACGGCGCCTGGTACATCGCCCAGGTGCTCGACGCGCTCACCTCGAACCCCGAGGTGTGGAGCAAGACCGCGCTGTTCGTCACGTACGACGAGAACGACGGCTTCTTCGACCACGTGGTACCGCCGTACGCGCCGATGACGGCGCAGGACGGCGCCTCCACGGTCGACACCGAGCTGGAGATCTACCGGGGCCAGGCGGGCCTGCCGGGTGCGACCACGGGCGAGCCGGGCGCGTACGGCCTGGGCCAGCGGGTACCGATGTTCGTGGTCTCGCCGTTCAGCAAGGGCGGCTACGTCTGCTCCGAGGTCTTCGACCACACCTCGATCATCCGCTTCCTGGAGCGGCGCTTCGGCGTGCACGAGCCGAACATCAGCCCCTGGCGCCGGGCGGTCTGCGGCGACCTCACCGCCGCCTTCGACTTCGCCTCGGCCGACGACCGGGTCCCCGACCTGCCCAGCACCGACGCGTACCTGCCGCCGGACGGCGACCGGCACCCGGACGCGCCCACGGCGCCGCCGGCCGTGCAGCGGCTGCCGAAGCAGGAGCCGGGCGTGCGCCGGGCCCGGCCGCTGCCGTACGACCTGGAGGCCGCCGCCGCGCTCGGCGCCGACGGGCTCACCGTCAGCCTCACCAACCGGGGTACCGCCGGCGCGGTCTTCCACACCCGGGCCCGTACGCCCGGCGCGGCCGACCTGACCGCGAAGATGTTCACGGTCGAGGCGGGACGGCAGCTGCGCGCCACCTTCCCGGTGCCGGCCACCGGCGGGTACGACGTGGAGGTGCACGGCCCGAACGGCTTCTACCGCCGCTTCGCGGCCGGCACGCGCACGGCGGGGCCGGAGGTCTCCCTGCGCCGCGCCGGTCAGGGCGACGCCGTCCAGGTGGTCGTCGTCAACGGCGGGCACCCGGTCGAGGTGACGGTCGTCGACGCGTACGGTCACGGCCGCCCGACCACCCGCAGGCTCCGCTCCGGCGAGCGGATCGAGTACCCGGTCGCCCGGGACACCCACGGCTGGTACGACGTCCGGGTCACCTCCGGCGGGGACGCGGGCTTCGTCCGCGCGCTCGCCGGGCACGTCGAGAACGGCCGCTCCAGCGTGAGCGATCCCGCGCTCGGCCGCTGAGCCCGCGCGCCCCCGGGCCGGTGTCCGACACGGGCACCGGCCCGGGGGCGCGCACGGCGGGCTCAGGCCCAGGTGATCAGCCCCAGGCGGTAGTGCTGGTTGAACCGCGCGTCGTCGAAGGCCGGGTTCGCGTCGCCGTACGGCGCCTCCCGGTAGACCACCCGTTCGATCGGCCGGGCCGCCGAGGAGACCCAGAGTTCGCAGGTGACCCACGTGGCGCCCCGGTGGCCGAACGGTTCCGGTGAGCCCCGCTCCTCGCAGCCCGGCAGCTCGCCTCCGTGCAGCGCGGTGTCGGTCGACCTCCCGTCACGGGTCACCCCGTCGAGGCGGGGCACGTCCAGCGACATCGGGTTGCCGCTCTCGTTGGTAATGACGATCTTCACGTAGTACGCGGTACTGCGGTTGAGCAGCTCGCGGCTGCTGGCGTCGAAATTCCCCTCGACCCTGGTGGCCGGGACGTGCTGAAGCCGCTCCACCACGATGCCGAGCGTCCCCTCGGTGAAGCCCCGCCACGGGTGGTACTGCCGGATCGGCACGATCGCCTTCTGCCCGAAGCGCAGCCGCGTCCCCGGTCGGGTCATTCCCGCCGTCAGCCGGATCGGCCCGGCCAGCGGCGTCGTCGCGACGGGCGTCGGCACCGTCAACGACGGCAGGGCACCCGGCGTCGCGGCGGCCGTGGTCGACGCGCCCGGTGCCGGCGCCGGCCCTGCCCCGCGGTCGCCGCCCGAACAGCCCGTCACCGCCAGCGCCGCGGCGACCAGGACGGTCAGGAGCCGGGAACGTCCCCGTGACGGCGCCAGGACGGTCAGGGGCCGGGAACGTTCGCGTGACGGCACCGGAACGCCTACGGAGGGCTCGCGCATGAGCACAAGTCTCCGCCGTACCGACGCCGTCTCACCAGCGCCTGGCCCGGAGCTGCCAGGACGGGCCGGCCGACCGGCCGGCCCGGGCCGGGGCGGGCCCCACCCGCCTTGCTCCGTCAGCCCTTGTTCGCGCCGAGCGTGAGGCCGGCCACGAAGTGCCGCTGCAGCAGCAGGTAGATGACCAGGGTCGGGATGACCGTGATGGTGGCCCCGGCCGCGATCAGGTTGTAGTCGAGCAGGAACTGTCCCTGGAGGTTGTTGACCCCGGTGGTGACCGGCAGCTGGTCGCCGTCGTGGATGAACAGCAGCGGCCAGAAGAAGTCGTTGTAGAGCCAGATCACCTCCAGGGTGCCGATCGCGGCCAGCGCCGGCCGGCACAGCGGGATGATGACCCGGCTGTACTGCCGCCAGACGCCCGCGCCGTCGACCAGCGCGGCCTCGCCCAGCTCGGCGGGGAGCGCTTTCATGTAGTTGCTCAGCACGAAGGTGCAGAAGCCCATCTGGAAGGCGACCTCGACGGCGATCACCGCGTAGTACGTGTCGAGCAGGCTGCCGGAGGCGCTGATCGAGTACGGCAGCGGCGTGTGCTTGAACATCTCGAACAGCGGCGCGGCGAGCACCTGCGGCGGCAGCATGTTGCCGGCGGTGAACATGACCAGCAGGGTGAGGTTGAACTTCCAGCTGAACCGGCTCACCGCGAACGCCATCATCGACGAGAGCACGAGCGTGAGCAGCACCGACGGTACGGCGATGAGCACCGAGTTGCCGAAGTACCTCGGCAGCCCGCCCTGCTGCCAGGCGGTGACGAAGTTGTCGAGGTTGAGCGGCCCGTGCAGGCTCCAGTAGCCGTACCGGTCGGTCACCGCCTTCGGCCGCAGCGCGGTGTAGAGCGTCCAGAGCAGCGGCACCAGCCACATCACCGCCATCACGGTGAGGAAGAGGTGGGTGCCGTAGTGCCGGCGGCCGACCCGGCGCCGCCGGGCGGGGGAGGCCGGCGGCGCCGGGTCGGAAACGGCGGTCACCGTCATCGGTCAGCCCTCCGGAACGTGCGGACCAGGTAGTAGACGATCGGCACGAGCGAGACGACCAGCAGGATCACCGCGAGGGCCGACCCGACGCCGATGACCTGGCCCTCGCCGGTGAGGTTCTGGATGACCAGGACGCTGAGCAGCTCCAGCCCGTTGGTGCCCTTGTTGATCACGTACACGATGTCGAAGGCGCGCAGCGCCTCGATGATGGTGATGACCACGATCACGATGTTGATCGGCCGCATCGCCGGGAAGACCACCCGGAAGAAGGTCTGCCGCCCGTTGGCGCCGTCGATGGCGGCGGCCTCCCGCAGGCTCGGGTCGATGCCCTTGAGCCCGGCCAGGTAGAGCACCATGATGTAGCCGGCGTGCCGCCAGGTGCTCGCCACCAGCGCGGCCCAGAGGTTCACCCCGGAGTCGCCGAGCCAGTCGGTCGCCCCGGGCGTACCGGCGGTGCCGAGCAGGTTGTTGAGCAGCCCCTCGTTGCGGGCGTAGACCAGCTGCCAGACGATGCCGACCATCACCAGCGACAGCATCACCGGGGCGAAGAAGATGCTCTGGTACAGCCGGGTGCCGCGGATCTTCTGGTCCAGCAGCACCGCCAGCAGCAGCCCGATCGGGGTGGCCACCAGGGCGAGGAAGACCAGCCAGATCACGTTGTGCGCGATCGCCGGCCAGAACGGCGGGTAGTCGTGCACGGCGTACGAGTAGTTGTCCACTCCGGCCGGCTCGATGTCGGCCAGCTCCAGCCCGTTCCACCGGGTGAACGACAGCCCGACCGAGAGCAGCGTGGGGATCCAGACGAGCACGGCCTGGATGAGCGTCGGTACGCCCACCATCAGGCCGAGCACGAGCCGGTCCGGCCCGGACAGCCGCCGCACCCGGCGGGACCGGGCCCCCGCGGGGGCCGGCTCCTCGGGTACGGCGACCGCCGGCGGCACGGTTGTCCGCGTCATGACGCCCATCGGCTCACTGCGCCGCGTAGAGGGTCTTGGCCTGCGCGTCGAGGTTGCGGGTGTCGATGGTGCCGTCCTTGAGGAAGCCCTGCAAGGCCGGGATCATGACGTTGTTCGCCATCGCCGGCAGCGCGTCGCGGTCGAAGAACTGGCTGATGTACTTCGCGTTGGCGATCGCCTCGGCGCACTTCTTGTTCAGCTCCGAGAACGACGAGGTGTTCGCGTCCTTGGCGGTCTGCAGGTTCGAGGCGTCCTTCGTGGCGTACGCGTCCTGGCCGGCGCCGCTGCCGAAGAAGGCCATCATGTCCTTGGCGGCGGAGCTGCGACCGCCCTTCTTGGACAGCACGAAGCCGTCGATCGGCGCCTCGATGGCGTCGGTGCCCTCGACCGCGATCGCCGGGAACGGGAAGAAGTCGAGGTCCGCGAGGACCTCCTTGTCGGTGATGTCCTGTGCGATGAACGAGCCGATCAGGTACATGCCGGCCCGCTTGTCGGCCAGCGACCGCGCCGCCTCCTGCCAGGTGGCCCCGAGCGCGCCCGGGTCCTGGTACGGCAGCAGCGCCTTCCAGTTGTCGAAGACGTCCTTGACCTTCTGCTGGTCCCAGCTCTCCTTGTGGGCGCAGAGGTCGACGTGGAACTGGTAGCCGTTGGTGCGCAGGTTCAGGTAGTCGAAGGTGCCCATCGCCGGCCAACCGTCCTTGTCGGCGAACGCGATCGGGATCAGGCCGTCCCTCTTCATCTGCGCGCAGAGCGCCAGCAGCGCGTCGAAGGTCCCGGGGACCTGGTACCCGCGCTGCTGCCAGACGCTCTTGCGGTAGAACACGCCCCACGGGTAGTTGTAGTTCGGTACCAGGTACTTCTTGCCGTCGTCGCCGGTGGAGGCCTTCGCGATGCCCTCGGAGAAGTTGCCGCCGATCTTCTCCCACACGTCGTCGACCGGTGCCAGCAGCCCCTTCGCCGCGTAGAAGCGCATCCGGTAGCCGGCGAACCAGGTGATCGCGTCCTCCGGGCTGCCCTGCAGGTACGAGCTGATGTTGTCGACCAGCTGGGCGCGGGGCATCACGTTGACCTTCACGGTCGCGCCCGACTTCTGCTGGTACGCGTCGACCATCGCCTGGATCGCCGAGCGCGGGACCGGGTCGGAGAGGCCGGAACCGAGCGAGGTGGCCTTGCCGCCGCTCTCGCCGGGCGAACCCCCGCTGCAGGCGGCCAGCAGCGGGCCGGCGCCCAGCGCGAGGGCGGCGCCGCCGAGGCCCCGCAGCAGGGTCCGCCGGTCGGTGCCGGGCCCGGATGTCGGTACGGGCGGGAAGGACTGGTTCATCGCCATTGAAATCTCCAGTTCGGGTGCGGTGTGTGGTGGTGTGAGCCGTCAGCCCACCCGGTGCAGCCGGACCAGCGCGCTCGCGTGGTCGCCCGGCGGCAGGTCGAGGGCCAGGCCGGCGTGCCGCAGGACGGCGCCCGGATAGGTGGCCCCGGTGTCGAGGTCCCGGTACACCGCGTCGGGGTGTACCGCGGCCAGGCGCAGCGGCGCCGGCCCGTGCCCGTACGGGCGGGTCGGGCACCAGGCGAGCAGTACGTGCTCGTCGCCGCGCACGTACTGCACCGCGGTCAGCGTCCCGTCGCCGCGCAGCCGGTACGCCGTACCGTGCTGCACGACCGGCCGGACGCGCTTGTACGCGGCCACCAGTTCGGCGGCCTCCTTCAGCTCCTCCTCGGTCCAGGCGGTGAGGTCCCCGCCGATGCCGAGCGCGCCCGCCATGGCGACGTGGAACCGGAAGCGCAGCGGGGTACGCCGCGCGGTGGCGACGTTCGGGCTGTCGGTCACCCAGGCACCCATCACCTGGGCCGGGTAGAGCTGGCCGAACCCGTGCTGGATGCCGATCCGGTCCACCGCGTCGGTGTTGTCCGAGGTCCAAACCTGGTCGGTGCGGGCCAGGATGCCCAGGTCGGCCCGGCCGCCGCCGCCCGCGCACGCCTCGATGCGCAGCCCGGGATGGTCGGCCCGGAGCCGGTCCATGATCCGGTAGACGCCGCGGGTGTGCTCGATGAACAACCGGTCGGGGTCGGCGTGGCCCGGCCAGCCGGCCTCGGTGAACGGGCGGTTGCAGTCCCACTTGAGGAAGTCGATGCCGTGCTCGGCGACGAGCCGGTCGAGCCAGGCGTGGGTCCACTCGGCCGCGTCCGGGCGGGCGAGGTTGAGCACCAGCTGGTGGCGCATCTCGGTGCGGTCCCGGTTGGCCATGTGCAGCACCCAGTCCGGGTGCGCCCGGTAGAGGTCGCTGTCGGGGTTGACCATCTCCGGCTCGACCCAGAGGCCGAACCGCATGCCGAGCCGGCGTACCTCGGCCGCGAGCGGGCCCAGGCCGCGGGGGAAGCGCTCCGGGTTCGGTACCCAGTCGCCGAGGCCGGCGTGTTCGCTGCGACGGGCGCCGAACCAGCCGTCGTCCATCACGAACAGCTCGACGCCGAGGCCAGCGGCGCGGGCCGCGAGCGCCATCTGGCCGGCCTCGTCGACGTCGAAGCCGGTCGCCTCCCACGAGTTGTAGAGCACCGGTCGGGTCTCGTCCGGGTGGGACAGCACGTGCCGGCGCAGGTGCTCGTGCCAGGCGCGGCTGGCCGCCCCGAAGCCGCCGGCGCTGTAGAGCCCGGCGAAGACGGGGGTCTCCAGCTCCTCGCCGGGCGCCAGCGACCAGGTCAGTCCCTCGTGGCCGAAGCCGCCGGTCCAGGTCAGCCGCCCGACCGGGTCGCGGTGCAGGGTGATCCGCCAGCTGCCGCTCCAGGCCAGCGCGCCGGTCCAGACCTCGCCGTCCTCCTCGCCGGCGGTACCGTCGTCGACCGCGAGCCACGGGTTGGCGTGGTGGCTGGTCATGCCGCGTCGGCTGGTCAGCACCGTCTCGGCCGTCGGTACGGGGGCGCGGCGCAGCTGGAACTCGCTGTTCCAGCCGCCGACCAGGTGGCTGATCCGGTAGTCCGACCGGTGCGGCGCGCACCAGGCGGCGGAGTCGCAGCGCAGCAGCGTGACCGGGGCGGCCTCGTCGCGGTTGGCCACGGTGGTCCAGCGCTCGACCACGTCGCCGCCGTCGGGGATCCGGTAGTGCAGGGTCACCTCGAGCGGGTAGTGCCGGTCGCGCAGCCGGATCCGCAGGTGCGCGCCGTCGACCTCGTGGCCGGCGTAGCGCCACTGCACCGCCCGGGTGCCGTCGGCGAAGCGGACCGCCAGGCTGGGCGGGCCGAACCGGGCGCCGCCCTCCACCGCCAGCTCGTCCACGTCCGCCATCGCCTCGAAGCTGCTCGCCGCCGGGGACGTACGCTCGACCAGTTCGACCGCCTGGTCCAGCGTGAGTGCGGCACCCCAGTGCACGTGCCGCACGCTGTCGTCCGCGGCGAGCCGGACGGCGTACGCGGTGGTCGCGCCGCGCAGCAGCCAGAGGCGGTGTTCGGGGTGGAAGAGCACGGGGGGCATCAAGGTCCTCGGGTCGGCGGGCCGGTGAGTGCCGCCGAGCGTAGGACCGCCGCCACGCCGAAATCAATACTTGACGAAGTTAATTATTGAACTTAGGTTTCCGCTATGTTTCCCGAGACGGGTACGGGGTTTCCCGGGCCGGGCACGATGCCGTTCTCCGAGAAGAGCGCCGGCGCGCTCGCCGCGGCCCCGGCCGCGACGGCGGTCTTCACCGCCGTCCTGACCGAGGGTCCACTGAGCCGGGTCAGCCTCGCCCGCCGGCTCGGGCTCTCCTCGGCCGCCGTCACCAAGGCGGCCCGCCCGCTCATCGACATGGGCTACCTGCACGAGCTGGCCGCCACCGAGCGGACCGGACCGGGCGCCGGCCGGCCGGCCAGCCCGCTGGCGGTCCGCGCCGACCGCGAGTTCTTCGTCGGCGTGAAGATCACCGCCGACGAGCTGATCGGCGTGGTCTGCGACCTCTGCGCCCAGGTACGCGCCACCGCCCGCCGGCCGCTGACCGACCCGGACGTCGAGGCGGTCCTCACCGAACTCGGACAGCTCGTCGACGGGCTGCTCGACGGCGCGGGCGACTTCCGGGCCCGTACCCGCCGGCTCGGGCTCGCCGTCTCCGGCGACGTGGACCGCGACAGCGGCCTGGTGCGGTACTCGCCGTTCCTGCGGTGGCGCAACGTGCCGCTGCGCGAGCTGGCCGGCCGCCGCACCGGGCTCGGGGTCACCGTGGAGAACGACGTCAAGGCGCTGACCGCCGCCGAGCACTGGTTCGGCGAGGGCGTCGGCGCCGAGTCGTTCGCCCTGGTCACCGTCGGTACCGGCATCGGCTGCGGCCTGGTCGTCAACGGCCGGCTGGTCTCCGGCTCGCACGGGGTGGCCGGCGAGATCGGCCACATCGGCGTCGACGGGACCGGCCCGGACTGCCACTGCGGCGGTCGCGGCTGCGTGGAGTCGATCGCCGGCACCGAGGCCATCGTCCGGCAGGCCCGCGCCGCCGTCGACCGGGCCGAGCTCACCATCGCCGACGCGGTGGCGCTGGCCCGGGGCGGCGACGAGCGGCTCGGCGCGGTCTTCGCCCGGGCCGGCACGGCGATCGGTACCGGCATCGCGGCCGTCGCCAACCTGGTCGGCCCGGCCCGCATCGTCGTCTCGGGCGAGGGGCTGGCCGCGTACGACCTGTTCGAGGCGCACATCCGCGCCGGCTTCGAGCGGCAGGCCTTCGGCGCCGCGGCCGACTGCCCGCTCTCGATCCGCCCGCTGCCGTTCGAGGAGTGGGCCCGCGGCGCCGCCGCCGTGAGCATCCAGTCGCTCGTCGTCTCCTGACCCACCCGGTCGACAGGATCGAGGTCCCGCTGCCCGCGCGGTAGGGGACCGGCCGGCGGTCGTACCCGTTGCCCGTCCCGGCCCGGCGCGGGCGAGGTATCTTCGACCTCGCCCGCGCCGCGCGGACCCCGCCCGGCGCGAGGTGCCGCCCGCGCCGGGCGGACGACGACGCTCGGGAGGCAGCCGCGACCAGGGACAAGGGCCGCAAGCTCATCGCCTCGAACCGCAAGGCCCGGCACGACTACGAGATCCTCAAGACCTACGAGGCGGGCCTCGTGCTGCGCGGTACCGAGGTCAAGTCACTGCGTGCCGGACAGGCGTCGCTGGTCGACGCGTTCGCCCAGGAGCGCGACGGCGAGCTCTGGCTGTACGGGCTGCACATCGCCGAGTACGGGTACGGCACCTGGACCAACCACCAGCCGCGCCGGATGCGCAAGCTGCTGCTGCGGCGGGCGGAGATCGTGAAGATCCTGGACCGGATCCGCGACCCGGGCCTGACCCTGGTGCCGCTGTCGATGTACTTCGAGAACGGCTGGGCGAAGGTCGAGATCGGTGTGGCCCGGGGCAAGCGCGCCTACGACAAGCGGCAGGCCCTGGCCGAGCGGGACGCCAACCGCGAGATCGCCCGCGAGCTGGGCCGTCACCTCAAGGGGAGGACCGCCGCCACCCGCTGAACCGGCACCGGTGCGGGCCCGGCCACTCGGGTGCGGGCCGCCCAGCGCGCGGCGGGACCGAGGGCGAGCCCCGCGACCAGGAAGATCGCTCCCAGGGCCAGCCAGCCGGGGACGCCCCAGCCGAGCAGCAGCGTGGTCAGCAGCGCCGGGCCGAGCGTCCGGGCCAGCTGCGGCCCCATGCCGAAGAAGCCCTGGTACTGGCCCTGCCGGTCGGCGGGGGCCAGCCCGAAGCCGAGCTCCCAGCCCGCGGCGCCCTGCGACATCTCGCCGAAGACCTGCAACACCGACGCGGCGAGCAGGACCAGCACCGTACCGGCCACGCCGAGGCCACCGGCGGAGAGCGCGTACACCGCGCAGGCGGCGAACATCAGCAGCCCGGCCCGCCCCATCGCCCGGGTGGCGCCGGTCAGGTCCGTCACCCGCCGGGCGACGCGGACCTGGAACAGCACCACGCCGAGCATGTTCACCACCAGCAGCGCCGCCGCCAGCGCCGTCGGCGCCTCGGTACGCTGCGCGATCCAGAGCGGCAGGCCGAGGCTGAGCAGCGGCATGTACAGGTACATCACCGCGTTCAGGGCGGTGACCAGCGCGTACGGGCGGTCCCGCAGCACGGTCAGCCGCGGCTCGCCGGCGCGTACCGGCGCGGGCGGCACCTCGGGCAGCCGGCGCAGCACCAGCGCCGCGACCAGGAAGCTCACCGCGTCCAGGGCGAGGACGGCCCGGTACCCGGCGGCGGTGTCGAGCCACAGGGCCAGCCCGCCCAGCGCCGCCCCGACCGCCAGGCCCGCGTTCGCCGTCGACTGCAGCCGGGCCCGGACCGTGGTCCGCCGGGCCGGCTCGACCAGCCCGGCCAGCAGCGCCTGCCGGGCCGAGGCCAGCCCGGCCTGGCCGCACGCGTACAGGCAGACGACCAGCAGGAAGAGCGGGAACGAGCGGATCACCAGGAAGGCGGCGAGCGCGCCGGCGGTCGCGGTCGCCAGCAGCACGGCCGTGCGGCGCGGCCCCCACCGGTCGGCGAGGTGGCCCAGCGGCACTCCGACCAGCATCCCGACCGCCCAGCCGAGGGTGAGGGCGAGACCGACCCGGGGCGTGGACACCCCCGCGATCCGGGTGAAGTAGAGGGCGGAGCAGGCGTAGAAGCCGCCGTCGCCGATCGAGTTGGCGAGCTGCGCCAGCGCCAGCACCCGCGCCGGCCGGGCCGACGGGGCGCCCTCGGCGGGCCCGGTCGACCCGGTGACCCGCCCGGCCGCCGCGGTGACCGCCTCAGTCGACACGGGGACCCTCCGTACGGCCGCGCTTGAGCTCGAAGAAGCCGGGCGTACCGGAGACGAGCAGCACGCCGTCCCAGAGCCGGCCGGCCGCCTCGCCCCGCGGTACCGGGCTCACCACCGGCCCGAAGAACGCGTTGGGCCGCCCGTCCGGCCCCGGTACGTGGATCGCGGGCGTACCGAGGTCCTCGCCGACGGGGTCCAGGCCGGCGTGGTGGCTGCGCCGCAGCGCCTCGTCGTGGTCGGCGACCTCGGCCGCCCCGGCCAGCTCGGTGGCGAGCCCCAGCTCGGCGAGCGCGCCGGTGTAGAGGTCGGGCCCGATCGGCTGCCGCTCGTGGTGGATCCGGTTGCCGAACGCGGTGTAGAGGTCCCGCAGGATCTCGGTGCCGTACTTCTGCTCGGCGGCGATCAGGACCCGTACCGGCCCGAGGGTGTCGCGCAGCCAGCGCTCGTACCACTCCTCCAGCCCCTCGCGTCCCTGGTTGAGCAGCCAGAGGCTCAGCACGTGGAAGCGTACGGTGACGTCCCGGACCCGCTCCACCTCCAGCAGCCAGCGGGAGGTGTTCCAGGCCCAGGGGCACTTCGGGTCGAACCACATGTCGACGGTGGTCACGGGGGCTCTCCTCGGGGTTCGGTCGGTACCGTCGAGATCAACCTATGACCGCACATTGGCCGAGAGAAGCGCCAATTCCGAGCGCTTTGAATGGGCCAATGTACGCTCCTCCGGTGGAGCTGCACGTGACCCTGACCGGGCGCGGCGACCTCGCCGCCGCGATCTACCGGCAACTGCACGACGCGATCCTGGACGGCCGGCTCCGGCCCGGGGAGCGCCTGCCACCCACCCGGGAACTCGCCGGCCGGCTCGGCGTCGCGCGCAACACGGTCTCCGTCGCCTACGAGCGGCTCACCGCCGAGGGATTCCTGGTCGCCCGGGTCGGCGCCGGCACCTTCGTCGGCGCCGAGCCGCTCGCCGGCCGCGCCCGGCCCCGTACCGCGCCCGCCGGGGCGGTGCGCCCCCGGCCGCTCTGGGACCGGATCGCGCCGGCCCGCACCGACGCGCCGCCGCCCGCGTACGATTTCCGGGTCGGCGCGCCCGACGCCGAACTCTTCCCGCTCGCCACCTGGCGCCGGCTCGTCGCCGCCCAACTGCGCGCCGCGACGGTGCGCGAGACCGGCTACCGGGACCCGGCCGGGCATCCGGGTCTGCGCGCGGCGATCGCCCGGCACGTCGGCATCTCCCGGTCGGTGCGCGCCCGCACCGAGGACGTGCTGGTCACCCAGGGCGCCCAGCAGGCCCTCGACCTCGTCGCCCGGGTGCTGGTGGAACCGGGCGACCGCGTCGCCGTCGAGGAGCCCGGCTACCCGCCGGCGCGGCTGGCCTTCCACTGCGCCGGGGCCCGGGTGGTCGGGGTCCCCGTCGACGCCGAGGGGCTCGACGTGGGCGCGCTGCCGCGCGACGCCCGGCTCGTCTACGTCACGCCCTCGCACCAGTTCCCGCTCGGTACGCCGATGTCGCTGGCCCGGCGGGCGGCGCTGCTGGAGTGGGCGGCCCGGCGCGACGCCGTGATCGTCGAGGACGACTACGACAGCGAGTACCGCTTCTCGGACCGGCCGCTGGAGCCGCTGCAGAGCCTCGACCGCACCGGCCGGGTCGTCTACCTGGGAACGTTCTCCAAGACGCTGCTGCCGATGCTGCGGCTCGGCTTCCTCGTCGCCCCGGCCTCGCTGCAGCCCGCGCTGCGCGCCGCCCGGCAGCTCACCGATTGGCACGGCGACCCCGTCAGCCAGGGCGCGCTCGCCGCCTTCATCGACTCCGGCGAGCTGCCCCGGCATTTGCGCCGGGCCACCCGGGTCTACGCCGCGCGGCACGAGCGGGTCCGCGCGGCGCTGCACCGCGACCTGGCCGAGTGGCTCGACCCGGTGCCCTCCGCCGCCGGCCTGCACCTGTGCGCCCGACTCCGGCCCGGCGTACCGGTCGACCCCGCCCGGGTGCTGGCCCGGGCCGGCGAGCGCGGCGTCGCCGCCGACGACCTGGCAACGTACGGTTTCGGCGACCGCCCGCCGGCCGGGATCGTGCTCGGCTACGGCGGCATCGACGCGGGACGGATCGACGAGGGGCTGGCGCTGCTCGCCGACTGCTTCCGGCGGGAAACGGGCTGATCGGGCCGAGTGGGTTGAGTGGGCGGATCGGGCGCCCCGGGGTGGTGTCGTTCCCTTGTGGAACAATACCGGCCGTGTCCGGCACCGTGCCGGGCCGACGATAAATGGGAGTACCCGTGCCGGTTAGCGCCAATCTCGTCAAGCTGCTCGACAAGGAGTACCAGGACAAGAGCCTGGCCGAGATCGTCAACGCCCCCGTCGCCGCGCTCGCCGGGGTGAGCGAGCGCAACGCCACCGCCCTCAAGGAGGCGCTCGGCATCAAGACGATCGGCGACCTCGGCCGCAACCAGTACTTCCGTACCGCGCGGGCGCTGGCCGACCTGGCCGACCACGGCGAGTAGGTAGCGATAGCCGGCCCGGCCACCCGCGACGGTGGCCGGGCCGCGCCATCTCCGGGCGCCGCCGCGCCGGACGTGCCGGCGGCCCGGCGGGCTCACGCCTCGCGTTCCGCCGCGTCGGCCGGTGGGACCTCCCGGACCACCGCGACCGGGCAGGCGCTGTGGTGGAGCAGTTGCTGGCTCACCGAGCCGAGCAGCAGGCCGCGGAACCCGCCCCGATCACGCGAGCCGACCACGAGCAGCCGCGCCGCGACTGGCGTCGACGAGCGCGCCGCCGGGGGAGCCGACGACGACCTCGGCCTCGACCCGCACCTCGGGGAACTTCTCCCGCCACTCGGCCAGCACCTCGTCGAGGGCGGTCCGCTCGGCGGCGGCGGCGCCGACCACCTGCTCCGCCTCGTGCCGGGCGGTCGCGTCGGGCCAGGTCGCCACCTCGGGCGCGACCGGGGCGGCGACGGCGTACCACTCGAACGCGTACGCCAGCAGCACCGGCCGGCGGCTGCGCCCCGCCTCGTCCAGCGCCCAGGCCAGGGCGTCGCGGGCGGATGGGGACCCGTCGTAGCCGACGACGATCGGTTGGGTGCTCATCGAATCTCTCCCTCCCGGGGGCGCACGGCCCGGCCGGCTCCGCGCGGAGCGGCCCTCGGGCCCCCGGCTCCGCCGGTGGCGCCGTGCTCCGTCGTCCTCAGTCAACGGCAGCCCACCTCCGGTGAGGCAGGGCCATCCGGCCCGGGTCGGCTGCCACAGGTCCCGTCGCGTCCCCGCTCAGGGAGCCTCCGGCCACTCGACGATCTCCCCCTCGTCGAGGTCCTCGATCCGGACCGGCTCGTGGCGGCGGAACATCACGCCGACGCCGTACGGGTCGGCGCAGCCCTCGGTGAAGCGCAGGAACCACTCGTCGTCCGCGTAGAAGACCAGCTCCGGCTCGCGCAGCGGGTCCGCCACCCCCAGCGCGCCGTGCGCGAACCGCAGCCCGGCGTCGAGGTGCCGGTCGAGATCGGTCAGCACCTCGGCGACCATGAGCAGGTCCACCTCGTCCAGGGTCTCGTCGTTGTCGAGAATGAGGTAGACCGGCCACTCCCCGACACACCGCCACAGCCGGATCCGCTCGGGACCGCGCTCGAACACCAGCGGCAGCCGGAGCAGGCGCGGGCGGGAGTCGTCGTCCGGCGCGGCGTCGGGCAGGCGGCGCAGTTCCGCGTCGTACGCCTCGACGGCGGCCTCGGACGGGAAGCCGAACAGGCACACCTCCAACTCGCCGTCGGTCGAGCGGAGCCGACGCTCCAGCCGGCCGCCGTGCTCCGCCGCCGGCGGCAGGGTGCTCAGCCCACGCGGCTCGGCCCCGTCGTGGCCCTCGGCCCCGTCGTGCTTCTCGGCCCTGTCCGGCTCCTCGGGCGCCACCCGCGCGACGGTCAGCATCATCGATTCGGTCACGCTGCCACCGTACGGGCGCCTCGCGACATCCCTCGTCGTACGTGTGGTGACGGGGCTGCTGCCGCGCGTGACATGGCGCTAACACCCCGAAATGTCTGGCTGGACGGGCGTCAGTATCCTCCCTGGCCAGTCCTCCGGTATCCGTTCCGGCGGATCTCGCCCGGCCCGACAGGAAGGTCCTCTGTTGACACATCCCTCGTCCACACCCCCGCCGGGGCCGTCCGCGGGTCCGCCACCGGGCCTGCCGTACCCCGGTATGCCGCAGCCCGGCACGCCCTACCCGGCCGGGCCGTACGCGCAACCGGCCTCCTACCCGGGGCCGCCCCAGGCGCAGCCGGCGGCCCCGTGGCCCGGTACGCCGCAGGCGCAGCCGGTACCCGGGATGCCGGCCCCGCAGCCGGTGGCCCCGTACCCGGGTACGCTCCAGGCCCAGCCGGGCGGGCCGTACCCGGGCGCGCCGCAGGCGCAGCCGGGCGGGCCGTACCCCGGGACGGTGCCGCCGCAGCCCGGCGGACCCGCGCCCGGGGCGTCCTGGACCGGCCAGCCCGCGGCGCCGGCCGGCAAGAGCGGTCGCGGACGCAGGGTCGTCGGCATCCTGCTGATGGTGCTCGGGATCTGCCCGGTCCTCGCTGGCGGAGGAGTGGTGGCCCAGGCAATCTCGAACTCGCGGGTCCAGATCGCCAACGACGACTTCAAGCCCCTGGCCTGGCACAATCTGCCGGCCGACAAGGTCTTTCCCGACCACTTCGGCATGTTCGAGGGCACCTGGTCCCGGCAGGGGATCGACCCGGTCGCGACGTGCGACAAGGCGCCGGTGAGCGCCGACCTCGCCGAGGCGGTCAACCAGCACGGCTGCCGGTCGGTGCTGCGCGCGACCTACGTCGACGAAAGCGGGACGCTGGTCACGACGATCGGCATCCTGGTACTCGGCTCCAACGCCGACACCAAACCCCTGATCGAGCGGTTCCGGCCGGGCGCGGGCTACAAGGGCCAGCCGCTGCGGGCGTACCCGGTGCCGGGAACGCCCGCGGCCGGCTGGAAGGACGCGAACCGGGCCGGCTACGACATCGTCGGCTACGACCTGGACCTGTACGAGCAGCCGTACGTCATCCTCGCGACGATGGGCTACGCCGACGGGCGGAAGGTCGCCAAGCTGCCGGAGCCCTGGGACATGCCGGGGCTCGGATCGGCCAACGAGCGCAGCCTCGACCTGCTCACGCGCAGCCTCGTCCAACAGTTCCGGGCCCGGTTCGACCTCGCGATGGAGGGCAAGAAGTGAGCAACCGTCGCACGGCGGCCCGCCTGCTCGGCGCCGGTGGCGCCGTGGCGCTGGCCGCCTCGGTCGTGCTGGCCGGCGCGCCGGCGGCGCTGGCCGCCCCCGGCTGGGAGATCGGCGCGATGTCGGTGGCGGCGGTCTGGCCCACGTCCGAGGGGGACGGCGTGACCGTCGCCGTCGTCGACAGCGGGATCCGTACGGACCACCCGGTCCTCAAGGGCCGGGCGACCGAGGGACCGGACCAACTCGGCGAGACCGACCAGCACGAGAAGTGGTACGGGTTGCACGGCACCGCGATGGCTTCGAGCGTGCTCGACGTGGCGCCGAAGGCGAAGGTTGTCGGATACCGGGTGCTCCGCGACGAGGGGGACCCCGACTTCACCGACGAGCCGGTCGGGCCTGCGACCGGTACGCAGCAGAAGGCGAACCCGACGCGGACCGCCATCACCGAAGCCGTCAGGTCCGGGGCCGACGTGATCTCGCTGTCGCTCGGCTCCATCTCGAACATCGCGCAGTTCTACGACGACGGCGTGGCGGCGGACATCGCGTACGCCAACTCGAAGGGCGTCGTGGTGGTCGCCGCCGCGGGTAACGAGGGCGAGGAGGGCAACGTCATCTCGTACCCGGCCAACTTCCCAGGCGTGATCGGGGTGGGTGCCGCGACGCCGTCGGGCAAGGCGGCCAGCTTCTCGAACGTGCACAGCTACGTCGACGTGCTGGCGCCCGGCACGAAGATCAACGCCGCGGACGCGCGGACCAAGGGACGGGTGGAGATCGAGGGCACCTCGTCGGCGACCGCGCTGGTCTCCGGCGTCGTCGCGCTGATCAAGTCGAAGTATCCGGACCTCGCGCCGCGCCAGGTCGAGCAGCTCCTGATCCAGACCGCCTCGCGCTACCGCTCGGGCCACTCGCCGCAGACCGGGTACGGCATGGTCGACGCCGACGCGGCGATGAAGGCCGCCGCCGCGCTCAAGCCCGAGCCGGCGGTCCTGCCGGCCAAGGAGCACGGCGACCCGGCGCACTTCGGGCCGGGCGACGACGGTACGCCGGCGCGGGTCGGGCAGCCGTTCGACTGGACGTACGTGCTGCTCGCACTGGGTGGCCTGGTACCCGGCCTGGTAATGATCCTGGTCGGCGCGCTGCTGGTGCGCTCCGCCCGCCGGGCGCGCCGGTCCGGTGTGCCCGCACCGGCGCTGCCGCCGCCGGCGCCCATCCGGTAAGCCGGCGCCGCTCCGCCCACCCGTCTCGCCCCGCCACGATCCGTGGCGGGGCGAGCCGTCGGGGCCTCCGGTGGCTCAGTCGCGCGGTACGACCATGAAGTCGGTGACGAAGCTTCCGACCCGGCCCGAGGCGGTCCGGCCGACGAAGGTCGGATAGCTCCCGTCGCCCCAGCCCGACCCGACCGCGAGGACGTTCGCCCCGGTGGTCCCGTCGACCACCCCGCCCACCGCGCCCGGGACCGGCGCCTCCGGCCACCGGGAGGGGATGAACATGTCGTCGATCCGGTCGTAGTCCCAGTCCACCAGCGCCCGTACCGCTGCCTCGTCGGCGAGCGTGCCGAGACCCGCGTCCACCCCGTAGCCGAAGTACTCGTCGTCGCCCAGTTCGGACGTCTCCCACCCTGGTCGCAGCGCCGGTTCCCAACGCACGGGTCCGGGACGGACGACCAGTTGCAGGGCGGCGACCCGCCGCTGCGACTCGACACCGTTTTCGAGCAGTACCGCCACCCAGGCCACCAGCGGGTAGGTGCCCGGCGCGACCTCGGCAGTGAAGGCCGAAGTCTCTCCCGCCACGGTGAGCGGATCGCAGCCGACCACCCGGCCGGTGGGGAGCACGACGTCGCCGACCCGGTGCGGCTCGATCACGTACGCGACGGGCCCGTCGAGGTAGCGGGAGCCGCCGGTGAGCAGCCGGTCCAGGTCGGGGAGGTACGCCATCGGGATCCGCTCCATATCGTCTCGGGCCAACGGGCGGATCCACTCTAGGAGCGGCGGCCGACAAACCAACCGGCCCGTCGTTCAGGGGCGGGCCGCTCCGGACGGCTCGTCGAGCGGCGGTACGGCGGGCGCGGGCGGGCGCCCCGGACGCAGGCGGCGGATCGCCGGAGCGGCCAGCGCCAGCACGGGTATCCCGATCGCGGCCCAGAGCGCGAAGCCGAACGCCACGGACCGCTGGTCGGCGACCACGCCGAGACCCGGGCGGGCCACCGCGATGCCGATCCCGCCCAGGCAGGTGACCAGCCCGAAGACCATCCCGCGAACCGCTCGGGGGGTCACCTCGTTGGTGAGGACCTCCAGCACGGTGGTGCCCAGCGCGTACGCGAAGCCCAGTATCGGCAGGAACAGGAACGGGCCGAGCCAGGTCAGCCGGGCGGTGGCCACCAGCGGCACCAGCAGCAGCACGAACACGACGGTCAGCGCCGCCCGGCGCCGGGTGGCGAGGTAGCCGGCCGCCAGCCCGCCCGCCACCGAGGCGGCCGCGAAGACGGCGTACATCCAGCCGGTGACCTCGGGCGACAGCCCCAGCTCCAGCGCCAGGGGCTGGAACAGGATGCGGGCGCTCCAGCCGAAGAGCAGCAACAGCGCCCCGAGCCAGACGACCCGGCGTACCCGGGGATCGGCGGCCACGGCCCGCACGTCCGCGACCAGCGCGCCCAGCGTGGGCACCACCCGGGGCCGGGCGACCTCCGGCAGGGTGAGCGCGAGCAGGAACGCGACCACGGCCAGCCCGGCGGTGATCGCGAAGGGCAGCCGCGGATCCACGTCGTAGAGGTAGCCGGCGGCCAGCAGGGAGAGCAGCACGGCCACGTTGCCGACCGCGCGGACCAGCCCGAACGCCTTGGCCGGGTCGACCTGCGGCTGCTGCACCGCGCAGAGTTCGTAGAGGTAGGTGCTGGCCGCGCCGGAACCCAGCGCCCACTGCACGCCCCAGAGCACCCAGACCCCGAAGAGCACCCCCACCGAGTGGATCTGGGTGATCGCCGCGTACGTCACGATCGTCGCGCCGGCCAGCGCCAGGTACGTCCGGCGCCGCCCGAGCAGGTCCCCGACGACGCCCAGCGGGAACTCGCAGGCCACCGAGACGATCCGGAACACCCCGTCGGCGAGCACCGCCGTGGTCAGCGGGAAGCCCAGGTCCAGCAGGTAGATCAGCCAGACCGGGAACCAGAACTGCACCTCCAGCAGGAACTGCGTGACGGCGAAGGTGCGGATGGCCCGGCTGCGCAGCGCCTGCCTCATGCCGCCCGGCCCGTGCCGCGTGGATGACCGGTCACGCCTGGTTGTCCCGCCGGAAGAAGAGGTACATGACCACCAGCAGCGCCGAGACGACCCCGGAGGTGACCAGGACGGCGTCCGCCGGCTGCGCGGCCACCCACTCCACGATGGAGGAACGGCCCAGGTCGTAGACCGACATCTCGGGGTCGCTGGCGATCGAGCGGCCGAACTCGGTCACCGACAGGGCCGTGCCGAGGATGGACGTGACACCGATGCCGAGCAGGATCAGGTCGGTGAACATCGTGGACCGCGCCGTCCGCCGCGCGGCGAACTCCGCGAGCCGCCGGTCACAGACATCGATCTTGAAGCGTACCGGCTGCGCCAGCAGCTCGTCGTAGTCCCAGAAGGCCAGGATCGCGTCCATCTCGACGCGTACCGCGCGCTTGAGGTACTTCGCCAGGTTCTGCCGCTCCATGATGATCAGTTCGGCGCGCTGGCTCAGGCTCATCAGGGCGCCCTTGAGCTGCTCCAGCTCCCAACGGCTGCCGGCCGCCGCCGAGTCCGCCAGGATCTTCGACAACCGGGCGTCGATCCGGTCCAGGACGCCGTAGAAGACCTGCGCGTAGCGCAGCGCCTCCCACTGGTCGCGGAACGGGTCGCCGGGACGCATCCCGCCGCCGGCGCCGTGCCGGTCCATGAAGACGTAGTTCAGCCAGCGGGCGAGGTGGTCCAGCTCGCCGTCGATCAGCCGCTCGGCCGGCGGCCGGTCGTCGCCGGCTCCCACCACGTCCTTGACCCAGTGCCGCACCACCGCCTCGGCGCCCGGCCCGCCCGGCGGAACGATCAGGCTCCGGGTGACCCAGAGCGGCTCGCCGAACTCCACGGTCACCGGATCGTCGGCGGGCGTGGCCGCGAGCAGGATCCGCTCGTCGGAGTCCCGGTCGCGGAGCAGCTCCAGCACCGGGTCGAGGTACGTCCGGACGACCGCCAGCGCGACCCGCTCGCCGATGGCCACCGCGCGGGCCTGGAGGTCGTCCAGCCGTTCCGGCAGGCCGCCGTCGGGGACGGTGACCGACGGCGCCACCTCCGCCAGCAGCTCCAGCAGCATGAGGCCGTGGTCGTAGAGCCGGAAGGTGATCTCGCTGACCCCGTCGGGCAGGACATCGCCGTCGTCGGTGAACACGCCCGGCAGGTGTTCCTCCCGCAGCGTGCCCGTGAGCACGTGCAACGGGCGTTCGACCGCGTCCTCGCTGATGGTCCGGTACAGGTTCAGCGAGCTGGCGGGCCGGGTGTGCTCCAGCACGACGGCGGGGACCGGCGCCACCGGGCGCGCCGTCGACGCTCCAGCCGGCCGCGCGGCGGGCTCGGCCGGCCGCGCCGACTGCTCGGCCGGTACGGGCTGCCCGGCCGGCGGCGCGGGCGCGAGCCGCGCCAGCAGCGCGTCCACCTCCGGCTGGCGCTCGGCCCAGAAGCGCGCGTACGACTCCGGTTCGCGCAGCGCCGCGCCCGGTACCGCGTAGAAGTCGACCACCACCGGGGCGAGAATCCGCAGCTGGGTCACGAGCCGCTCCGCTCCAGCAGCAGGGCCCGGGCGTCGACGTAGAGCACGCGACCGCGCGCCGGCCCGTTGGTGATCTTCACCTGGACCAGGACCCGCCCGGCGCCGGGGCGGACGCCTCCGGTACCCGGGCCGTCCGGGCCGCCCGGGCCGCCCGGGCCGCCCGGGCCGCCCGGGCCGCCCGGGCCGCCCGGGCTGCCTGGCGCGCCGGGGGTGCCGGCCGCCGCGCCGCCGAACTGCTCCGGCCAGGAGAGCACCCGGGCCCGGGTCCCCTGCGGGGCGAGCAGCGCCGGCCTCCCGGCCGCGTCGAGCAGCTCCACCAGTCCCGTCGCGCCGACCGGGGCGAGGCTCACCTCCTGGAACTCGGACGGCTTGAGCTGCGCGACGATGTCGGCGTACTCGGGGCTCCGGCGGGTACGGGCCAGTTCCCGGTTGAACCGGCGCATCACCGCGGCCGCCTCGGAGGTACGGGGCATCATGAAGTAGAGCCCCTGTACCGAGTGCACCAGCGGGCCATCCCCGCGCAGGTGGTCGAAGTCCGTCGCGTCGGCCGCGAAGGCGGGGTCGGTCAGCACGGCCTGACCGGAGAGCAGCCCCTCGGCCACCACGTCCACCTTCCCGTCGGCCAGTGCCCGGAACGCGTCCAGCGCCGACTCGAACCGGACGGTGTTCGTCGCCGCCGCCTCGAACTCGCTCCAGTAGTCGTAGCCGGCGACGCGGCCCACCCGCAGCGCGGCGAGGTCGGCGGCCGTGGCGACCCGCGGCGTACCCCGGCGGCGGTCGTAGAAGAGCACGTACTCGAAGTCGACGAGCGGGTCGGAGAGCAGCAGGCGGGCGCGCCGCGTCGCGCTGCCCACGAGCGGGAAGACCCCGACGGAGGCGCCCGAGGTGACCTGCTCCTCGGCCAGCGACCAGGAGTTGGCGTAGCTGATCTCGGGGGAGTACCCGGACTGCCGGAGCACCTGGACGACGAGCCGGGCGACGGGCCCGCCGTCGGGTAGCTGCGGCCCCACGAACGGCGCCCACGACCCGCTGGAGACCGGGATCGGCCGGGCCGGGGAGACCGGCGTGGTGCGCAGCCCGACGGCCACGATCCCAGCCGCGACGATCACCACCACGGAGAGCACCAGCACGGGCCCCCAGGTTCGCAGCGATCTCAGCAGGGTGGAGGTACGGCGGGGGGTCAGCGGCACAGCCGGTCAGCCTAGCCAGACCCCGCCACCCGGTCCCGAGTGGATCAACTCCAGATGCTGGAGATCCTGGCCACGACGTCGGTCATGGCGGCGACCCCCGGCGCGACCTCCTGGATGCCCGCGAACAGTCGCTTGAGTACGGACGGCTGCTGCCTCTCGGACCCGAGCGCGTCCAGGAACGCGGCGAGAAGCTCCCGCGCCTCGGAGTTCTCCGACTCCGCGACGGCGCGCTCCAGCTTGACGAGGGCCTCCGCCACCCCGGGGTCGTACCGCTCGGCCAGGTTGTTGAACGAGTTCGTGACGGTCGCCCGGTTGTTCACGATGGCGCCCGACTCGGCCCGGATGATGTCGCCAGTCACGTTGATCTCGCCCTTCGTGGTCAACTCGTAGCGTCTCGTCGAAGCGCGCCTTGGACTTCGCCGAGTTGAAGATCAGATACACCGCGACGCCGACCGCCAGCAGGAAGGCGACGCTACAGATCGCGCTCCCGACGGCGTTCGCCTCGGTCGTGGGGGTTGGCGAGAACGTCGGCGACGGTGTCGGAAGCAGCCACGACAGGAATCCGGGTCCAATCTCCAGCGGTGACGCGACCTCGGTCGAGAACTCGGCGGTGGGCTCGGCCCCGACCGTAGTAAGCCGGGGCAAGCCTAGACCAGGTACCAGGTCCGGACCGGCCCGCGGGCGATCCTCGGCTGCTCGCCGCACGCGACTCCCGGCGCGGGCCTCTCCGCACCGCTCCCGCACCGGCTCCGGTGATGGAGCGACATCACCCAGTGCCGCGGGCATCGCGGCGGACGACGCCGCCCGGCTGACCGCGCATCGTCAGGCAACCGTCAGGTTCGCGGGCGCCGGGTCGTCAGGCACGGGCGGTGTGCTGAGGCTCCCTGATCCTCGACCACGGGAGTTCGCCGTCATGGCCGCATCGCTCTATCGGCTCGGCGCCTGGGCCCACCGGCGCCGCCGGACCGTCCTGGTGGCCTGGCTGGCCGTCCTCGTCGCCGCCGGGGCGCTCGCCGCCACCGCCGGCGGCTCGTACGAGGACGACTTCTCGATCCCCGGTTCGCGCGCCCAACGGACCCTGGCCATCGTCGCCGAGCAGTTCCCGTCCTCGTCGGGCACCGCCGCGCAGGTGGTGCTCGTCGCGCCCGCCGGCCGCGAGGTCGCCGAGCACCGGGCCGTCATCGCGCGCACCCTCGCCGCCGCCGCGAAGGCGCCGCAGGTGGCCGGGGTGGTGGACCCGTTCGCCGCGAAGATGGTCTCGCCGGACGGTCGCGTCGCCCTGGCCGTCGTGGACTATCAGGAGCGGCGTGCCCAGCTGAGGCCCGGTTCCCTCGAAGCGTTGGAGGACGTGTTCCGGCCGGTCCGCGAGGCCGGGCTGCGGGTGGAGTTCGGCGGCCCGGCGTACGGGGGCAGCCCCGCCGACGGTGGCCACGGCACCGAGGCGGCGGGGCTGCTGATCGCGCTGGTCGTCCTCGTCATCACCTTCGGCTCAATGGTGGCGGCCGGGCTACCTCTGCTCACCGCGCTGCTCGGGGTGGGCGCGACCGTCGCCGGCCTGGCCACGGTCGCGGGCGTGCTGACGTTGCCGACGACCGCGCCGGCCCTGGCCCTGATGCTCGGTCTGGCGGTCGGCGTCGACTACGCGCTGTTCATCGTCGCGCGGCACCGGTCACAACTGGCCTCGGGTATGCGCGTGGCCGAGTCCGCGGCCCGTGCGATCGGCACCGCCGGCACCGCCGTGGTGTTCGCCGGCCTCACCGTGGTCATCGCCCTGGCCGGCCTGGCCGTCGTCGGGATCCCGTTCCTGACCGCGATGGGGCTGGCCGCGGCCGCCGCCGTGATCGTCGCGGTGCTGGTGGCCGTCACCCTGATCCCGGCCGTGCTGGGCTTCGCCGGCGACCGGCTGCGCCCGAAGCCCGGCTCGCGGACCGTTCGGCGCGAGGCCGCGGACGCCCGGCCCACCCTGGGCGCGCGCTGGGTCCGGCTGGTCACCCGCCGGCCGCTGGCCACGACCCTCGCCGTCGTCGCGGCGCTCGGCGTCATGGCCGTACCGGCGGCGGGGTTGCGGCTCGCGCTCACCGACAACGGCTCCGCCCCGGCGGAGAGCACGCAGCGGCGGGCGTACGACCTGACAGCCGCCTCCTTCGGACCGGGCTTCAACGGCCCGCTGCTGGTCCTGGCCGACCTGGCGAACGAAGGCGACCGCCGGGCCGCCGCCACGGCGCTGGCCGAGCGGCTCGGCGCGGTGGACGGGGTGGCCGCCGCCGGGCGCCCGGAGCTCTCCGCCGACGGCCGGTACGCGCTGCTGACGGTGATCCCCGAGACCGGGCCGCAGGACGAACGCACCGAGCGGTTGGTGAGCGACATCGAGGCGGCGGGTGGTGCGTCGGTGGGGGTCACCGGCGTGACCGCCATCGGCATCGACATCTCCGCGTTGCTGCGTGCCTCGCTCGTACCGTTTGCGCTGCTCGTCGTGGGTCTGTCTGTGCTGCTGTTGCTGGCGGCCTTCCGGTCGCTGGTGGTGCCGCTGAAGGCGACGCTGGGCTTTCTGCTCTCGGTCGGCGCGACGCTGGGCGCCGTGGTCGCGGTGTTCCAGTGGGGCTGGCTCGCCGATCCGATCGGGGTCCCGCGGACCGGGCCGGTGATCAGCTTCA
Source organism: Micromonospora sp. NPDC049559 (assembly GCF_040676675.1). NCBI lineage: Bacteria > Bacillati > Actinomycetota > Actinomycetes > Micromonosporales > Micromonosporaceae > Micromonospora > Micromonospora sp. NPDC049559. The sequence goes on along the minus strand of NZ_JBFAPK010000021.1, from coordinate 26,603 downwards.
TGCCGATCATCCTGATGGCGGTGCTGTTCGGCCTGGCGATGGACTACGAGGTCTTCCTGGTCAGCCGCATGCACGAGGAGTACGCCCGGAGCGGCGACCCGGGACGCGCCGTCACCCGGGGCTTCGGCGCCTCGGCACGCGTGGTCGCGGCGGCCGCGCTGATCATGATCTCGGTCTTCGCGAGCTTCGTCCCGGGCGGCGACGCCACGCTGAAGCCCATCGCCTTCGCGCTCGTGGTGGGCGTTCTGCTGGATGCGTTCCTGATCCGGATGACGCTCGTGCCGGCGGTGCTGGCGCTGGCCGGGCGCGGTGCCTGGTGGCTGCCGCGGTGGCTCGACCGGGTGCTGCCGAACCTGGATGTGGAGGGCGCGCGGATCGGCGGGCGCGGATCCGTCGTGATGGTGAGATAGGGAACGTGGACCGCATTCTGGTGGTGGACGACGATCCGGGGCTGCGGGAACTGCTGCTGTCCGCGCTGCGGTTCGCGGGGTTCGAGGTCGAGGCGGTCGGCGACGTGCCGGCCGCCCTCGCCGCGATCGGGGCGCACCCGCCCGACGCGATCGTGCTGGACGTGATGCTGCCCGGCACGGACGGCTTCGACCTGCTGCACCTGCTGCGCTCGCGGGGCGTCCACGTGCCGGTGATGTTCCTGACCGCCCGCGACGAACTGGACGACCGGGTGCGCGGGCTGCGCCTGGGCGGGGACGACTACCTCACCAAGCCGTTCAACGTGGTGGAGGTGGCCGCGCGGCTGGAGGCGCTGCTGCGGCGTTCCCGCCGGGTGCCGCCGGCGCTTCCGGAGGGGGTGTTGCGCTGCGGCGACCTGGAGCTGGACGAGTCCCGGCACGTGGTGACCCGGGGCGGGCGCCCGGTCGAGCTCTCTCCCACCGAGTTCCGGCTGCTGCGCTACCTGCTGGCCAATACCGGGCGAGTGGTCTCCAAGGCACAGATCCTCGAACACGTCTGGCAGTACGACTTCGGCGGCGACGCGGGGGTGGTCGAGCGCTTCGTCTCGAACCTCCGCCGAAAGATCGACTTTGGCGGGCCGTCACTGATCCACACCGTACGGGGGTTCGGGTACAGCCTGCGGGCGGTGCGGCGATGAGCCGATCCTCCCGGTGGCGGCTGGCCCTCATCGGGCTGCTCGCCGGCCCGGAAGCCACCGCGATCACCGCCGCGGTCCAGCGGGCGTTCGACGCCCGGCGGCGGGCCGAGGAGAGGCTGCGCAGCTTCGTCGCCGACGCCAGCCACGAACTGCGTACGCCGCTGGCGACCATGCACGGCTGGATCGACCTCTACGTCCAGGGCGGCCTGCGCGACCCCGACGAACTCGACCACGCCATGGAACGGATGCAGGCCGAGGTGGACCGGATGCGGCTGCTCGTCGAGGAGCTGGCGCTGCTGGCCCACCTCGACGGGGCCCGGCCGCTGGACCGCGAGCCGGTGGACGTGGTGGCGCTGGCCGGCGAGGTGGTGGACGACGCCCGGGTGGTCAGCGCCGACCGCACCATCACCCTGCGGGGGGTGGCGGAAGCGGTCGTCGACGGGGACGGCCCGCGCATCCAACAGGTGCTGCGCAACCTCGTCGGCAACGCGGTGCAGCACACCCCGCCCGGCACGCCGGTCACCGTCACCGTCGGCTCCCGGGACGGGGAGGTGCTGGTCACGGTACGCGACGAGGGCGACGGGATCGCGCCGGAACATCTGCCGCACCTGTTCGAGCGTTTCTACCGCGCCGACCCCAGCCGCAGCCGCGACACCGGTGGCACCTCGGGGTTGGGGCTGGCCATCGTCGAGGCGATCGTCACCGCGCACGGCGGCACCGCCGGGGTCACCTCGACACCCGGGCAGGGCACCACCGTCCGGGTCACGTTCCCGGCGGCGGTTTCCCCCGCCGGACCGCACCGCGCCCGTGGGCGAGCGCGACCCGCATAGCGCGATCGACGAGGCGCCGGACAGACCGGCCCGTGCGGCGGTGGAACGGGCGCGGAGCCGCACCGCCTGCGATAGTGGCGCCATGAGCGAGCACGACGACGCGCGGTCCGGGCCGCTGGCGCGGTTCAAGGACCTCTGCCTGGACGCCAACGACCACCAGCGCCTGGCCGACTGGTGGTGCGAAACCCTCGGCTACCGGCGCAAGGACGAGTTGGAGCCACCGGCCGACGGCCCACGCCCCGCCGAATGGCCGGTACCGATCGTGGACCCGACCGGCGCGGGCCCGCTGATCTGGATCATCCCGGTACCGGAGCGCAAGACCGTCAAGAACCGCATGCACCTCGACGTCGTCGGCGACACCGACGCGCTGCTGCGGGCCGGCGCCACGCTGCTGCGCCGCAAGGGCGGCGACATCTCCTGGGACGTGCTGGCCGACCCGGAGGGCAACGAGTTCTGCTGCTTCGCCCCCTGAGCCTTGTCCGACGGATGATCGTTAGTCGCCCACCGGCTCGTCCGGCCGCTCTCGGCACCGGTTCTCGACTGACGATCAGGCGGGTACGTAACAGATCATCCCGCCGGCCGGGAGCTTTCCACCGGGCAAGCGGTTGTCCACAGCCACCGACGTGACCGGTGGCGACGGCACCGGCCTTCCGCCACGTTCGACGTCGTGAATCCTCTGCTCAGATCCCTGGTGGACCAGGGCGGCGGGCTGGTGACGCGCGCCGAGGCCGGGCAGGCGCTTCCGGTGTGGATCCTGGAGCGGGCCGTCCGCACCGGTCACCTGCGTCGCATGCTGCCGGGGGTCTATCTCGACGCCCGGCTCGAACCCACGTCGCGACTGCTCCGCCGGGCGGCGCTGCACTACGGGCGGGGCCGAGGGGCGTTGAGTCACACCACCGCACTCGACGTGTGGGGGGTGCGGTCGCATCTCCCCGGCGAGGCGGTGCACCTCACCGTCCCGGCCGGGTCGGGACTGCGCAGCCGGCCGGGCCTGACGATCCACCAGCAACGTGACTTCACCGCCGAGCCGCCGCAGGTGGTGGTGCGCCGTGGTCTGTCGGTCACCCGTATCGAGCGGGCACTGGTCGACGCCTGGCCGCTGCTGCCCTCCGCCGACGCGCCGGGACCGGTGATCCGAGCGGTCAACGATCGACTGACCACACCGGCGCGGATAGTGGCGGCCATGGCGCGCGCCCCGAAGCTGACCGGGCGGGTGAGGCTCCGAGTGCTCTTGGACCGGCTCGCCGCCGGTTGCCACAGCGCCCTCGAAATCTGGGGACACGATCATGTCTTCAGCGGCTCGGGCATGCCTTCGTTCCAGCGCCAGGTGCGCATGCGGGTGGCCGGCCGCACCGTGTACCTCGACGTCTACGCGGAACACGAGCGGGTCGACTTCGAGCTTGACGGCGCCGCCACGCACGGGGACCTCCGCCAGCGCGAGATCGACCTGCGCCGGGACGCGGCGTTGGCCGCCCTCGGGATCCTGGTGGTCCGGTTCACGCATCGCCGGCTGGTCCGCGAGACTGCCGCGGTGCGTCAGGAAGTCCTCGCCATCCTGGCCGCCCGCCGTACCCGTGCTCCCGCCGACCGGCCTTCCCGTTGATCGCTAGTCCGCTACCGGCGTACCCCTGGGCCCGGAGCACCGGTTTCCGACTAACAATCATCGAACGATGCCTGGCTACATCCGGAACTCGACGGCCCAGGTGGCGAGGGCCGCTTCGGCGGTGACGTGGTCGAGGCCCACCAGCGCCGCGCCGCGCAGCGGCCCGTCGTCGCCGTGCGCGGCGTCCAGCACGAGCGGCGGTCGGGCGCGGTGGAAGGCCATCAGACCGTCGAGGTACGCGGCGTCGAACGGGGCGCTCGCCGCCGTACGCAGGGCCGAGCCGAGCCCGCCGAGCGTCACCACCTCGGGGTCGTGGAGGTTGACCAGGCCGGCGATGCCCGCTCCGAGGGCCGCCGCGACGGTCGAGACGGCCCGCCGGGCGTACGGGTCGCTCGCGGCACGGTCGAGTACCGCCCGCGCGTAGGTGCGGGGATCGGCGGGCTCCGGCTCGCCGAGGTGCCGGGCCAGGGCGCGGCCGTCGACGTCGAGGTCCCAGCAGCCGCGGGCGCCGCAGGGGCAGCGTTGGCTCCGGTCGCCGAAGGGGAGGTGGCCGTACTCGCCGCCGGCGCCGTGTGCACCGGTGACCGCCTCTCCCGCCACGGTGAGGGTACCGCCGATGCCGACCTCGACGATCAGGTGCAGCGCGGTCCCGCCGGCGGTGGACGCGCCGGTACGGGCCTCGGCGATGCCCGCGAGGGTGGCGTCGTTGCCGGCGAGCAGCGGCAGGCCGGTGCCCTCGGCGACGGAGGCGAGGTCGACCGGGCCCCAACCGAGGGCGGACGCCTGCACGAGGCGGTCGCCGTGGATGGCCGCCGCGACGGCGAGGGACGCGGCGCGCAGCCGGGGACCGTACCGCCGATGGACGCGCCGGAGGTGACCGCGCAGGTCGGCCAGGACATGCTCCGGTTCGCGGCTGCGGTGGCGGTGGACGCGCGGCTCGTGCAGCCGCCCGTCGACGGTCGCCAGGGCCGATCTCCAGTCCTCGTGGCGCAGGTCGAGCGCCAGCACCACCGGTCCGCCGCGGTGGGGCCGCAGCAGGGTGGTGGGGCGTCCGCGGCCCCGGATCGGGGCCGGTTCCTCGTCGAGGAGCCGGACCTCACGCATCCGGGCCAACACCTCGGTCGCCGATCCGCTGGACAGGTGCAGCTGCTGGGCCATCGCCGCCCGGGTGATGTCGGGCTGGCGGCGCAACGCGGCCAGTACCTGCGCGGCGGTGTGCCAGCGGGCCGTCTCGGCGCGCTGGCGCGAAGGGGCTGGCATGAATCGCGTTCACCACCTTATGCTCGGGCTACGAGTATATTCGGAGGGAGGCAGCGGTGGACCTGTCGACGATCAGGGGCGTGCTGCTGGACATGGACGGTACCTTGGTGGACTCGGACGCCGCCGTCGAGCGTGCCTGGCGTACGTGGGCGGGCGAGCACGACGTCGACCCGGAGGCGGTACTGGCGATCGCCCACGGCAGCCCCGCCGAGAGCACGATCCGCCGGCTGCTGCCCGAACTGGACGACGCGGCGGTCGCCACGTCCGCCGGCCGCCTACTGGCGCTGGAGTACGACGACCTGTCCGACGTCGGGCCCACCCGCGGTGCCGACGAACTGCTGGCGACGCTCCGCCGGCTGGAGCTGCCGTGGGCGGTGGTGACCAGCGCGGACCCGAGCCTCGCCAAGGTCCGGCTCGCCGCCGCCGGTATCGACCCGCCGGTGCTGCTCACCCTCGGGGACGTCAGCGCGGGCAAGCCCGACCCGGAGGGCTACCGGCGCGGCGCCGAACTGCTGGACGTACCGGTCGCGCGCTGCCTGGTCGTCGAGGACACCGAGATCGGGTTGCGGGCCGGGCGGGCCGCCGGCGCGATGACCGCCGCGCTCAAGGGTTGCGACGGCGACCTGCGCGTCGACGACCTCGGGCAGCTCGCGCGGCTGCTCGCCGCCGCCCCGGGCCGCTCCGCGCCGGACGGGCCCCCCGCCCGCTGAGCACCCCGGCGCCGAGTCGGGCACCGATCCGGCCGGTCGGCTCCGACATCGGTACCGGGAGGGCATTGCGTTGCATGGTCGGCGGACAATTCGCGGGCCGGAACGTGTTCGTCGGCGCCACCGTCCACCTCGGTGCTCCGCAAATAGCATGACCGCGTCGGTGGCGCCGGCGCCCGTCGATCTTCCGGGCCCGGTGCCGTCTCGCGTTCCGACCCATGCGGAGAAGACATGTTACGCAGAGCCATGCCCGCACTGTCCCTCGCTCTCGCCGCCACCCTGCTCGCGCCGCCGACCGGCGCGACGGCGGCCCGGGGCGGACTGACGTTCACCCCGGGCGGAGGGACGTTCACCCCGGGCGCGCCGGGCGCGGGCGATCCGTACCTGCCGCTGGCCGGCAACGGCGGCTACGACGTCCGGCACTACGGTCTGGACCTCACCTACGCCCCCGCGACGGACGTGCTGACCGGCGTCGCGACGATCACCTCGGTCGCCACGCAGAACCTCTCCGCCTTCAACCTCGACCTCCAGGGGCTGACCGTCCGGTCGATCACGGTCGACGGGCGTCCGGCGACGTGGCGCCGGGACGGCGGCGAGCTGACCGTGACACCGTCGCGGGGGCTGCCGGACGCCACCACCTTCACCACCGTGGTCCGGTACGACGGCGTGCCGCAGACCGTCGACGACCCGGCGATCGGCACCTCCGGGGTCGTGCACACCGACGACGGCCTGCTGATCGCGGGCGAGCCGCACGTCGCGGCCACCTGGTTCCCGGTGAACGACCACCCGAGCGACAAGGCGGCCTACACCACGCGGGTCACCGTGCCGGACGGCCTGACGGCCGTCGCGAACGGCGTCCTGACCGGCCGGACCAGCCGCAACGGTTCGACCACGTGGAGCTGGGACGCGCGCGAACCGATGGCACCCTACCTGGCCACGGTGACCGTCGGCCGGTACGACCTGCGCGCCTACCAGCAGGACGGCATCCGGTACTGGGACGCCGTCGACACCCGGCTGACCGGCCCGGTGGTCGGGCCGCGTACCGGTGACCGGCTGCTCTACTCCGGCGCCGAGGTGCCGGCGTACAAGCGGCTGACCCGGACCATCGACGTGCCGGCCGGCGGCGCGCGACTCAGCTTCTGGGTGGATCTGTCCACACCGGACGCCGGGTACTTCTTCGTCGAGGCGCACACCGTCGGCGCGGACGACTGGACGACCCTGCCGGACGTCGACGGGGTCGCCCGCACCTGGGCCGGCTCGCTCTGCGACGGGACGCACCCGTTCCTCGCCCACTACCTGACCGCCGCCGCCGACGGCACGTGCGAGCCCACCGGCACCACCGGCCGGTGGTACGGGTCGAGCTCCTTCAACTACGGCGACGAGTACGGTCCCTGGACCGCCGACCTGGGCGCGTACACGGGCAAGCGGGTGGAGGTCTCCCTCTCGTACGTGACCAAGCAGCCGGGCCCGGGGGAGGACGACACCCCGCGCACCGGCGTCTACCTGGACGACGTGACGGTCTCGACCGGCGCCGGCAGCACCTCGTTCGAGACGGACGGGGACACGCTGGACGGCTGGTCCACGCCCGGCGCTCCGGCGGGCAGCCCGGCCAACCCGAGCACCTGGCGCTCCGCGACCGTCGACCAGCTCCCGTCCGCGGGCGGGGTCATCGACACCACGCTGGCCCGGCAGCCGGAGATCATCAAGTTCCTCTCGGGCCAGTTCGGGCCGTACCCGTTCCCGGTGGCGGGCGCGATCGTCGACGACGCGCCGATCGGCTTCGCACTGGAGAACCAGACCCGGCCGATCTACTCGCCGGACTTCTTCTACTACCGCAACCAGGCCGTCAGCACGGTGGTGCACGAGTTGGCCCACCAGTGGTTCGGGGACAGCCTGACGGTCCGGCAGTGGAAGGACACCTGGCTCAACGAGGGCTTCGCCACCTACGCCGAGTGGCTCTGGGCCGAGCACGAGGGCCGCTCGACCGTACAGGAGACCTTCGACAGCTACTACGACGCGCTCCCGGCCGACGACCCGGTGTGGGAGCTCACCATCGGCGACCCCGGACCGGAGGAGATGCTCTCCGGCTTCGTCTACGGCCGCGGGGCGATGACCCTGCAGGCGCTGCGGAACACCGTCGGGGACGCCACCTTCTTCACCATCCTGCGCACCTGGACGTCGTCGAAGGCCGGCGGCAACGTCAACACCGCCGACTTCGTGGCGCTCGCCGAGCGGATCTCCGGCAGGTCGCTGGGCGCGCTCTTCGACGCGTGGCTCTTCACCCCGGGCAGGCCCGCGTTGACCGGGGCGCTCGCCGCCGCCCACGACGCCCGGCCGGCGGCCGACGCGGTACGGGCCGCCGACGCGGTACGGGCCGCCGGCCGGGGCGGGCGAGCCGGGCACCCCGGGACGGGGACGCCGCTGCCCGGCGGGCAGTCGAGGCGGTACTGACCCGCCACCGCCCGAGCGCCTCCCGCCGGTGGTACGGCCCGGTCCCGGGCCGTACCACCGGCGCGGCTGTGCGTTGGGTCACTTCGTCGGCTCGACCGGCGCGAGCGGTCACATCGGTCCCGCGGGCGGTGTCTCCCCAGCAGCGGCACGATCTGAGGAGAAGCCTGATGAACACCGCTTACGTCATCGTCACCGTCGCGGCGGCCGCCTGGGTGGCCTTCTCGGCGTTTTCCATGTACTTCCGCGCCAGGTGGGTCGTGGAGCCGCTGGCCGCCTACGGCGTACCGGACTCCTGGCGGCCGTGGCTGGCCACGGCGAAGCTGGCGGGCGCGGTCGGCCTGGTGGTCGGCCTGTCCGTGCCGGTCCTCGGCGTCCTGGCCGGGATCGGTCTGGTGCTCTACTTCGTCGGCGCCGTGGTGACGGTGCTGCGGGCCCGCTCGTTCTCGCACGTGCCGTTCCCGCTGCTGTACCTGGCCCCGGTGGTCGCCTCGCTGGTGCTGTTCTCGGCCGCCTCCTGAGCGCGGCGGAAAGCGGTGCGGCTCCGGGTCGAGGACCCGGAGCCGCACCCGTTCCCCGTCGGAGCCGCCGGACGGGCGTCGCTCAGCGGGTGCGGTCGAAGGGCAGCCGCAGCTGGAGCCCGCCGGTGACGTCGCCACCGCCGAAGAGGGTGGCGACCTCGGACTGCGGCAGCGCCCGGTTGTAGTAGCGGTAGTCGTCGAGCTTGCCGGTGAACGGGTAGACGCCGTCGAGGCGCCGGCCGAGGTAGATCCGGAACGCGTCGGCGATCGCCGGGTCGGCGCTCACCGAGCCGGTCAGCCCGGTCGCCTGGGCGAGGCGGCCGCCGTCGAGGTACAGGGCGAGCGTGCCGCCGGCGCGTACCAGGGCGAAGTGGTGCCAGACCTGGTCGTCGAGGGTACCGCCGAGCGGGTCGGTGGCGAACATGTCGACCGCCGAGGTCGTCGTCTCCGCGTGGCCCCGGATCAGCGGGAGGCCGTTCGCGTTGCGCTCCAGCCGGAGCCACACCTGGGGTTTGCCCGCGCCGGTGTTGTACGCCCAGAGCAGCGCCTGCGTGGTGGCCGACGGCCCGTACGCGAACCAGCCCGTCCAGGTGAAGTCGTTGCCGAGCGGGGCCAGGTTCTCCGCGTACGGGACCTTCACGTACGAGCCGCTGCCCAGGCTGGCCGCGTTGCCGGACCGACCGGCGGTCAGCGTGGTGCCGTCCTCCAGGCAGGCGTCGTTGCCGGAGCCGGACTCCTCCGGCGTGACCTTGAGCGTGCCGATGTCGCCGGGCGCCGCGATCGGGGTGTGCACGAACCAGCTGATCGTCCGGTTCGCGTCCATGTCGGGTCCGGCCTCGGCCAGCACCAGCACCTTGCCCGAGCGCAGCGGCGCCAGGTCCGTGTACGCGGCGTCACCCGACCAGAGCTGGGTGCCCTGGTTCGCGTCCGTCTCCCAGCTGCATCCGGAGTTGAAGGAGGTGCGTACGCGCAGGTCGTGCCGGCGGTCGCAGATCGACGGCCCGGCGAAGAGCAACTGGTTGCCGGCGCGCAGCACCCCGCTGTAGGCCAGTGGGGTGACCAGGTCGGACTCGACCTGGAACCGGCGGCGGAAGCTGCCGGCGCCCGGGTCGAGGATCGCGTAGAGCCGGTTGTCGTGCCCGGCGTTGGCGCACTTGTCGTCGGTCGGTGAGTCCTCGTTGGCGTGGTTGCGCGCCGAGAGGTAGACCCGGCCGTCGGACAGCTCGGCGACGCTGATCTCCTGCGGGTCGAGCGTGCCAGTCGCCTCCTGTACCGGGCCCATCCGCCAGTCCGCCCCGTCGTTGTCGCTGTAGACCACGCCGCCGTACGAGGGCCCGCCGTCCTCGGGGACGAAGTTGACGCCCGCGACCAGCCGTCCGGTGGAGAGTTTGACGGCGTGACCGGGGCCGAACGCCAGCCAGAACGGCGGGGTGTCGCCGAAGCCGAGGTCGTCGAGCAGGTCGTTCGGCGCCGGCGAGGTCGGCCAGGTCAGGCCGCCGTCGTGGCTGTAGGTCGCCCGGGGCGTACGACCGCAGGTCGACGGCCAGCCGCACTCCAGTACGGAGAGCAGCACGATGGTGGCGGTGCCGGGAATCGCGACCGGGGTCGGGTTGCTCTTGGCCATGCCCCAGCCCCGGACCACCATCTGCACCGCGCCCCAGGTCTTGCCGTCGTCGACGGAGCGGCGCGACACGATGTCGATGTCCCCGTGGTCGCTGCAACTGTCCCGGCGGCCCTCGGCGAAGGCGACCAGCTCGTCGCGGAGCACCCCGTCGGCGTCCGGGTAGTTGGCGCGGACGACGGAGGGGATCCGGAAGCAGGCGTAGCCGCCGTCTCCCTTGTGGAAGATCTGCTGGCCGGCGGGGGGTTCCGCGGTACCGGCCGACGCGGGCGGCGGCGCGGTCAGCGGTGGGCCGAGCAGCGCGGCCGTGAGGGCGGCGAGCGCCACCCGGACAAGGGTTCTCTTGGACATGCCTGAGCATACGTCCCACGTGGGATGTCGAGCGGGCGTGCCCGGCCGGTCCGCGCTTGACCTTCGAGTTGGTCGAGGGCCCAGGATGGCGGCCGTGCCCGTCCCGGGTGCCCCATCCGACGAGCATCGAGGAGAGACCATGAGCCAGCCCACCGAGACCGCCCCTGCCGACGCCGCGCCTGCCGACGCCGCGCCCGCCCGGACGGCGCCGGACGAGGTCATGGAACGGGTCGTCGCGGCGGTGCGGCTCGGCCAGTCCGGGCGAAGGATCGAGGCCCGCGACACCCTCACCGCCCTCTGGGACCGGATCGGCGCCGACGGCGACCCCTTCCACCGCTGCACCCTCGCGCACTACCTCGCCGACCTCCAGGAGACCGCCGAGGAGGAACTGGTCTGGGACGAGCGCGCGCTGGCCGCCGTCGCCGACCTCACCGACGAACGCGCTCAGCGGTACCACTCCTCGCTGCGGGTCCAGGGTTTCCTGCCTTCGCTGCACCTCAACCTGGCCGACGTCCACCGGCGACTGGGCCACGCCGGTACGGCCCGCGACCACCTCGCCGTCGCGCGTGACCTCGCCCGGGATCTTCCCGAGGACCCGTACGGCGACCTGGTGCGCGCGGGCATCCGCAACGTGACCCGGGCCCTCGACGCCGGATCGACGGAACGTCTCGACACCCACCCCTGACCGGCGGGCGAGCGGGCGGGTGACGCGCCCCCGCCGACACCCGCCCGCTCCGGTCCGCCCCGCTCCGGTCCGCCCCGCTCCGGTCCGCCCCGCTCCGGTCCGCCCCGGTCCGGTCCGGACCGGAGCGGAGAGTTCCACGGTCCGGTCAGGGAGTTCTGCAGGAGACGCTCGGCGCGGTCCAGTTGCCGTTGGCCATGACCGTGAAGCCGAAGGTGGTCGAGGCGCCGGCCGCGAGGTTGCCGTTGCCGTTCGGCCGCATCGTCATGACCGTGCCGCTGCTGTCCCAGCTCGGCGTGCCGTTCCAGGTGGTGGAAACGCGCTGCGGCGAGCGCAGCGTGACGACCGAGGTCCAGCTGCTGATCGCGGCGCTGCCGGCGGTGATGCGTACCTCGCCGTTGAAGCGGTCGCCCCAGCGCTGGGTCTCGCGGTAGGTCGCCGTGCAGAGGCCGGCGCCCGGCGGGTTCGTCGGGGGACCGGTCGGCGGGGTGGTGCCGTCGGGTGCGACGGCCCGGCCGGTCGTCGGCGAGATCATGCCGGCGCAGAGGTTGCGGCTGGCCAGGTTCGCCACGATCTGCGGGATCGCGTTGATGGTGGTCTGGTAGCCGTCGTGCATGAGGATGACGCCGCCGGGTTGGAGGGTGGACGCGGCCTGCACGATCTGGCTCGTGCTCGCCCCGTTCCAGTCCTGCGAGTCCACCGACCAGATCACCTCGGTGAGCCCGAGCTGGGACTCGACCGCCCGCAGCGTCGCGTTGGTCTCCCCGTACGGGGGTCGGAACAGCCTCGGCGCGGTGCCGGTGATCTGCTGGATCGCCTGCTGGGTCTGGCTGAGTTCGGAACTCATCTGCGCCTGGCTGAGCTGGGTCAGGTGCGGGTGGGTCCAGCTGTGGTTGCCGATCCACATCCCGGCCGACTGCTGCGCGCGTACCAGGCTGGGGTTCTGCTGGGCCCGCTGGCCGATGTTGAAGAAGGTCGCCCGTACGCCGGCCGAGCGCAGCGCGTTGAGCAGGCTGTTCGTCGTGCCGGTGTTCGGGCCGTCGTCGTAGGTCAGCGCCACGTAGCCGGCGCTGCAGTCGGCGGCGGCGGACGAGGGAGCGGCCGTCGCCGCGAGCGTGGCCGCGGCGCCCATGGTGATGGCGGCGCAGGCGGCCAGGGCGGCGCCGGTACGCCTGGCGCGCCGGGACGGGGGATGCATCGTGGACCCTCCTTCGGGGTGGCTGCGCGGGCGACCGCCGAGCGGCGGGCAGCCCTGGTCGGCCGGCCGCGGCCAGGGAGATCGCGGCCGGCGGTCGGTCGAGCGTGTTGGGGTACGGCACCGGCGACGCCGTTGCCGGAAATCAGATCGAAACTTTTCGTAGTATGGTCCGGATGTTTTCAGAGGGCAAGAGGCATCGACGTTCGACTATTGTTGCGGTTGGGGTGGTGTTCGCGGGGTGCGCCAGCGCCGGCATTCACCGCGTGGGGACTCCTCGGCACGGCCGACGGGCGGGACCGGTGAGCGCGGGACGGTAGGCGCGATGGAGTGTGTTCCGGAACATCTCCGGAAGCTGCGTCATGCCGTGCGGCGGCCGGAGTTGGGTCCGGGTCACGCCCCGTCGGGGGCGACCTCCGCGGACCGCTCCGGCGTGAACGGCCACTCCTCGAACGCGCGGCAGCGCCCGTCGTCGGCGAAGCGGACGATCCACAGGTCGCGGTACTCCTCGGTGACCGGGTCGCCGTAGTGGACCTCGACGCGTACCACCGCGGTGTCGCCCTCGACCGCGACGATGTCGCCGCGCATCCGGAACACCTCGTCCGGGCCCTCGCGCTGCTGCTCCCACATCCGGGCGATCGCGTCCAACCCGACCACCGGCGGCCGGTACGGCGCCTGCCGGTAGCTGGCGTCCGGAGTGAAGATCGTCGCGAGCGCGTCGGTGCCGGGCGCGCGCCACGCGTGCTCGTACGCCGCGACCCAGGCCGACACCCGCTCCCGTTCCATGCCGGTCAGTCTGCCACCGTCAGCTCGGCGAAGGCGGCCCGCAACTCGGACACGAACGTCTCGGCGCTCCAGGCCAGCGAGTCGTCGAGCAGGACGCCCACGCTGATGGTCTCGCCCCAGCGCATCACCGCGACACCGATCGGCACCTTGTCGGCCAGCGCCACCACCGGCGTGACGGCCCGCACCGGCGCGCCCGCCATCAGCTGCGGGTGCGCCACCCCGCTCATGTACGACACGATCACGTTGACGAAGCGGCTGTTGTAGGCGCGCCGCGCCAGCAGGCCGTGCACCGGTGCGGGCAGCGTACCCATGGCCCGCATGACCAGGGCGGCGGCGAGCGGTTCGCCGCTGGTCAGGCTCTCCCGCAGGCTGTCGCGTACCCGGGCGACCCGCTCGGCCGGCGCCATCGGCTCCAGCGGCAGGTCCAGCGCCACCGCCCCGGTCCAGTTGCCGTGGGTGCGCGGCCCGCCGCGCGGGTCGAGCGAGACCGCGAACATCGCCCGCAGTCGCGGCGGCATCGGTACGTCCCGGTAGGTGCGGCGGATCGCCTCCGCGGTCACCGCGCACATCAGCTCGCTCGTGTGCGCCTGGCAGTCGCGGGCCGCGCCGCGCACCGCCGTCGTGGGCAGGGTCGCGCTGACCAGCGTACGGCGGGACGTGGTCAGCGGCCGGTTGAAGGCGGCCTGCGGCGCCGGGCCCGCCACCGCGAGGCGTACCAGGCCACGGGCGGCGGCCAGCCCCCGGCGTACCCCCTCCCGGGCCGAGGCCAGGATGCCCGCCCGGGGTCCGGTCTCCGGCTGCCGGGCGGCCGGGCGCGCCGCCGGGCCGCCCCGCTCCCGGGGCGCCGGATCCAGCAGGCGCTGGAGCGTACCGATGACGGAGAGCCCGTCCCCGAGGCTGTGGTGCAGCTTGATGGCAAGCCGGCCGCGGCCCCCGGGCAGGCCGGTGACCAGCAGCATCCGCCACAGCGGGCGGTGCATCGGCAGCGGGCGCGACCAGAACTCGCTGACGGCCGCGCCGGCCTCGGCCTCGCCGGCCCCGGCGGGCAGCGGATGTTCCTCCACGTGGGCCGCCGGGTCGACCTGCGCGACCACCACCCAGCCGGGCCGGCGCAACGGGCCCCGGTCCGCCAGGCGCCGCCGCAGCGTGGTGACCGTCGGCAGCCGCTGCGCCAGCAGCTCCAGCACGTCCCGGCGCTCGACCGGGCGCCCGTCCGGCCGCGGGTCGAGATCCAGCACGGCACCGATCTGTTGGGTCACCGTGGCCGACTGCACGTGCAGGAAGAACGCGTCCGGGGCGCGCAGCGGCCAGCTCGGCGCGCGCCGTCCCGGCTGGGCGCCCGCCCGGCCGTTGCCGTGGCCGTTGCCCCGCACGGCCGCCGGGGCCGCCGGCTCGCTCGGGGTGGCGCCGCCGGCCAGCGCGGGCAGGCCCAACTCGGCGAGGTACCCGTTGTCGGGCGCCGGACCCGGCCCGGCCGGTGCCGCCGCCCGGGCCAGGCCGACGGCGCGTACCAGGTCGGGCAGGTTCTGGTAGGTGCGGGTGAGGCCGACGGCGGTCATCAGGGCGGCGTTGGCGGCGCCGTGGGCCGCGATCGGCCGGTACATCAGCATCGGCGTACCGGTCGCCCACGCCTCCAGCGCGGTCGCCCCACCCGCGTTGGTGATTACCAGGTCGGCGGCCCGGTACAGCTCGGCCATCTCCTCCACCCAGCCGAGGACGGACACCCGCTCCGGCGGTACGCCCAGCGTGGCGAGACGGCCGGCGAGCCGCTCGTTGTGCCCGCAGACCACCACCACCTGCACCGGGTCGCCCAGCCCGGCCAGCCCTCGGACCGCCTCCTCGACGGCGCCGAAACCGAAGGTGCCGCAGGCGACCACGACCACGTACCGGGACTCGTCCAGCCCGAACCGCTTGCGGGCCTCGGCCCGGTCCCCGGGGTGGAAGGCCCGCACCACCGGCGGCGTGCAGACCGCGATCGGCGCGCCCGGCGCGGCGGCGTCGGCCACCGGCACGGCCCGTGGGTGCACCACCAGGTTCAGGTCGAGCTGCGGATACACCCAGAAGGGGTGCGGGGCGAAGTCCGAGACCCAGGCGCCGACCGGTACGCCCAGCCCGCGCCGCCGGCGCAGCCAGGCCAGTCCCGCGCTGCCCAGCGGGTACGTGGAGAGGATCAGGTCCGGGTCGAACGCCTCGATCCGGGGCGCGAGCCGGCGACCCGCCCAGGCGCCGGTGAACGCCTTCGCCGCGCGGGCGAAGCCGGGGTGGCGCCAGAGCGTGCCGTAGAAGAACTCGTAGAGCCAGGGCGTCACCTCGACGTTGGTGATGTAGATCCGACGGAAGACCGGCCCCACCCCGGGTCCCATGACCCGTAGCGTGTCCAGCCAACGCACCTGGCTGCCCGGCCAGAGCTCCTGCACCCGCTCCTGCAGCGCCCGGCCGGTGGCGTGGTGCCCGCCGCCGATGTCCGCCGAGACCACCAGCACCCGCCGCGCGACCCCCGGTGCCGGCGCCGGAGCGCTCGCCGCGGGGCGCGCGCGTCCGGGCGGCGGCCGGCTGGCCGTGGGAGGCAGTGTCATGCCAGCTCCTCGCGGGGACGCCAGCCCGCTCGTTACCCGTTCGGGCGGCCATGGGCAGCGGCGGCAGCCTTGGGCCCGGGCCCCGGAACCGGCCGGTTCCCGCGTCGGCCGGGGCACCGGCTGCGCCGCATACGCCCAGAGTGTCATGCCGGCCAGGCTCCGCGGTCCAGATTGGCGGAGCAGCCGACCGGCCGGCGCGGGGGCGGCGGCGATCCGCTCGGCGGGTCACGGGCCGGGGCGGGCCGGGCAGCGGCCGGGGTCCGCGGGCGCGGGCGGATCGCGCCAGGCCGGGTTGAGCCCCGGCGCGAGGCTCGGCGCCTGCCAGGCCGCCGCGGCGGCCCGCACCGCCCGGTACGAGCCGGTCCGGGGCGCCGGCGGCGGCGCGCCGTTCAGGAACGCGACGATCCGCCGCTGGACCGAGGCCCGCCCGTAGTCCATGGCGTGCCGCTCCGGTACCACCACGACGGGGATGCCCGGCTCGGGTCCCGGCGGGTCGGCGATGGCGTCCAGCACGGGCAGGAACGCGATCATCCGTATCCCGGGCACCGGGCAGAGGACCCGGTCGCGGTACCGGTCGCCGCCGTCGAGCAGCGAGCGGACGAACGGCTGGTCGCTGCTGATGCCGGTACCGCCGTTGCTCTGGATCACGCTGAAGATGCCGCGGAGCAGCCAGCCGGTGGCCAGCCCCCACCCGCCGTTCGCGTGGGGCGGCGGGTAGTGGACCCGGCCGGGCTGCGGCAGCGGGCTGAGCAGGATCGCGCCCTGCACCTCCGGCGTCGGCCGGCGCTCCAGGTAGGCGCGGACGACGAGGGTTCCCTCGCTGTGCCCGAGCACCGCGACCGGGCGCCCGGTGCGGCGGCGCACGTCGGCCACCTGCCGGGCCAGCAGATCGGCGCTGCGCTCCAGCGACTGGTGCGTGCTGGCCGGCCCGTACGGCAGCGGCCGCCCCCGCTCGTCGATCCCCGCGTACGAGAAGCGCGTCACCGGCAGCACCGGCCGGGCGGCCGGGTCGGGCGCGTACCCGATCCCGCCGTCGTACGTCGAGTCGTACCCGCCGACGTAGACGAGCGCCTGTCCCGGGGCGGGCGCGCCGTCGCGCAGCACCAGCGCCGGGGGCGGCCGGGCGGCGTTGCGGGAGCCGGAGCGGGCGAGCGCGCCGCTGCCGGCGAGCGCGAGCAGCAGGAGCAGCACGACGGCCGGTACCAGGGGCAGCCGGGGCGCCCGCGGGCGGGTGCGGGCGACCGCCCGTACCAGGCCGCGCCAGATCGGCGCGTTGGCCGCGCCCGCGACGGCGGCCAGCGGCACGGCCGCCCAGCCGGGGCTCAGCCCCACGGCGAGCGCGCCCAGGGTGGCCACCACGAACGCGGCGACGGTCCAGGCCAGGGCCGCTGGCGGCGGCAGCCCGCGCCACCAGGTACCGGTCACCGGGGCGCGGGCCAGGGCCAGGGCGAGCGCGAGGACGGCGATGGTGGCACCCACGGAGAACCAGGACAGCGCGGTGACGCCGGCGGCGACCGTGACCGCCGCCCACGGCGCGAGCGCGGCCAGGCTCACGGCGGTGGCGATGAGCGTGGTGCCGGCGAGTCGCCGCGGGCAGGGGCGCGGGGTCTCCGGCGGCCAGGCCGCCAGCACGGTGGCGGTGCCGAGCACGGTACGCAGCGCGACCGCGCCGAGCAGCGCGAGCGCGAAGGTCGTCCAGGAGTCGTGGTACACCAGCACCCACCGCAGGTCGTGGAAGACCCCGACCGGCACGGGCGCGCCGGCCTGCGGCGCGAGCGCCAGCGCGGCCCGGTTGCCGGCCCAGAGCAGCAGCGCCGCCTCGGCCGCGGCCGGCCCGGCGGTCAGCGCCAGCAGGACGCCGGCCGCCGCTCCGGGCCGGGCGGCGCCGAGCCGGAGCACGATTCCCACCCTCGTCCCTTCGCCGCGCCGCCGCGCCGTCCTGTCATCGCGCCGGCCTGTCATCGTGCCGGCGGTCCGGCGCCGGCTACCCCGGCGGCGACGCGCCAAACGGAGCGCACTTGTCGATCAGGGACTGGTGGTCGGCGGTACGACCCGAGGGGCGGCTCGTGCCGCGCCAGAATTCCACGATCGAGGCGGGAAGGGGAGGTTTGTCCGTGGCGGGGCGGGGAAGTCGGGTGCCGCCGGCACCGGCGCGTACCGTCCGGCGTGAGGATGGCCGATGACTGCCCCGACCGGTTCGTGAACCCGGGCACCCGGGCCGCGCTCGGTACCGTGCTGGCCGTCGCGGCGGCGGCGGCCTTCGGCATCTCGTCGGTGTTGCAGTACCGCGCCAACCAGGGGGTACCGCAGCAGCGGGTGGGACAGCCGTCGCTGCTGGTACGGCTCTGGCAGCGGCGCACCTGGCGGTGGTCGGTGCTGCTGGCCGCCGCCGCGTTCGGGTTGCAGGTCGCGGCGCTGGACTTCGTACCGCTGATCCTGGTGCAGCCGCTGCTGGTGACCTCGCTGCTCTGGTACGTCCTGCTGATCGCGGTGCCGCGCCGCCCGGACCGGACGATCGTGCTGGAGGCGTCGCTCTGCCTGATCGGACTCTGCTCGTTCCTGCTGCTCGCCGCGCCGAGCGCGAACCGCAGCCGGGGGCTGGACTCGTTGGGGTCGGCCGCGTGGCTGGCGGGCGGATTGGCCGTCGTGATCGGGTCGTGCCTGCTGTTGGCCGTCCGGCTCGGCCGCCGCTGGCGCCCGCTTCCGCTCGCCACCGCCGCCGGCGTCTGCTACGGCGTCACGGCCGGTCTGATCAGCAGCCTCGCCCACGCCTTCCCGGAGGGGCTGCCGGCGGTCTTCGGCCACTGGCAGACGTACGGCGTGATCGTGCTCGGTCCGATCGGCGTGCAGCTCAGCCAGAACGCGTACCAGGCCGGCCCGCTCGGCGCACCGGCGCTGGCCACGTTCACGGTCACCGATCCGATCGTGGCGATCGCGGTGGGGCTGCTCTGGCTGGACGAGCGGATCCGGACCGCACCCTGGTTCCTGCTGGGCGAGGCCGCCGCGCTCGCCGTCCTGATCGTCGGCGTCTTCCTGCTCGCCCGGCGCGCGCCGCACGCGGACCCGGGCGGCTCGCCCTCCCGGAACGGCCACGAGCCCTGAACCGGTCCCCGGTCCGGGCACGTGCGCGGCCCGGGGCGGGCGGCGGGCGAGATCCGGCCGGACGGCTCCGTCATGATGCTCCCCGTGGCCGGTCCGGCGGGGCCGGCCGGGGTTGACCCTCTCCCCGGGGGAGGGTCGAGGCTGGGGGAGGCGCTGGTGACGGGGCTGATGCCGATCGGGGTCTTCGCGCGGGCGACCCGGTTGTCCGTCCGGGTGCTGCGTAACTACGACCGGCTGGGTCTGCTCGTCCCGGCGCTGGTCGACCCGGATACCGGCTACCGCCGGTACGGCGTCGACCAGTTCTCCCGGGCGGGGCTGATCCGGCGGCTGCGAGAGCTGGAGGTGCCGTTGCCCGAGATCGCCGAGATCCTCGCGGCCGGCACCCCGGAGCGGGCCCGCGCCGTCGTGGCGCGGCACCGGGAGCGGGTGGCCGCGCGGGCGGCCCGGCTGGACGAGATCGCGGGGCGGTTGGCGGTGGTGCTGGCCGATCCGGGACGCGTGCCGGGCTGGCTCCAGGTGTACGAACGGTGGCGCGACGCCCAGCCGGTCGCCCGCACGCTGGTGCGTACCCCGCTGAGCGGCCTGGCCGAGGCGCTGGCGCCCGGGTTCGCCCGGCTCTTCGCCGGCCTCGCCGAGCAGGGGATCGTCCCGACGGGCCCGGCCGGGACCCGCTACCTCAGCGACGATCTCGACGCGGCGGAGTCGGAGGTGGAGTTGTACGTGCCGGTGGCGCGTCCACCCCGGCCGACCGCGACCGTCGCGGCCGGGGAACTGGCGGGCACGCTGCTCGTGGCGACCGTGCACGAGGGCGGCTACGACGAGATCGAGACCGCCTACGGGTCGCTGGGGCGCTGGATCGCGGAGCAGGACCGGGTGCTGGCGGGCCCGGCCGAGGAGTGCTATCTCGTCCCGCCGGCGCCCGGCGTACCCACGACCGCGCTGCGTACGGAGATCGCCTGGCCGGTACGCCTTCCGCCCGCACCACCTCGACCCGCCGAACAGGAACCCACATGATCATAGAGAACGTCTCGTTCGCCGGCCGGCACTGCGAGACCACCACGCTCGGTGCCCTGCTGCGCCACGCGGGCGTCGACCTCTCCGAGCCCATGCTGTTCGGCCTCGGCGCGGGCCTGGGCTTCGTCTACTGGGACGCCAAGGGCATGGACTTCCCGTTCCTCGGCGGTCGCAGCAGGCCGACCGCGATCACCCGGACCGTGGCCGACCGGCTGGGCCTGACGCTGCGGATCCAGGAGACCGGCTCGCCCCGCAGGGCCTGGCGGAACCTCACCGCCGCCCTCGCCGCCGGACGCCCGGTCGGTCTGCGACTGGACTGCTACCACCTGGACTACTTCACCACGAAGGTGCACTTCGGGGGCCATTTCGCCGCGATGTACGGCTACGACGAGACGCACGCCTACCTGATCGACACCGTCGAGCAGGGCGGGGCCGTGACGACCACGCTGACGAGCCTCGAACGCGCCCGCGACGCGCGCGGACCGATGAGCCCCCGCAACCTGTCCTACACCGTCGGCGGCCCGGTGGACCGGCCCGACCTGGGCGAGGCCGTCCGGGCGGCCATCCGCGACAACGCGTGCGCCTTCCTCGACCCGCCCATCGCCAACCTCGGCCACCGGGGTATCGGCAAGGCGGCCCGGGAGGTACTCCGGTGGCTCGACCGCTCGGGCGACCCGTCCCGGGACCTCCCGCTGGCCGCGGCGCTGATGGAACGCGGCGGGACCGGCGGCGCCCTGTTCCGCGCCATGTACCGCGACTTCCTCGCCGAATGCGCCACGATCGTCGACGACGACAACCTCCGCCTCGGTCACCGGCTGTACGCCGAGATCGCCCCGTTGTGGACCGAGGTCGCCGACCACATCCGGGCCGCCGGGGAGACCGGCGACCGGGACCGGCTGAGCCGTGCCTCGGCGATCCTCGCGGAGCTCGCCGAGCGGGAACGCCACGCGATGCGGATCCTGGCCGGCGTCAGGACCTCGGGGGAGACGGTCCCTACGCCGTCCGGCGGTGGATCGTGAGCAGGGCGATGTCGTCGGCGGCCTGATGGTTCGACCCGAGGGCGGACATGATCGCGGTACAGACCGTCTCGGCGGTACCGGGCCGGGTGGCCGCGAGGAGCCGCTCGAATCCGGCGTCGATCGGCTCGCCGCGCCGCTCGATCAGACCGTCGGTGTAGCAGACCAGCACCCCGTCGGACGGGAAGGCGACGGCCGTGGTCCGGCGTCGCTGCGGCCGGCCGGTGCCGAGCGGCGGGTCCACCGGTACGGCGAGCAGCTCCGCCGGGTGCTCCGGCCCGACGAGCACCGGTGGGAGGTGTCCGGCCAGGGATATCCGGATCTCGCTCCGGTCGGGGCTGATCATGGCGTAGAGCGCGGTGGCCAGGTTCCCGGTCTCGAAATGGTGGATCTTGCGGTCGAGCCGGGTCAGCGCGTCGTCGGGGTCGTCGCACTCCAGCGTGTAGGCGCGCAGCGCGCTGCGCAGCCGCCCCATCACCACGGCCGCGGGCAGCCCGTGCCCCGAGACGTCGCCGACGACCACGCCGAGCCAGCCGGAGGGGAGGGTGAAGACGTCGTACCAGTCGCCGCCGATGCCGTTGTGCTGGCCCGGGCGGTAGCGGGCGGCGAGCTCGACGCCGGCGACCCCGGGCAGTTGGCTGGGGAGCAGGCTGCGCTGGAGGGCGAGCGCGGCCGTACGGTCGATGTTGCCCATCCGGGTCTGGCTGGCCAGGGTCGCCCGGTCGGCCACCAGCCGCAGCAGCTGTACGTCGTCGGCGGTGAAGCGACGCGGGGTGAGCGTACCGATGTGCAGCACGCCGACGACCCGGTCGCCGGCCAGCATCGGCACCCCGAGCAGGGAGCGGATCCCCTTCTCGATCAGCACCCGACTGACCACGTCGTTCGGCGTGACGTCCTCGAGGACGATCGGTTGCTGCTCCTTCGCCACCCGGCCGTTGAAGCCCTGGCCGATGTTGAGCCGGAAGCCCTCGTCGACCTCCTCCTCGATCCCCTTCGCGGCCGTGGTCACCAGCTGACGGCCGCCCTGGTCCATCAGCATGATCGCCGCCGTGTCCACCTGGAGCAGGTCGCGGACGCGGTCGAGTAGCTCGTCGAGGAGGTCCTCCACGCCGAGCCGGGAGAGCGCGGCGTCGGTGACCGCCTCGATACGGCGGAGTCGCTCGTCACTCCCGGTGCTGCCTGCGTCGATCACGGGAAGAGCCTAGCCCTCGACCGGCCCGATCCGGTCGCTCGACCCGGTGGGTGGGCGACCCCCGCGCCCGTACCGCGGCCCGACACCGTACGTTCCGGCGGTTGTCGCGCCCGTCCGGGCGGCCTGCGGCCGGCGTACAAGATCACTCAGGGCGGGGCAAGCCGGTAGAAGCGGTCATCCGACACAACTCGTCCCCTGGCCGGGGGTTAGATGCGCTGTCTCGGGTACCTTCATCACGGCATTGGATCAGAGCCAGGGGAAGGAGGTGCCATGGGCGGACCACCCCCCGACAGTCCACTTCGCGGCGTGACGTCGCGGCTACTCTTCGCAGCCGGCTTCGACGCGTCCCGGTTCGCGGAGGTTCGCCGGCACGTCGATGTGATCGCCGCGCAGTGTGGGCTGGCCCCGGAGAAGACGGTCGACTTCGTCGCGGCCGTGAACGAGGTGATGACCAACGCCATCCGGCACGGCGGCGGCCGGGGTGAACTGCGCCTCTGGCGGGACAGCCACCTCATCTGTGAGGTCCGCGACCACGGCCCGGGCTTCGCGGCGGAGAAGTACGTCGCGCGCCGCGACCGTCCGGCGCCCTCGCCGACCGGGGGAATGGGGCTCTGGATCGTCCAGCAGACCAGCGAGGTCCTGGCCATCGACAGCGACGGGGCCGGCACGACCGTCCGGATCAGCACCGCCCTGCCGCCGCGCTGACGCCCGCCGGCACTGCTGACGCCCGCCGGCGCCGCCAACGTCGCCGGCATCCTCGCGCCCGCCGGCACTGGCAACGTCGCCGGCACTGCTGACGTCGCCGGTACCTTCGCGCCCGCCGGACCTGACATCTCCCGATGCCCGGCTCGGGCGGCGTCTCGTCGCCCGCCGGCGCCCTGGTTCGCGCCGCGTTCTGCCGCCCTCGGGGCCGAGCCGCGGCCGGATCCGTTCCGCGCCGGTCGACCGGCACCCGACCCCTTTATCGCTCGCCGTGTCGACGCGCATCCGCACGGTGAGCCTTCGCGCGTCCGACCCTCACGGGCCACCGATGGATCGTCCGGATTGGACGTATACATCGCTGCCGTCGGCATGGACAAAAGCGACTTATGGGAAGTGGCTGATCTTGTGGTTGAGCAGGTCCCGCCAGGGTAGAAGCCCAGCCATGCGTGTTCTCGGGATCAACGCGGTCTTCCACGACCCGGCCGCCGCCCTCGTCGTCGACGGCAGGGTGGTCGCCGCCGCCGAGGAGGAGCGGTTCAGCCGGCGCAAGCACGGCAAGCGGCCGGTGCCCTTCTCCGCCTGGGAGCTGCCGGAGTTGTCGGCGGCCTGGTGCCTGGAGCGGGCCGGCATCGACGCCGGCTCCCTCGACGCCGTCGCGTACTCCTTCGACCCCGGGCTGTGCCGCAGCGCCGACAGCCTCGGCCTGACCGACCCCTGGGACTGGCTGCGGATCGAGTACGCCAAACGTGCCCCGGCCTTCCTCGCCGAGGCGCTGCCCGGCCTCGACCCGGAGCGGGTGCGGTTCGTGCCGCACCACGTGGCGCACGCCGCCTCGGCCGGGCTCGCCGCGCCGCCGGCCGGTCCCGGCACCGGCGAGCGGGCGGCCGGCGACGACCGCGCCGTCCTGGTACTCGACGGGCGGGGCGAGGTCGCCAGCCACCTCGCCGGGGTGTACCGGGACGGCCAGCTGGCCCAGCTCGCCGCCCAGGAACTGCCCCACTCGCTCGGGCTGCTCTACGAGGAGCTGACCCGCCACCTCGGCTTCCTGCACTCCAGCGACGAGTACAAGGTGATGGCGCTGGCCTCGTACGGTGAGCCGCGACACCTCGGGGCGCTGCGCGACCTGATCCGCCCCACCGGCAACGGCGGGTTCACGGTCGAACGGATCGACTGGGCGGGACTGGCCAAGCCGCGCGCCGCCGGGGAGGAACTCGGCGCCGAGCACGCCGACCTCGCGGCGAGCGTCCAGGCGCGGCTGGAAGAGGTGCTGCTCGACCTGGCCCGTTGGCTGTACGACGCGGCCGGCGGTCCGTCGACGCTGACCTTGGCCGGCGGCGTGGCGCTCAACTGCGTCGCGAACGCGCGGCTCGCCGCCGAGGGGCCGTACGAGCGGGTCTGGGTGCAGCCGGCCGCCGGCGACGCGGGTACGGCGCTCGGTGCCGCCCTGCACGTGGCCGAGGCGCTGGGGGAGCGGACCGCGCCGATGCCCGGCGTCGACCTGGGCCGCCGGTGGAGCGACGAGGAGCTGGAACAGGAGCTGCGCCGCGCCGCGCTGCCGTACCACCGGCCCGAGTCGATCGCCGTCGAGGCCGCCCGGGTGCTGGCCGGCAACGGCGTGGTCGCCTGGTTCCAGGGCGGCAGCGAGTACGGCCCCCGCGCGCTCGGGCACCGGTCGCTGCTGGCGAACCCGGGCGACGCCGAGACCACCCGCCGCATGAACGACGTCAAGGGCCGCGAGCAGTTCCGGCCGATCGCCCCGATGGTCCGCGCCGAGCGGGCGGCGGAGATCTTCGACGGGGTGCTGCCGAGCCCGTACATGCTCTTCGTGCACCGGGTGAAGCCGCAGTGGCGGGACCGGATCCCCGCCGTGGTGCACGTCGACGGTACGGCCCGGGTGCAGACCGTCGACGCGGGGACCGAACCGCTGGTGGCGGCGATGCTCGCCGAGTTCGAGCGGCTGACCGGCCTGCCGGTGGTGGTGAACACCTCGCTGAACACCGCCGGGCGGCCCATGGTGGACACCCCGCGCGAGGCGATGGAGCTGTTCGGCTCCGCCCCGGTGGATCTGCTCGCGCTCGGCCCGTTCGCGGTGCGCCGCGCCGACCTGGCCGGCCGCCCGTGATCAGCATCGTGGTGCCGACCGTCGGGCGACCCAGCCTGGCCCGGCTGCTGCGCGCCCTCGCCGAGCAGGTGGGCAGCGGTCCGGAGCCGGAGATCCTGCTGGTCGACGACCGCGCCGCCGGCGGCGGGGAGCTGGCCGTACCGGGGGCGCTGGCGCCGTACACCAAGGTGTTGCGCGGGCGCGGCGCCGGCCCGGCGGCGGCGCGCAACGTGGGCTGGCGCGCCGCCCACCACCCCTGGGTGGTCTTCCTCGACGACGACGTGCTGCCCGCGCCGGACTGGCTGCGCCGGCTCGCGGCCGACCTCGCCGTCGGCGACCGGGTCGGCGGCGTCCAGGGCCGGGTACGGGTCCCGCTGCCGGCCGACCGCCGCCCCACCGACTGGGAACGCGCCACCGCCGGCCTCGCCGAGGGGCGCTGGATCACCGCCGACATGGCCTACCGCCGGGCCGCGCTGGTCGCCACCGGTGGCTTCGACGAGCGCTTCCCCCGGGCCTTCCGGGAGGACGCCGAGCTGGCCCACCGGGTACGCCTGGCCGGCTGGTACCTCAAGCGCGGCGGGCGGACGGTGACGCATCCGGTCCGGCCCGAGGACCGCTGGGTGAGCCTGCGCACCCAGCGGGGCAACGCCGACGACGCGCTGCTGCGCCGCCGCTACGGGCCGCGCTGGCGCGCCGAGCTGGGCATACCGGCCGGACGGCGGCACCGGCACGCCCGGATCACCGCCGCCGGGGCGCTGGCGCTGGGCGCGCTCACGCTGCGGGGCGTCCACCGGCCCGCGAGCGCGACCGGGCGGTGCCTGGCCGGGGTGGCGGCCACGCTCGGCGCGGGCGTCTGGCTCGCCGGCACCGCCCGCTTCGCCGCGGCCCGGATCGCGCCCGGCCCCCGTACCGCCGAGGAGGTCGGCACCATGCTGGTGACCAGCGTGCTGATCCCGCCGCTGGCCGTCGGGCACTGGCTGCGCGGCTGGTGGGGTGCCCGGGCCGTGTCGCCGTACGGGCGGGAGCGCTGATGCGCCCGCTCTTCGACGCGGTGCTGCTGGATCGGGACGGCACGTTGGTGGAGGACGTGCCGTACAACGGTGATCCGGAGAAGGTGCGGCCGTTGCCGGGTGTGCGGGTGGCGTTGGACCGGTTGCGGGCGGCGGGGTTGCGGCTGGGGGTGGTGACGAACCAGTCGGGGTTGGCGCGGGGTCTGTTCTCGGGTGGGCAGTTGGCGCGGGTGAACGCGCGGGTCGAGGAGTTGTTGGGTCCGTTCGACACGTGGCAGGTCTGTCCGCACGACGAGACGGCCGGTTGCCGCTGCCGCAAGCCGGGCCCGGCGCTGGTGGAGCGGGCCGCGGCGGCGCTGGGTACCACGCCCGCCCGCTGCGTGCTGGTCGGCGACATCGGCCGCGACATGGCGGCGGCGCTCGCCGCGGGTGCGAGCGGGATCCTGGTGCCGACGCCGGTGACCCGGGCGGAGGAGGTGGCCGCCGCGCCGGCGGTCGCGTCCGACCTGAACGGTGCCGTCGATCTGATCCTGCGTCGTCAGGGGCTGCTCACCGCCGCGCCGCCGGCGTCCGGCGCCGTACCGCCGGCGGGGTTCGGGGTCGGAACCGTCCGGCGCCCCGCCGGGCCGTCCGTCGGGTCGGTCGTCGCGCGGCGGCGCGGTTGCGTGCTGGTGGTCCGCAGCGATTCGGCCGGGGACGTGTTGGTGACGGGTCCGGCGATCCGGGCGGTGGCGGCGGGTGCGCGGCGGGTGGTGCTGTTGTGTGGGCCGCGTGGTCGGGC
>NZ_JBFAPK010000020.1:0-151026 GCF_040676675.1 Micromonospora sp. NPDC049559 | reverse complement strand
TATCTACCCCCCCCCCACACCCCTCTTCCCACACCCCCGCCGCGTGCGGGGGGGGTGGCCGGCCGGCCACCCCTCCCGCGTCTCACGCCCCACCACCGGGCCCACACCCCATAAATGATCTTGGAGTTACCGTACCGACACCGCCGGTACACCGGATCGACATTCAAGATCAGCAGAGCGTCGTCATCCACCGACCGCCCGGATCCTGTGGATAACTGACCCCAAGCTGTGGATAGAGCAGTGCACGGCGATGCACGGCTGTGGATAACGGCGGACGCAGCGGGCTGGATCGATGACACTCTGTGCGCCATGACGCGAAGGCCGCTCCCCCGACCGACCCTGCTGCCGGGCCTCGCCCGGCTGTGGCGCGATCGGCACACCCTGCAACTCGGGCTCGACCCGGGCCGGGCGGTACTGCTGGAGGTCGCCGATCCCGGCGCCGCCCGGCTGCTCGACCTCTTCGACGGCGCGCACAGCGAGCGGGCCATCCTGGAGCACGCGAGCAGGATCCGGGTCGACCGCGACCACGCCCGCACGCTGATCGACACGCTGCGCGACGCCGGGCTGGTGGTCAGCGCGCACACCCTGCTCCCGTACGACCTGCCCGAATCGGCCCGGCAGCGCCTCTGGTCCGAGGCCGGCGCGCTCGCGCTGCGGGGCGCCCGAGCCGCCGCCACCCCGGCACAGGCCCTGCGCCGCCGGGCCGCCGCCCGGATCGTGGTGACGGGGCAGGGTCGGCTCGCCCCGCCCGTCGCGATCGCCCTCGCCCAGGCCGGCGTGGGACACATCCACCCAGACCTCGCCGGTCAGGTCGAACCGGTCGACGCCGCTGGTGGCGGTCTCCTCGCCACCGACGTACGCCGTCCCCGGGCCGACGCCGTCGCCGAGGCCATCCGCAGGGTCGCCCCCGGCACCGAGACCCGACCGGTGCGGCGCGGAGCGGCCAGCCTGGTCGTGCAGGTCGGCGCCGACCGGCCGGCCGAACTCCTCGCCGCGGCGTACGCCCAACGCCGCCAACCGCACCTGCTGCTCGGCCTGCGCGACGGCGTACCCGTCATCGGCCCGCTCGTACGCGCAGGCCAACCGCACCTGCTGCTCGGCCTGCGCGACGGCGTACCCGTCATCGGCCCGCTCGTACGCGCCAGCGGCACCCCCTGCCTCAACTGCCTCGACCTGCACAGGCAGGACCGTGACCCGGGGTGGCCGGGACTCGCCGCGCAGCTCGCCGCCGGACAGGGGCCGCAGCCGTGCGCCACCGCGACCCTGATCGCGGCGGTCGGGTACGCCCTCGGGCAGGTGCTCGGCTTCCTCGACGGGGGCCGGGCGGAGGTCGAGGGCGGATCGGCGGAGGTTACCGGACCGGGCGAGATCAGGAGGCGGTTCTGGCCTCCCCACCCGGCCTGTCGGTGCGGTCGCCGACGCGGATGAGCGAGTACGTGGTCCGGGCCACCCGTTCGCGGCGGCGGCGGCCCCGGAGAGTCGGTAACAATGATCTGGTGACCGACATCCCGCGCCGGGCCGTCTCCCGGACCGCCAAGCTCGCCGCCCTGCCACTCGGCTTCGCCGGGCGGACCGTGCTCGGCATGGGCAAGCGGGTGACCGGGCTCGCCTCGGAAGTGATCTCCAACGAGATCCAGCAGCGCACCGCCGAGCAGCTCTTCAGCGTCCTCGGGCAGCTCAAGGGCGGTGCCATGAAGTTCGGGCAGGCACTGTCGGTCTTCGAGGCGGCCCTGCCCGAGGAGATCGCCGCGCCGTACCGGCAGGCCCTGACGAAGCTGCAGGAGGCCGCCCCGCCGCTCCCCGTGGCCAGCGTGCACCGGGTGCTCGCCGAGCAGCTGGGCCCCGACTGGCGGTCGCACTTCCTGGAGTTCGACGACCGGCCCTCGGCCGCCGCCAGCATCGGCCAGGTCCACCGGGCGGTCTGGAAGGGGCCGGCGGCCGCCCCACCCGGCGGCCGGCGCCGGGCCGGACGCGGCGGAACGGCCGGCCGCCCGGTCGCCGTGAAGGTGCAGTACCCGGGCGCCGGCGACGCCCTGCTCACCGACCTCAAACAGCTCTCCCGCCTCGGCACCATGTTCCGTGCCATCCAGCCCGGCCTGGACATCAAGCCACTCCTGGCCGAGCTGCGCGAGCGGATCACCGAGGAGCTGGACTACGAGCTGGAGGCCGAGTCGCAGCGCGGCTTCGCCGAGGCGTACGCGGGCGACCCGGAGATCTTCGTACCGGAGGTGGTCGCCGCGGCACCCCGGGTACTGGTCACCGACTGGGTCGAGGGCGTCCCGCTCTCCGAGATCATCCGCGACGGCGCCGAGGAGCAGCGCGACCTCGCCGGACGGCTGATGGCCACCCTGCACCTGTCGGCCCCGGCCCGCGCCGGTCTGCTCCACGCCGACCCGCATCCGGGCAACTTCCGGCTCCTCGCCGACGGGCGGCTCGGTGTGATCGACTTCGGGGCGGTGGCCCGGCTGCCCGAGGGCACCCCCGAACCGATCGGCCGGCTCGTCCGACTGGCGCTCGAAGGCGAGGCCGACGCGGTGGTCGAGGGCCTGCGGGCCGAGGGCTTCCTCAAGCCGACCGACCCGATCGACGCCCAGGCGATGCTCGACTACGTGCTGCCCATGCTGGAGCCGGTCGCGGTGGACGAGTTCCGGTTCAGCCGGGCCTGGCTGCGCCGCGAGGCCGCCCGCCTCGGCAGCCCCCGGTCCCCCGCGTACCAGCTCGGCCGGCAGCTCAACCTGCCCCCGTCGTACCTGCTGATCCACCGGGTCACGCTCGGATCGATCGGCGTGCTCTGCCAACTGGAGGCGAAGGCCCCGTACCGCGCCATCCTCGAACGCTGGCTCCCCGGCTTCGCGCACTGAGCTGCTGCGCCCGCGCGCCTCGCGCCACCACCGGTGCTCGTACCGGCGGGGCCGTGCGAACTCCGACAGTGCGGATCAGCCGGGTGGCGCGGCACCTCCGCAGCTGATGATCGACCTCGGTGGGTGGATCAGGCCGTCCCGGTTCCCGAACTCAGGGTCGTGCCGTCGAGCACGTCCCGGAGGGAGATCGGTTCGCGACCGGTCAGTTCGGCGACGGCGTCGGAGACCGCCGCCCAGCGGCCCTGGCGGATGGACTCGAACATGCTCGCGTACGCATAGGTCCACCACGGCTCCTCCCCCAGGCGCAACACCGCGCCGGCGAAGTCCCCCGGTGCGATGTCGGCATATCGGTACCCGGCGGCCGAGGCGATCGCCTCGACCGTGAGGCTCTCCGGCCCCGTCACGTCGTGATGGCCGTTGCTGGGTGCGCGCAGTGCCAGGGCTGCCAGACAGTGCGCCACGTCGCGTCGCGCGACGAGGGAGACGCGGTTGCCGGCTGCCGGGAGCGCGACGGTCCCCGCGGGGCCGCCCGGATCGGCGCCGCCGACCTGCCGGACCAGGCCCAGAAAGAACTCGGTGAACAGGCCGGCCCGCACGATGGAGTACGGGAGGCCGGAGGCGCGGAGTAGTTGCTCGGTGTGTCCGTTGGTGAACGCGTAGCAGAACGGGGAGCGCACGTCCGCGTCCAGCCCGCTGAGCAGCACCACATGCCCGACCCCGCAGCGGATCGCGGCGTCCAGCACGTTCTGGTGGTGGACGAGCACCCGGGCGGCCTCACCATCGCTCGACACGAACACCAGCGTGTCGGCCCCGTCCAGGGCGGCCCGCAGCGCCGCGCGGTCGTCGTACGGCGCGGTACGCCGCGACAGCGGGACGACATCGTGCCGTCCCTCGTCAGCCAGCAGCCGTACCACGAGCCCGCCGATCCGCCCGGTTCCCCCGGTGACCGCGATCCTCATCCGCCTCTCCCTCTGGGTCGGGTGCCATCCGGCGGCCGGACGCCCGGTCGGGGCACCGTCGGATCCTTGACGGCCGGGTCACCGTCGCCGGACACGTTATGGACCCGCACGTCCGGTTCGCTTCTCGATTCCTGATCTGATCCGAGGCAGGGGTATGCCGTTGAAGATCCAGGCCGCGCCCCTCGACGGTACCGGGCAACGGCGCGATGGCCGGATACAGCGAGCGGAAAGCACGAGGCCCGGTGGAGCGGTGTCCCACTCCACCGGGCCTCGCCGGTTGTTGCTTGCTATGGGTTGTCGACGGTCAGAGCGTGCCCAGTTCGCGGGCCGCCTGGCGGCGCCCCCGCAGTGCGATGGCGCGGGCGGATCGGGTTGCCTCAGTGCTCGTGGTGTTGCGGTCGGCCTGAGGCAGTCGCATTCGGGCCCTCGACAACGCTTCGTGGATTAGATACATCTTCCGGACTCCGTTCGGGGTGTTCAGCTTCGCGGTGTTCGACGCGTCTCGGGTTGCCGGCACCGGGCCGGCGGTCGTACGGATCGGGTTCATGTCAGGCCGCCAACCGGACCGCGCTGCGCCGCTCGGCGAGCCCTTCGGCCGCCAGCCGCGCCTCGGCCTCGACCCGCAGCATCGCGTCCCGCGCGACGTCCTCCTTGCGCGGACGGCCCCGCGGCCGCTTGCGCGGAACGACCGCGCCACGCTCGAAGATCTCGCCGCCCCAGACGCCCCACGGCTCGGCCCGCTCCATCGCCCCGGCCAGGCACTCGACGCGCAGCGGGCAGTCCCCGCAGAGCGACTTGGCCAGCTCCAGGTCGGTGGGCGAGTCGGAGAACCACAGGTCGGGGTCGAACTTCCGGCAGGGCAGGTTCGCCTCCATCTCGACGTTCGCGTCGATGGGGGCCAACGCCAGACTCATCGCCCGGTCACCTCTCTCTCACTTCGATCTGCAGATCGCGTTCCGACGTACTTCGGCGGTGCAAAAAACTGAGGCCGCGGATCCCGGTATGCGGGTTCCGCGGCCTCGAGGTGAGCCGGTGGTCTGATTTAGACCGGTTTACCTCGAGGTGGAACACCGCGGACGACCATCCGCTTGGCGGCGAATGGCGCGCTGCCGCCCGTGGACCCATTGGTGCCGTAGCTACCGAGGCGCGCTTCGGCCAGGATCAGCTCGGCCTGAGCCTGGGCCTGGTGCACCCGCGACAGCCACGGGGTATCGACGGCCAGGATCACCCGGGCGGCCGACACCGGAGCGCAGGCAGCCGGCAGCACCTGCGGTCGCTCGTTAACGAAGATCCTCACGGGTACCACCTCCTGACTAACGCTCGTCACCAACTCGGTCTCACCCCACTTGAGCAGCCGCAATGCCGCCGCTCGGGAGGTGTGCCATGAGGCTATTCCTCCCCGGGGGGCGAGGGCAAACGGTTTTACGGCTCGATTGCGGAAGTTTTTTCCGGCGCCACGTCGTCGACTGCCGCGCCGGCCACCAGGGCCAGCACCGCCTCGCCGTACAGGCCGAGCTTGCGCGGCCCGATACCGGCGATGGCCAGCAGTTCCTCGGTGCGCTGCGGGCGCCGCTCGGCGAGCGCGATCAGCGTCGCGTCGGTGAAGACCACGTACGCCGGCACGTGCTGTTCCCCGGCGACCCGGGTACGCCACGACCGCAGCCGTTCGTAGAGCTCCTCGTCGAGGTCGGAGGGGCAGGTCGGGCAGCGGCCCAGCTTGCGGTCCGCGCCGGCGAGCAGCGTCGCCCCGCAGACCCGGCAGGAAACCACCTGGTTGCGGCGCCGTTCCGCCTTGCGGCCCGGGCCGGCCGCCGCGCCCTTCTCACCCCCGGAGCTGTCCAACTGCGGCAGGAAGCGGCAGGGCCGCCGGGCCCGGCCGCCGGGCGAGCGGGCCGAGCCGTACGACAGCCAGAGCCACTCGCGGGCCCGGGTGATACCGACGTAGAGCAGCCGCCGCTCCTCCTCGATCTGCTCGGCGGTCTTGGCGTAGGTGGTGGGCAGAGTCCCGTCGGCGAGACCCACGAGGAAGACGGCGTCCCACTCCAGCCCCTTCGCCGAGTGCAGCGACGCGAGCGTGACCCCCTCGACGGTCGGTACGTGCTGCTGGGCCGCCCGCCGCTGCAACTCCTCGCAGAAGTCCGCCAGCGACACGGGCCGCTCGACCGCGGCCACCCAGTCGCCGGCCGTACCGTCGGCGCCCGGTGCCTCGCCGATCGGCAGTACGGCCGGCCGCGCGGCGTACTCCTCGGCCAGCTGGACCAGCGCCGCCAGCGCCTCCCAGCGCTCCCGGGCGGCGCCACCGGGCGGCGGCTGGTCGGGCGCCCAACCGACCGCGGCGAGGCCGTCGACCACGGCCCGGACCAGCGGGGTCTCGCCCGGGGTGGAGCGCACCGCCGAGCGCAGCGCCACCATCGCCTGGCGCACCTCGGCGCGCTCGAAGAACCGCTCGGCGCCCTGCACCACGTACGGCACCTCGGCCTCGGCGAGCGCCTTCTCGTACGCCTCCGACTGGGCGTTGGTCCGGAACAGCACGGCGATCTCGCGTGCCGGCGTACCGGTGGCGACGAGTTCGCGGCAGCGCGCGGCCACGGCGGCGGCCTCGGCCGGCTCGTCGGTGAAGATCCGTACGTCCGGCTCGGCGCCGGACGGACGCTGCCCGACCAGCTCCAGCCGCAGCCGCGACTCGGTACCCCGCGCCTGCCGGATCACGGCGTTGGCCAGTCCGACCACCTGCGGGGTGGAGCGGTAGTCCCGGACCAGCCGCACCACCGTCGCGCCGCGCCAGTGCCGGGGGAAGTCGATGAGGTACGACGAGGTCGCGCCGGTGAACGAGTAGATGGTCTGGCTGGCGTCGCCGACCACCGTGAGATCGTCGCGCTCGCCGAGCCAGGCGTCGAGCAGCCGCTGCTGGAGCGGGTTGACGTCCTGGTACTCGTCGACCACGAAGTGCCGGTACTGGCCGCGGACCTGCTCGGCGACGTCGGCGTGCTCCTCGATGCCCCACACCGCCGCGCGGAGCATGTCCTCGAAGTCGATCACCCCGTTGCCACGCTTGATCTTCTCGTAGCTGGCGAAGACCTCGGCCACCTTGGCCGGGTCGTGCGGGGTCTCGCGCTGCGCCTTGGCCGCCGCCACCACGTACTCGCCGGGTTCCACCAGCGACGACTTGGCCCACTCGATCTCGCCCGCCAGGTCCCGGGCCGCGGCCCGGTCGGTGCGCAGCCCCGCGCGGGCGGCGGCCAGCGTCACCAGCCGCACCTTGCTGTCCAGCAGCTCCGGCATCGCCCGCCCCTCCAGCAGGCGGGGCGCGAAGTAGCGGACCTGCCGCAGCGCCGCCGCGTGGAAGGTACGGGCCTGCACCCCGCCCACGCCGAGCGCGCCGAGCCGGGCCCGCATCTCGGCGGCGGCGCGGGCGGTGAAGGTGACCGCCAGCACATGTCTGGCGGCGATCTCCCCCGAGAGGGCCCGGTACGCGATCCGGTGCGTGATCGCCCTGGTCTTGCCGGTACCCGCACCGGCGAGGATGCAGACCGGGCCGGCGGGCGCCGTCACCGCGCTCCGCTGCTCCGGGTCAAGCCCCGCCAACACCCGTTCCGCCGCTGAGTCAACCACCACAGCCAGGAATCATCTCAGCCCGTACCGACGTTGCAGGCTTTAGCCCGTCCGATCGACGACACCGGAGGAACCGATCATGCTCACGATGTACTCCACGTCCTGGTGCGGCTACTGCCGCCGGCTCAAGTCGCAGCTCGACCGGGAGGGCATCGGCTACGAGGTGGTCGACATCGAGCAGGACCCCCAGGCGGCCGATTTCGTGATGAGCGTCAACGGCGGCAACCAGACGGTTCCTACGGTTCGGTTTCCCGACGGTACGGCCCTGACGAACCCGTCGATCGTCGACGTCAAGCAGCGCCTCGCCAGCATCGCGGCGAGCTGACCGCACCTCGCGACCCACTTCCGAAAGGGCCCGGCCAACCATGGCCGGGCCCTTTCGCGTCCTTCCGTGGGGCCCGCCGCGTCCGGCGGGCCGCACCTCGCACCGCCCGACGGGCGGATGGCACGGCGGACGACACGCCCCCACCGGGGCGCCTGTCGGTACGTGATCGGCGCCATACTGTACGTGGGGGGCATCCTGGACGGCTCCCGGCGCGCCGACACGGCCGGGGCCGGCCGTCGGCCGATAACTGAGATGAGGATCCGTTGCCGCCTGCCCAGTCCCAACAGAGTCCGATAATGAGACGCCGCCGCCTCGGCACCGAGCTGCGCCGGCTGCGGGAAGCCGCGAACCTGACCGGCGACCAGGTGATCGAGCGCGTCGGATGGGCCTCCGCCTCGAAGCTGTCCCGCCTCGAGAACGGGCGCAGCCGCCCCGACCTGCGGGACATACTCACCCTGCTCGACCTCTACGAGGCCGGTCCCGAGATCCGCGACGAGCTCACCACCATCACCAACGGTGCCGGCGACATCCGTCGCTGGCTGCGCACGTACCCGGTGATGACGACCCGCCAGCGCCCCTTCGCCGAGTTGGAGGCGGGGTGTGCGGAGATCCGCGAGTACAGCCCGGTGATCGTTCCGGGGCTGCTGCAGAACCAGGCGTACGCCCGGGTGCGCATCGCCTCCTTCCTGCCGCTGCCCAGTGGTTCGGCCGACCCGGAGAAGGCGGAGAACGAGGGCCCGGAGACCGAGGTACAGGCCCGGATGGCGCGGCAGGCGCTGCTGACCCGCGAGGTGGAACCGCCGCGCTACTTCGCGGTACTGGAGGAGGCGGCGCTGGGGCGGCGCTCCGGCCCCACCGACGTGATCCGCAAGCAGCTGGTACACCTCTGCGACCTGGCGAAGCTGCCGAACGTCACCATCCAGGTACTACCCCGGGACGTGAAGATCGCCGATTGGTACCTGCCGCACACCGGTTTCTCGCTCTACCGCTTCCCGGACCCACAAGATCCCGAGATGCTGGCGATCGAAGGTATTACCACGAATTTGATGCAAGACGACCGGGATGAGCTGAGTCGCTATACCGTGGTCTTCGAGTGGCTACAGGCGGCTGCGCTCACACCCGACGACACGCTGACGTGGCTGACCGACGCGGTCGGGCAGGTCTCCGGTGGTTCCGCCCGGCCGGCGTCGAACCAGGGCCAGGCGAAGCCGCCGATTCAGCGCAGCCGGCGCACCGGACGTCTCAGCGAGCAGTGACGCGATCCGCCCCTGGCACTCCGGTACCGCCGGGACGTCGCGAGCCGCACCAGGCAACACCGTTTCACACCCAGGAGCAACCGATGAAAACAGTCCGGAGAAGTCGCCGGGCCGCCCCGCTGGGCGACCCCCTCGCCGCCGCCCCCTGGCGCAAGAGCTCGCGTAGCCAGACCTCCAACTGCGTCGAGGTCACCCCGTTCGGCAAGGACGCGACGATGGTGGCGATGCGCGACAGCAAGGACCGGGGCGGTCCCGTGCTGACCTTCAACCGGCTCCGCTGGCTCGACTTCATCGCCAGCACCAAGGACGGCGAATTCGATCTGAACTGAACCCGTCCGCGGCCCGGTCGCCGCGGACGCTCCGGACGCTCCGGACGCGAGGGCCGCCGATTCTCCCTGATGGAGGATCGGCGGCCCGTTTGCCGTACCGGGCTCCACTGCGGAGCGGATCAGAACCTCGTTCCACCCGCTACACATCCACCGTTCGGATAATTGATAGACGAAATCGTCGCGATCCGCTTGTCCTACCTGCAACCGTGCGTAACATGACGAGTAGAGCTCGGCGTGGAAGTTCCACGGGGAAACTCCTTGAAGTAGTCGACCGGTGATTATCCGTAACGGTCTCAACCGGAGACGCCATGCGGTTTCTGATAGTTCGCACCGACATTCGCGCGGCCGCCGACGATGATCTCGCTGCTGCCTTCGAGGGCGGGCGGCGGTTACGCGACGAGCAGACCAGCCCCGAGCCGCGCCGACAGGTGTTCCGGGCCGAGGACCGGGACGCCGCGCTGCTGATGGCACGGGCGCTCGCGAGCGTCGGGGCGGTGCGCTCCGGACGGCAGCGGGTCAAGGTGCTTCCGATCGGCGAACCGCAACCGTGCCCGTGGCCGACCCGGACGGACGCCGGGAGTGGTCCGACGGCGCCCGGCCAGCCCGGAACGCCGGCGCACGGCCAGCCCGGAACGGCGGCGCACGGCCAGCCCGGAACGGCGGCACCGCCGAACCCGCCGGTACTGCCCGGCGCCCAGGCACCACCGCAGCACGCCGGGGCCCGCCCCCGGTTCCGCTAGACGACCGTCGCCGGTCGGCTCGGCTCCCCCGCCGCGCAACATGCCACACCCGACCGGCGATGGTTCTGCTCTTGGCCCGTGGCCGTCGCGGCAACGGCGGTCACGGGCCAAGACACGCACCGGCGAATGAGCGCGCCCCGAGACTCGGTTCTACGCGTCGAGCCACCGTGTGATCAGGAAATGCGCGATCGACGAGGGCGGCGGCAGCGCGACGCCCAGCCCGCCGGCCAGTTCCGGGCCGCCACCGCCCAGCACCGCGGCGATCTCCCGCCGGGTGAACCAGCGCGCCTGCGCGATCTCGGCGGGATCGACCCGGATCGGCTGCCCCGCGTCGGCCCGGGCGAGGTAGCCGAGCATCAGCGATCCCGGGAACGGCCAGGGCTGGCTGGCGACGTACTCCAGTTCGTCGAGGACGATGCCGACCTCCTC
The DNA here is from genome assembly GCF_040676675.1 of Micromonospora sp. NPDC049559. NCBI lineage: Bacteria > Bacillati > Actinomycetota > Actinomycetes > Micromonosporales > Micromonosporaceae > Micromonospora > Micromonospora sp. NPDC049559. The sequence continues at coordinate 140,515 of NZ_JBFAPK010000020.1, read as the reverse complement.
GCCGACCTCGCGTACCACCGCGGCCTCGGCCGACTCGCCGGGCTCGACGTACCCGGCGAGGCAGGAGAAGCGGAGCAGGCCGTTGCGGTTCGGCCAGGCGGCGTTGTTGCCGAGCAGGCAGCGGCCGTCCGGCCCGGCGACCCCGTCGTGCACCAGGACGATCATCGCCGGGTCGGTACGCGGCCAGGTGTGCCGCCCCTCCGGGTCACTGCGCGACCAGCCGGCCTCCCCCACCGCCGTCGGTTGCCCCGTCATGGCGGAGTAGAGGTGCCGGGCGTGCCAGTTGGCCAGTGCCACGGCGGTGGTGAGCAGGCCGGCGTCCCGGTCGGAGAGCAGGTGCCCGGACTCGCGCAGCGCCATCGGGCGGCTCCCCGGCAGCTCCGGCAGCGGCGCGTCGAGCGCGAACACGGGCGTACCGTCGGCCTCCACGCCGAGGAACAACCGGACCTCCGGCTCGTGCGGCGGTACCGCGTCCGGGGCGAGCAGCAGCAGCTCCGGCCGCTCCTCGGGGCCGGTCACCAGGGCGCGCCCGCCGGTGGCCGCCTCCACCACCAGCACCCGCGCCCGGGCCCACGCCTCCGCCAGCCACCGCGGGTCGGTCCGCCGGTACGCGGCACGGTCCAGCGTCGACCGGGCCAGCGCCGGTCCCACCGCGTGACCGGTCACGACGCCGCGGCCGCCCGTTCGATCGGGAGCAGCGCCGCGAGGGGCGCCTCGACCCGGCTCGCGTCGCCGAGCACCACGGGCACCGCCCGGGCCGGCGCCAGGTAGCTGGCCGCCGCGGCGGCGACCTCCTCCCGGGTCACCCGGGCCAGCCGGTCGCCGTACTCGGCGAGGAACTCCAGGCGCAGTCCGGAGCCGGCGTACGCGCTGGCCAGCGCGGCCAGGCCGGCCTGGGTGGACATGCCCAGCTGGAGCGTGCCGAGGGCGTACTGCCGGGCCTGTTCCAGCTCCTCCTCGCCGGGCGGCAGCGAGGCGAGTCGGCCCAGCTCGTAGATCGTCTCCAGCAGCGCGGGGCCGGTCACCTCGGTGGCGACCTCGGCGGCCACGACGAGGGCCGAGCCGGCGACCGAGTGCTCGACCGCCGAGTGCGGGCCGTAGGTGTAACCCTTGTCCTCCCGGATGTTCTCCACCCAGCGGGACGAGAAGTAGCCGCCGAAGACCAGGTTGGCCAGCTGGAGCGCCGCGTGGTCCGGGTGCGAGCGCGGCACCGCCGGCAGCGCGATCCGCAGCGACGACTGGACCGAGTCCGGCCGGTCCACCAGCAGCAGCGGCGCCGGCGCCAGCGGCGGCGTGGGCGGCAGCTCGGCCGCCTGACCGGTGCTGCGCCAGTCGCCGAGCGCCCGTTCGGCCGCCTCGACCGCCCGCTCGGGCTGGAGGTCGCCGACGAGGACCAGGAACGCCCCGGCCGGATGGATCTTCTCGGCGTGCAGGCTGCGCAGCTGCGCCGGCCGGACCGCGCGCACCTGCTCCGGCTCGGGCGTCTGCACCGCGTACGGGTGCCGGCCGTACATCCGCTTGAGCAGCGCCACCCGGGCCAGGTGGGCGGGCTGGCTGCGGGCCACCTCGATCCGGTCGATCAGCCGGTCGCGCTCGACGGTCACCTCGTCGTTCGGGTACGACGCACCGGTGATCACTTCGGCGAGCAGCTCCAGGATCCGGTCGAGCCCGGTGACCAGCCCGTTGCCGGAGATCATCAACCGGTCCGGGTCGAGTCCGGCGGCCAGCCCACCGCCGACCTTCTGCAGCTCGGCCGCGATCTGGACGCTGGTCATCGTGGCCGTACCGGAGAGCAGTGTCTGCGAGAGCAGCGCGCTCCGGGCCAGGTTGCTCCGGCCGAAGGGCACCCAGAGCCGCACCTCGACCAGCGGCACCGTCGGCCGGCGGATGGCGATGACGGTCAGCCCGTTGGACAGCGTCCGCTCGGCCTGCTTCGGCAGCTTCAACTTCCGGTTCGGCCCCAGCGGCGGCAGCGTCCGGGGCGCCGGTACGGCCGTCGCGGGCCGGGCGCTCGTCGTACCCGTTGTCACCTGGCACCTCCGGGAATGACCTCGACCGACGCGCGGCGCTCCGGCCGCAGCGTCGCGGCGGCCGCGCGGATCTGCGCCTCGGTCACCTCGCCGACCAGCCGGGGCAGCTCGTTGATCAGACCGGGCTCGCCGCGCTGCTGCTCCAGCACCGCCATCTGGAGCGTCCGGTTCAACACCGCGTCCGTGTCGCGCAGCAGGTGGGTGGCCATGCGGGCCTGGGTACGGGCCAGCTCGCCCTCGACGAGCCCGTCCGTGGCGAGCCGGTCCAGCTCCTCGTCCACCGTGTGCAGCATCTTGTCCACGTCCCCGCCCGGCGACAGGTGCGCCTGCAACAGCAGCGCGGTGGGGTCGCGCACGTCGAACGGGTCGCCCATGAAGCCCAGGTAGCCGCCGACGCTGGTGACCGCGCGGTCGCGCAGCACCAGCCGCTCGACCAGGCGGGAGGCGTCCCCGTCGGTGAGCACCTCGGCCAGGACCACGTACGGCAGGTACGCCTCGAAGTCGGTGATCGGGTCCGGTACCCGCCAGGCGCTCGCCACCGCGGGCAGCGGCGCCAGCCGGTCGGGGTAGGACTCCCGGCGCTCGGCGGTCAGGTCCGGCTCGTCGAAGCCGGGCCGTACGGGCGCCGGCCGGGCCGGCACGTCCCCGAAGTGCCGCTCGACCAGGGCGGTCGCCTCGCCCAGGTCGATGTCGCCGCCGACGGCCAGCACGGCGTTGCCGCAGGCGTAGTAGCGGTCGAAGAAGTCGGCCGCGTCGGCGACGGTGGCGCTCTCCAGGTCCTCGAAGGAGCCGTAGCCGTCGTGCGCGTTCGGGAACGTGTCGAACATGACCGGCGGCAGCTTCAGCCAGGGGAACCCGCCGTACGGCCGGTTCAGCACGTTGACCCGGATCTCCTCCTTGACCACGTCCACCTGGTTGCGCAGGTTCTCCTCGGTGAGGCGGGGGCCGCGCATCCGGTCCGCCTCCAGGAAGAGCGCGCGCTCCAGGGCGTTGCTCGGCAACGTCTCGAAGTAGTCGGTGTAGTCCAGGTGGGTGGAGCCGTTGAAGGTGCCGCCCGCGCCCTGTACGTGCCGGAAGTGCGCCAGCTTCTCCAGGTTCTCCGAGCCCTGGAACATCAGGTGCTCGAACAGGTGCGCGAATCCGGTCCGTCCCTGCGGCTCCGACCGGATCCCCACGTCGTAGACGACCGCCACCCCGATCACCGGGGCGCTGCGGTCCGGTGCCAGTACCACCCGCAGCCCGTTGTCGAGGGTGAACCGCTCGACCGGATACCTGGTCGCTGGAATTCTGGATCTCCGCGCCGCCACGACCCGACCCTAGCGCGTCAGCCGACCGTCGCGCGGAGACCTCCCGGCAACCCGGTCGCGGTGAGCGGCAGGACGTGCCGGCCGACCCGTTCGGCCTCCTCCAGGTGCGGCCAGCCGGAGAGGACGAACTCGTCCACGCCGAGCGCGGCGTACTCGTCGAGCCGGGCGGCGACCTCGGCGTAGTCGCCGACCAGCGCGGTACCGGCCCCCTCGCGGACCAGGCCGACGCCGGCCCAGAGGTTCGGGGCGATGGTGAGCCCGTCCGGGGTGCCGCCGTTGAGCGCCGCCATCCGCGCCTGGCCGACGGAGTCCATCCGGGCGAACCGGGCCTGGGCGGCGGCGATCCGGTCCGGGGACATCCCGGCGAGCAGCCGCTCCGCCTCGGCCCAGGCGTCGGCCGCGCGCTCCCGCGCGATCACGTGCAGCCGCAGCCCGGTACGGATGCGCCGGCCCTGTTCGGCGGCGAGCCGCCGGATCCGCTCCACCCGGGCGGCGACGGCGGCGGGCGGCTCGCCCCACATGAGGTACACGTCGGCGTGCCGGGCCGCCACCGCCTCGGCGGCCGGGGAGGCGCCGCCGAAGTAGAGCGGCGGCACGGGCTCCGGCGCGGCGGCGAGCCCGCCGCGTTCGATCCGGTAGTGCCGGCCGTGGTGGTCGAACGGGGTACCGCGCCAGGCCAGGCGGAGCACCTCCAGGAACTCGGCGGTACGCCCGTAGCGGGCGTCGTGGTCGAGGAAGTCGCCGTACCCCCGCTGCTCCGCCGGGTCGCCGCCGGTCACCACGTTGAGCGCCAGCCGCCCGTCGGAGATCCGTTGGAACGCGTCGGCCTGCTGCGCCACGAGCGTGGGCAGCGCGAATCCGGCGCGCACCGCGACCAGCAGTCTGATCCGCCGGGCGTGCTGCGCGACGGCGGCGCAGACGATCCACGGGTCGGGGCAGCCGGAGCCGACCGGGGTCAGTACGGCGTCGAAGCCCGACTCCTCGGCGGCCCGGGCGATCCGGGCGAGGTAGTCGACGGTCGCGGCCCGCTCGTGCGCCGCCGCGCCGGCGGCGACGGTGGCGGCCCCGACCTGACGGCCGTCGCCGGAGGTGGGAAGGAACCAGTGGTAGCTCACGGCCTGCTCCTCGCGATCTCGGCTGAACCTCGCAATACCCCCACAGACGATAGGAAATGCAGGTTGTTGTGCGCCAGGCCCCGCAAGGCCCGACCTCGTTCGGAGATCACCCGATTGCCCGGCTTCCCGTCATCTGGATAGCGCCTTGACCGGCCTGATCACCAAGTTCAGTCTTCCTATCAAACAAGTAGGAAAACCTTGGATTGGATAACGGTATGAGACCTCTCCGGCACCGCCGGTTCACCGCCCCGGTGGCCCTGGCGCTGGCGACGGCCGTGACGCTCGGCGGCCTGACCGCCTGCGGCGGCGACGAGGCCGCCAGCGGCGGCTCCTCCGGCCCGGTGACGCTGCGGCTCGGCTACTTCCCGAACATCACCCACGCGCCCGCGGTGGTCGGCGTCGAGCGCGGCATCTTCGCCGAGAAGCTGGGCAGCGGCGTCAAGCTGGAGACGAAGACCTTCAACGCCGGCCCGGCGGCCATCGAGGCGATCTTCTCCGGCGCGCTGGACGCGACGTACATCGGTCCGAACCCGACGGTGAACGCGTACTCGAAGTCCAAGGGCGAGGCGGTCCGCGTCGTCTCCGGCGCCGCGAGCGGCGGCGTGGCCCTGGTCGTCAAGCCCTCGATCAACGCGGTGGCCGACCTGAGGGGCAAGAGGATCGCCACCCCGCAGCTCGGTAACACCCAGGACGTGGCGGTCCGCTACTGGCTCAAGGAACAGGGCATCACCACCACCAAGGAGGGCGGCGGCGACGTCAAGATCGTCCCGCAGGAGAACTCGCAGACGCTGGAGACCTTCCGCAGCGGCGCCATCGACGGCGCCTGGGTACCGGAGCCCTTCGTCTCGCAGTTGGTCAACGCCGGCGGCAAGGTACTGGTCGACGAGCGGGACCTCTGGCCGGACAAGAAGTTCGTGATCACCAACCTGATCGTCAGTACCAAGTTCCTCAAGGCCCACCCCGACGTGGTGAAGCGACTGGTCGAGGGGCAGGTCGCGGCGAACGACCGCGTCAACACCAAGCCCGACGAGGCGCAGCAGGCGATCTCCGAGCACATCGGCAAGATCACCGGCAAGCCGCTCGACCTCAAGCTGATCAAGCAGGCGTGGCCGACCCTGGAGTTCCTCGACGACCCGATCCCCGCCTCGCTGAAGACCGGGCTCGACCACGCGGTCGCCGTCGGGCTGACCGAGCCGGTCGACCTCGCCGGCCTCTACGACCTGAGCTACCTCAACGAGGTGCTCAAGGCACAGGGCAAGCCCGAGGTCGTCCAACCATGACGTCGTCGGTGACGGCGCCGGAGAGCGCGACCGCCGCGGTCGCGCTCTCCGGCGTGACCAAGGTGTACGGGCGCGGCGAGGCCGCCGTACTCGCCCTGGACGGGCTCTCCCTCGACGTGGCGCCCGGCGAGTTCGTCTGCCTGGTCGGCGCCTCCGGCTGCGGCAAGAGCACCCTGCTGAACCTGGTGGCCGGGCTGGACCGGCCCAGCGGCGGGCGGATCGCGATCGACCGGGACGCCAACCCGGGGCTGATGTTCCAGGAACCGGCGCTCTTCCCGTGGCTCTCCGTGGCGGCCAACGTCGAGATGCCGCTCAAGCTGCGCGGCGTACCCCGGGCCGAACGCCGCCGCCGGGTCGCCGAGCTGCTGGAGACCGTGCACCTGGGCGGCTTCGGCCGGCGCCAGCCGCACGAGCTCTCCGGTGGCATGCGCCAGCGCGCCGCGCTGGCCCGTACCCTCGCGCTCGACACGCCGGTGCTGCTGATGGACGAGCCGTTCGGGGCGCTCGACGCGATGACCCGCGACCTGCTCCACGACGAGTTGGAGCGGATCTGGTCGCAGCGCCGGCTGACCGTCCTCTTCGTCACCCACAACGTGAGGGAGGCGGCCCGGCTGGCCGACCGGATCGTGCTGCTCTCCAGCCGCCCCGGCCGGATCATCTACGAGACCCGGGTGGCGGTGTCCCGCCCGCGCCGCATCGACGCACCCGAGGTCGCGGCCATCGCCGCCGAGGTCACGGACCGACTGCGTACGGAGGTGGGCCGCCATGGCCAGTGACACCCTGACCCGCGACGGCGACGGCGACGCGGAGACCATCTCCGGCCTCGACGCGCTGGAGATCGCCGGCCGGGAGCGCGGCCCCGGCCCGGCCGGCCGGATCTGGGCGGCGACCTGGCCGAAGCTGGCCGCCGTCGCCCTCACGGTGGCGGTCTGGGAGCTGGTCGTGCTGAGCGGGTGGCGACCGGAGTACGCGCTACCGGCCCCGCGCACCGTCGCCGAGGAGCTGTGGCAGCAGCTCCGGGGCGCGCAGCTCTGGGACGGCGTGGCGCTGACCCTGCAGCGGGCCGCGCTCGGCTACCTCTTCTCGGTGCTGGTGGGGCTGCTGGTCGGCCTCGCGGTGGCGCGCTTCCGGATCCTCCGGGCCGCCATCGGCTCGATGATCACCGCGTTGCAGACGATGCCGTCGATCGCCTGGTTTCCGCTGGCCATCCTGCTCTTCCAGCTCAGCGAGGCGACGATCTTCTTCGTCGTGGTGTTCGGGGCCGCGCCCTCGATCGCGAACGGGGTGCTGAGCGGGGTGGACTACGTACCGCCGCTGCTGGTACGCGCGGGTCGCAACATCGGCGCCCGCGGCCTCGACCTCTACCGGTACGTCATCGGCCCGGCCGCGCTGCCGGCCATCGTCGCCGGGCTCAAACAGGGCTGGGCCTTCTCCTGGCGTAGCCTGATGGCCGGCGAGCTGATCGTCGGCGGCATCTCGCAGACCGCGCTCGGCGCCCAGCTCACCTACGCCCGGGAACTCGCCGACGCGCCCTGGCTGCTCTCCACCATGATCGTGATCCTGGTGCTGGGGTTGCTGGTCGACGCGGCGTTCGGCGCGGCCGACCGGGCCATCCGGCGGCGCTGGGGCGTGCTCGACCAGGCGGGCAACTGACGGCTCGGCGGGGAGGCGGCGGTCATGTACGTCTCGGCGCGCGGCGACTACGCGGTACGGGCCATGCTGGCCGTCGCCGACAGCGGTGAACTGGTCAAGGCCGCGGCGTTGGCCACCGCGCAGGGCATCCCGCTCAGCTTCCTCCAGGGCATCCTGCTCGACCTGCGCCGGGCCGGACTGCTGCGGAGCCTGCGCGGCACGGACGGGGGCTACCGGCTCACCCGCCCGGCGGACGAGATCACCGTCGGGGCGGTGCTGCGGGCGGTGAGCGGGTCGCTCACCACCGTCCGGGGCCTGCCGGTCGAGCGGACCGCCTACCACGGCGCGGCCAGCGGGCTGCGGGACGTCTGGCGGGCCGTGGAGAGCGCGATCGAGGAGGTGGTGGACGGGATCAGCCTGGCCGACCTGCTCACCGGCAGCGGCGTGCCCAGGCCCTGACCGGGCCTCGCCCAGGGCAGACCCGGACAGGCCCAGGGCAGACCCGGACAGGCCGGCCGGTCCAGGGCAGCCCCCGGGCAGGCCGGCCGGCCTCAGATCGGCAGTTCGAGGGTCAGCTCGTCGTGCAGCGGGATGCCGTACTCGCCGACCAGCGGGATGCTCGGCTTGCGGACCCTGGCCGCGTCCACCGCTCCCGGCGCCACCGCCACGATCCGCAGGCCCCGGCGCTGGTAGAAGCGGAGCGCGTCGAGGTTGTCGTTCGTGGTGACCAGCCACACCCGGGACGCCCCGACGCCCCGGGCGACGGCCACGGCGGCGTCCAGCAGCGCGCCGCCCACCCCGCCCCGCCGGTGCACCGCGTCGAGGGTGACGATCTCCAGGCCGGCGTCGGTGATCTCGTACGTGAGCAGGCCCGCGAGCGCGCCGGCGCGCTCGGCCACGAGCGCGGGGAGTTCGGCCGCGTCGTACGCCCGGCCGTGCACGACCACCGTCGTGCCGCCCCAGGAGTCGCCGAGCAGCCGCACCACGCGTTCCCGGTCGGCCGCCGCGGCCGGCCGGACCGCCAGGGTCGAGTCCATCGTGGAGTGACCCTAGCCCGTGGTCCGCACCGAGGCCAGCACCTCGTCGACGACGTGGTCGAACTGCCGGTGGGTACCGGGGATGGAGACGTAGAGGATCGCCGCGGTCGGCCGTCCCACGTCGATGCAGGCGAGGCCGACCAGCTCGTCCTTGGCGCGCAGCTGCGGCACGTCGAAGTGCAGCCGGAACACGGTCACCCAGGCGGGGCGGCCGGCCAGCGTGCTGCGCCCGTCCCGCAGCACCTCCTGCCGGTTGGGCTGCGGGTAGTACTCGGCGCGCACGTCGGCGGCGACCTGCCGGCCGACGCACTCGATGTCCAGCGCCAGCGCGTCGTTGTTCGCCGCCGGTACCGCCGCCGACAGGATCGAGGCGTGGTAGTCGCTGAACCCGTCGTACTCCGGCTCGGTGACGAAGTGCTGCCCGACCTTGTACGGCACCTCCAGCGTGCCCGCGCTCCAGACGGTGGTCCAGGGCTGCCAGGGCGCCCCGTACGCCCGGTAGGAGATGCCGGCCTCCTCGTCGACGGTACGCGGGCCGGCCGGGGCCGGTCCCGGGTCGGCGGGGGCCGGTGGCTCCTGCGCCGACGGCACCGACGTCGGCGGCGGGCACATCCGCGCCAGCGGCGGGCGGTTGTCGGCGGGCGCCTCCAGCCCACGGCCGAACGGATGCGGACTTCCGCGCCACTGCGTACCGAGCACCGCGACCAGACCGATGACCAGCACCGCCGCGGCGACGGCGCCGAACCACCAGAGCCGGCGCCGGTCCGGCGGGCCGCCGCCGGGCGGGCCGGCCGGCGGGTTTGGTGGCGGCCCGGCCGGCGTGGTCGGCGGCGGCCAGGGAACGCCGATCCGGGTGACGGTACCGGCCGACCAGTCCGGCCCCGGTACGGGGCGGGACGGCGGCGGGGGTGGCGTCGTGGCGGGCATCGCCCTCTAGTGAACACCACGACGCCGTGGCGGTGCCGGGCCGGCGTCGCGCCGGCCGGCGCCGTCAGCCGCCGGCGCTGGTGAGTTCCGTGCCCGTCTGCGGCGCGTCCGGCGCGTGCAGCTCCACCACCATCGACTTCTCGGCGAGACCGAGCGCCGCGTACCACGGGGTGAAGGCGACGAGCAGGGCGAGGAACAGACCCGACACAGCAAGCACCAGCACCACGAAAATCTCGCGCAACGCCCCCGTTCCGGCGTGACCGGCCATCGCGATACCTCCCACCGCAGGGCCGAACCGGCCCCGCTTGGTCCCCCGGAGGACAGAATTCCGCATGGCCGGACATGGCACAGTCACCCATCGGACCCAATCGGGTGGACCCACGGCCGTCCCGAACTGCCCCGATCGACTCACCCGCCGCCCCGATCGACTCAGGGGCCGCCCGGATCGACTCAGGGGCCGCCCGGATCGACGACCGTCGCCAGTGGCCGGTCGGGCCGCACCGCCACGGGCACGGCCGTACCCGGCCCCGGTACGGCCGTACCCGGCCCCGGCACGGCCGTACCCGGCCCCGGCACGGCCGTGCTCGGCGCGGGCGTCAGCGTCCGCCGCAGCGCCGCCGCGGTGAATCCCGCGGCGAGCAGCAGGGCCGCGCCGGCGACGAGCCAGCCGGACCCGAATCCGGCCCGGTCCGCCAGCCGGGCGACGCCGAGCGAGCCGCCGAGGCCGCCGAGCTGCAGCGCCAGCGAGCCGACCGAGACCAGGGTGGCCCGCTGGCCCTCGCCGACCCGCTCGTGCAGCGCCTCGTCGGCGAGCGGTCCCGGCACCCCGGCGCAGAGGTACGCCAGCAGGTAGCCGGCCACGGCGACGGGAAGCCCGCCGGAACCGAAGGCGGCCAGGGCGAGCAGCGCCGGGCCGGTCGCGATCAGCCCGGTGAAGAGGGCGCCGACGGCGAGCGGCTGGCGCAGCCCGACCGCCGCCCCGAGCCGGCACAGCAGCGGCGCGCCGACCGAGCCGGCCGCGCTGCCGGCCCACGCCGCGGTCACCAGCAACCCGTACGCCGCCGCGGCGCGTTCCGCCCCGCCGAGCAGCGCGGCGAACTGCAGCGGGGAGAGCACCTCGATCGAGACCACCGCCACGCCGATCGCGGCGGTCCGGGCGAAGAGCAGCCGGATCACCGGATCGCCCACGGCCAGGCGTACGCCGTCGGAGACCTGCCCCGGTACGGCTCGAAGCAGCGACCGGAGCCCGCCGGCCGGCCTCGGGACGGACCCGTTCCCGGCGGCCGGCTCGGTCATCCAGACCAGGTGCGCGACGAAGCTGACCGCCCCGACGGCGGCGGCACCGAGCGCCGGTACCGAGAACGGGCAGATCAGCCCGTCGGCGGGGAGGCCGGAGAAGAGCCGCGGTGCGGACCCGCCGACGGTCGCGGCCAGACCGAGGCCGAGCGCCTCGACCGCCCAGCCCCGGGAGAGTCCGGCCCGCAGCGAGGCGGCCGGGTCGGCGGCCCGGACCGTGTCGACGTACCAGGCGTCGAGCGGACCGGAGCCGAGCGCCCGGCCGATCGCGGAGAGCGTGACGGCGACGGCGAACTGCCACCAGTGCTGCGCGAGGGCCAGGCCGAGCATCGCGGTCACGTAGGCGGCGATCGAGACCAGCATGGTCCGGCGCCGGCCGATCAGGTCGGCGAGGCCGCCGGTGGGAAGTTCGAGGAGCACGATCAGCGCGGAGTAGAGCGCGACCAGCAGGCCGGCGGTGGGCAGGTCGAGGCCGCGCGCGGTGTAGAGCAACAGCTGGACCGGCATCATCAACCCGCTGGCGAACCAGCGCACCCCGGAGAGCCCGAGGTAGCGGCGCTGCGCCTGCCGGGGCGAGAGGGCCACCGCACCGTCCCGGCTCACAGCGGCACCTCCTCGAAGGGCAGCAGCTGCGTGTAGACGCGTACGTGGCCGACCGGCTCGTCGGGCTCGGGCGCCGGGGGTTCGGTACGGAACCGCGCGAAGACCGCCATCAGCTCGGCGTCCAGGGCCCTGAGCTGCGAGGGCGTGAGCCGCAGCAGGTCGTCGAAGGCTCCGCCGACGGCGTCCCAGCGCGGATCGCGGTGGTCCCGGCCGGCGAACCACCGCTGGAAGTGGTCCACGGCGGTGAGCAGCTGCCGGCGTTCCAGCGCGTCGCTGATCTGCCGCCCTTCCGGGTCGGTGGCGAGGTCGGCCCGGTTCCAGCTGGTGATCCGGTGCGCGGCCCGCCACCGCCGGTCCCGCTTGTTCGGCTGCTCGGGGTCCTCCTCCACGAAGCCGTACCGGGCGAGTTGGCGCAGGTGGTAGCTGGCGGTACCGCTCGACTCGTCCAGCCGCCGGGCCAGCTGCGAGGCGGTGGCCGGCCCCTCGTAGCGCAGCAGCGCCAGCAGCTTGGCGCGGATCGGATGGGCGATCGCCCGCAGGGTCTCGGTGTCGCGGATCGTCGGCACGGGTTGATCGGGCATGCCCTCACCGTATGATCGCGAAGAGAATTTTGCAAAAAACTCTTTGCGATCCTGCGGTGGGCGCCCTTCGGCGAGCCTGGGCCTCCGCGTCAGAACCCGACCCCGCCGCGCGGCACGAAATCGACCCGTTGCGGCCGGTCGGCGAGCATGGCCAGCACGTCGGAGATGCCAACGGGCGCGTCCGCCGCGGCCTGGGCGGCCCGCAGCGCGGCGTCGGCGGCGTCGTCGTCCGCCCAGACCTCCAAGACGTGGACGGTGTCCGCGTCCGCGCGGTCCTGGCTGATCAGGTACGCCTCGCAGCCCGGGAAACCCCGGAGCCCCTCGGCGACGGTGAGCATGGCCGAGGCCAGTTCGTCGCCCCGACCGGCCTGCGCCTTGAAGGTCATGAATCGTCCCACTCGACTGTTCTCGGTCATGCCCGAGACGGTAACGCCACCCTGGGCGCCGGGGTCTTCGACGCCGCAACCCGGGCCCGCGGCGCGGGCGGGCATCCGTCCTGATATTGATCCATTGGCACGGATATCTAGAAACGTGAATGAATTTCGTTTAGGCTGCCGGTACCCATCCGCCGCCCGGCCCCGACGATGCCGGCGACCGGGGCGGTCGTGGCGAGACGATGACGGATCCCGAAAGGTGCCTCAGCCATGAGACGTGCCCGGAGAGCCAGAGCGAGCCAGGTGTGGATCTTGTCGGTCGCCGTCGTGCTGCTGGGTCTCGGCCCGGCGCCGGCCGGCGCGGCCCGATCGACCCCGGCCGATCCCGGTCCGGCCGCCACCTCCGCGCAGACGCGCGAGGTGCTGCTGGTCGGCAACAACTGGGACGGCACCGCCGACATCGTGGACGTACGGACCTACCAGCGGATACGCCGGATCAACGTGATCCCGGACCGGGAGGCCCGGCTCGCGGAGATCTACCTCAGCCCGGTCAGGCTCGCGGCCTTCCTGTTCATCCGTACGCAGATCGGCGAGGGCCACGACCAGTTCGTCGACGACATGTACGCCTCGGCCGACGGGCGCCTCGTCTACGTCTCCCGGCCCAGTTTCGGCGACGTCGTGGCGATCGACATACAGAGCGGCGAGATCCGGTGGCGGACCCGGGTCGACGGCGAGCGCGCCGATCACATGGCGATCTCGCCCGACGGCAGCCGGCTGGCCGTCTCCGCCTCCACCGCGAAGCTCGTCGACATGATCGACACGGCCACCGGCCAGATCGTCGGAACCTTCCCCTCCGGGGACTCGCCGCACGAGAACACGTACTCGCGCGACGGCGGCAAGATCTACCACGCCAGCATCGGCGCGGTCTACACGACGCTGGACGAGCCGTGGCTGGACTGGACCAAGGGCGAGCGCGTCTTCGAGATCGTCGACGCCCGTACGTTGCGGGTCGAGCGACGCGTCGACATCCGCCAGAAGCTCGCGGAGTTCGGCATGCCCGACATGAGCGCGGCGGTACGGCCGATGGCGCTCTCCCCCGACGAACGCTTCGCCTACCTGCAGGTGTCGTTCCTGCACGGCTTCGTCGAGTACGACCTGCGGGCCGACCGCGTCACCCGCGTGGCCCAGCTGCCCCTCTCCGACGAGGCCCGACAGCTGCGCCGCGACCAGTACGTGCTCGACTCCGCCCACCACGGGATCGCGATGAGCGGCGACGGGACCAAGCTCTGCGTCGCCGGCACGATGTCGAACTACGCGGCGATCGTGTCGCGCGACTCGTTCCGGCACAGCCTGCTCCCGCTCGGCGCGCGGACGTACTGGGCCACCAGCAGCGCGGACGGTCAGTACTGCTACGTCTCCGTCGCCGGCGACGACACCGTCTCGGTCATCTCCTACGCCACCGAGCAGCAGGTGGCCCGGATTCCCGTCGGCGACCACCCGCAGCGGGCGCGCACCGCCACCGTCGCGGAGTCCGCCCTCGGCTGACGCCGTCGGCGACCGCCCTCGGCCGGTGTGCCCGCGGGTACACCGGCCGTCGCCGGTCGCCGATCCGGACCGCCTGCGGCGGGGCTGCGCTACCGGGCTCCCTCGGTACGCGCCCGCGGACGGCGCGGGCGCCGCGGGCGCCCCGAACCCCGGTGGGCGGAGCCCGCCCGGGCCGCCACGGCCCCCGTCGCCGGGGCGGGCGTCGGGTCCGGGGCGACCGGTACGCCGGACGGAGCCTGCGCCCCGGTCACCCGGACCAGCTCCGCGCTGCCGGGTCGGACGCTTCCCGACCCGGCGGCCGCGCCGGCCTTGATGCCGGCGGCGGCCAGCAGTCGGGACACGTCCCGCCGCTGCTCGGGCAGGGCCAGCGTCACCACGCTGCCCGTCGCGCCGGCCCGGGCGGTACGGCCGCCCCGGTGCAGGTAGTCCTTGGCCTCCGTCGGCGGGTCCACGTTCACCACCAGGTCGAGCCCGTCGACGTGGATGCCCCGGGCCGCCACGTCGGTCGCCACCAGCGCGGTGACCTGGCCGGCACGGAACTGCTCCAGGATGCGGGTGCGCTGCGGCTGGGACTTGCCGCCGTGCAGCGCCGCCGCCCGTACGCCCTGGGCACGCAGCTGCCGGGCCAGCCGGTCGGCGCGGTGCTTCGTACCCAGGAACAGGATTGTGCGCCCGTCCCGGGCGGCGATCTGCGCGAGCACCGCGGGCTTGTCCGCCGCCTCGACCTGCAGGACGTGGTGGGTCATCGCGCTGACCGTGGCGGTCCCCGGGTCCACCGAGTGCGACACCGGATTGGTCAGGAAGCGGCGCACCAGACGGTCCACGCCGCCGTCCAGGGTGGCCGAGAAGAGCATCCGCTGGCCGTCCGGCGCGACCTGCTCCAGCAGCCTGGTGACCTGCGGCAGGAAGCCCATGTCGGCCATCTGGTCGGCCTCGTCCAGCACGGTGATGGCCACCTGGTCCAGCCGGCAGTCGCCCCGGTTGATCAGGTCCGTCAGCCGTCCGGGCGTGGCGACGACCACCTCGGCCCCGGCCCGCAGCTCGCTGGCCTGTCGCGGCAACGACAGCCCGCCGACCACGGTGGCGCAGCGCAGCTTCACGGCCCGGGCGTACGGCTCCAGCGCGGCGGTCACCTGCTGCGCCAACTCCCGGGTCGGCACGAGGACCAGCGCGAGCGGCCGGCCCGGGCGGGCCCGGCGTCCGGCGGTACGCGAGAGCAGCGGCAGCCCGAAGGCGAGCGTCTTGCCCGAGCCGGTACGTCCCCGGCCGAGCACGTCGCGTCCGGCGAGCGAGTCGGGCAGGGTGGCGGCCTGGATCGGGAACGGCGCCGTGATGCCGCTCGCCGCCAGGACCGGATAGAGCGCGGGGGCGAGTCGCACGTCCGCGAAGGAAGCGACCTTGGATTCTGTCATGACGGAGCCTTCCTCGATGGCGGCACGTGTCGAGGAAGGCGCCCGGGCGAGGGATTTCGCCACGGGTCGCTGCCGTCGGTGATCACGACGGCGTCACAAGCACGAACCGGAGAACAGTCAGGTCCAGCCCGCACCGCTCGGGACGGGCTGGACCTGTTCACCGCGCCCGGAGGGCACGGCGGAACTGCGCCGAACTCAGGCACCGCGCCGGGTGGGACGCGGTGCCACCGCGACTGGACGCGCCAGTCGCGCCGAGCTCAGAGCGGGCGGATGTTCTCCGCCTGCGGGCCCTTCTGGCCCTGGGTGACCTCGAACTCCACCCGCTGGTTCTCGTCCAGGCTCCGGTAGCCGGAGCTCTGGATCGCGGAGAAGTGGGCGAAGACGTCGGCGCCGCCGCCGTCCGGGGTGATGAAGCCGAAGCCCTTTTCCGAGTTGAACCACTTCACGGTGCCAACTGCCATTGTCTCGTCTCCTGACGGAACGATCGACCGGTGGTCATCCACGGTCGAGGTGAAAGTCCGCGCCGCTGCGCGGACGCCTAGTCGCACTGGTCGCCCCGCCCGGGAACTCCGGACACAACAAAATGCGCCTGGGGTCGTAATCCGCCAGGCGCAGTCAAAGTCTGTGAGAACAAAACCGTCTCTGGGAACCAAAACTGCAACCCGGCAAGCGTAGCAGACCCGGACCGGACCGCCCACCCAACAAGATCCAGCGGTCCGGGGTGACCCCGACTCCGACGGCCCCGGGGCCGGTCAGGGCAGGTCAGGGCCGGTCAGGGGTGCTCAGCCGCCGGGAGGCCGGCCACCAGGGCGGCGAGCCCGTCGGCGTCGAGCAGGTCCGCCGGGCGGACCGTGACGCCGTCCCGTACGTAGTGGAACGCGGCCCGCACGTGCCCGACCGGCACCCCCGCCAGCTCCGCCCAGGCCAGCCGGTACGCCGCCAACTGCACCGCCGCCGCGTCCGCCGCCGCCCCGGAGGGCTGCCGCCCGGTCTTCCAGTCGACCACGTCGTACCGGCCGCCGGGAGCGGCGAAGACGGCGTCCATCCGGCCCCGCACCACCACCCCGGCGATGACGGTCGCGAACGGCACCTCCACCTCGATCGGCGTCCGGTCGGCCCACTCGCTGGCGAGGAACCGCTCCTGCAGCTCGACCAGCGCGTCGTCGGTGGCGGCGTCCTCGTCGGCCGCCCCGGGCAGCTCGTCGATGTCGAGCAGCCGGCCGGCGCCGAAACGCTGCTCCAGCCAGGCATGGAAGGCCGTGCCGCGCCGGGCGTACGGGTCGGGCCGGGCGGGCATCGGGCGGCGCAGCGTACGCGCCAGCGCCTGCGGGTCGCGGCGGAGCACGACGAGCTGCGACACGGAGAGGTGCCCGGGCAGCGCGACCTCGACGGGTCCGTCCCGGCGCGCCAACCGCTCCCGCTCGGCGAGCAGCAGGTCCACCTCCCGCCGCCAGCGCAGCACCTCCGGGTCGACGGGCGGCACCGGGTCGGCGGGCGGCCCGGACTCGGCGGCTCGTGGCTCGCGCTCCGGCTCGGACGGGGCGTCGGTGCGCTCGGCGAGCAGCCGGCACACCAGCGCCGCCCCCTCGGCCACCGCCGGCCGGCGCGCCCCGAGCGGGTCGGACGGCCACTCCGCCCGCTGTACCACCTGGGTGGTCGGGTTCGTCGCGTCGCCGGGCGGCTCCGGCGCCCAGACGTCGACCACGTACCCGTCCCCGCCCGAGAGGCAGTGGTCGTGGATCTCGCGCAGGAAGACCGACGGCCCCCGCGGCCGCTTCACCCCGTCGCCCCACCAGTAGCCCGAGCAGAGCAGCAGCCGGCGCGGGCGGGTGACCGCGACGTACGCCAGCCGGCGCTCCTCGCGCTCGTCGTGCGCGCGCCACCGCTCGGTGAACGTGGTCATCGCCCGCAGCACGTCCCGCTGGTCCGCGGCCTCCGCCAGCTCCAGCTCCGGCAGGCCGTCGGCGTCGCCCCGCAGCGGGAACGGCAGCACGCCCAGGCCGAGCAGGTAGTGGTCGGAGTTGCGGACCGGTCCCGGCCAGACCCCCCGGGTCAGCCCGGCGACCGCCACCACGTCCCACTCCAGCCCCTTGGCCGCGTGCGCGGTGAGGATCTGCACCGCGCCCTCGACCACCTCGACCTCGCCCGGGGCCAGCCCGCGCTCCTCGTCCTCGGCGGCGGCCAGGTAGGCCAGGAACGCGCTCAGCGGCGCGCTTCCGGCGGCGTCGCTGGCGAACCGGGCCGCCACGTCGCCGAGCGCGTCGAGGTGCCCACGGGCGAGCCCGGCGTCCCCGCCCCGCCCGGCCCGTACCGCGACCTCCACGTCCAGCCCGATGGTGCGCTCGACGTCCGCGACCAGGTCCGGCAGCGGCTGGTCCAGCCGGTGGCGCAGCAGCGCCAGCTCCCGGCCGTACGCGCGCAGCCGGGCGTACCCCTCCGCCGAGTACGCCTGCTCCGGTCCCAGGTCGGCCAGCGCCTCCACCAGCGTCGCCTCGTCGAGGGCGTCGGTGACGATCTCCGGCTCGTCGCCGTCGGTCCAGACGGAACGAGGGCCGTGCCGCTCGGCGGCGATCTCCTTGGCCCGCCGGTGCAGCGCCACCAGGTCGCGCGGGCCGATCCGCCAGCGGGCGCCGGTGAGCAGCCGCAGCAGCGCCGCCCCGTCGGTCGGGTCGGTCAGCACCCGCAGGGTACAGACGACGTCGCGTACCTCCGGGGTGTCCAGCAGGCCGCCCAGCCCGACCACCTCGACCGGCAGGCCCCGGTCGCGCAGCGCCGCCTCGATCGCCGGGATCTGGCTGCGGACCCGGACCAGTACCGCGCTGGTCGGGCGCCGCTCCAGCGGGATGTGCTCGGGCAGCGCGGCCGGCATCCGGGCGGCGCCCCGCCACGCGGCGAGCAGGCCGTCGGCGATCCACTCCGCCTCCTCGGCGAAGGTCGGCAACAGCGCGCAGTGGACCGTACCGCCGGCCGCGCCCCGGGCGGTGCGCGCCGGGATCGGGTCGTCCACCGAGAAGGCGGGGGCCAGCTCGGCGACCCGCGCCCCGGCCGCCCGCAGCGGCGCGGCGAGCCCGTTGGCGACCCCGAGCACCTCCGGCCGGTTCCGCCAGCTCGTGGTCAGCGTCAACGCGCGGGCCGGCCGGCCGTCGGCGTGGGTGAACTCGCCGGGAAAGCGGTCGAGCGTGCCGGCGCTGGCGCCGCGCCAGCCGTAGATGGACTGGCAGGGATCGCCGACCGCGGTGACCGGATGGCCGCCGCCGTAGAGCGAGCGGAGCAGCACCACCTGCGCGTGGCTGGTGTCCTGGTACTCGTCGAGCAGCACCACCCGGTAGCGCTCGCGCTCGATCGCGCCGACCTCGGGGTGGTCCCGCGCCACCCGGGCCGCCCGGGAGAGCTGGTCGCCGAAGTCCATCGCCTCGAAGTCCTGCTTGCGCCGGTCGTACGCGCGGACCAGCGGCAGCAGCCGCAGCCGGGCCTGCTGCACCGCGAGCGCCTTCCGTACGTCCGCGTAGATCTTGCCGGGCCGGGACTGCACCTCGCCGAAGAAGCGCCCGGTCCAGGCCGCCAGCTCGTCCGGGGTGACCAGGTGCTCGGCCAGCTCACCGGCGAGGGCGAGCACCGCGTCGGCGACGCCGCCCGGGGTCCGCCCCACCTCCGACATGTCCCCGTCGTAGTTGCGGACGAGCAGCTCCATCAGCTGCCACCGGGACGCCTCGGTCAGCAGCCGTACGACCGGCTCGTACCCGGAGCGCAGCCCGTGCTCGGTGACGATCCGCGCGGCGTACGAGTGGTACGTGGCCACGGTCGGCTCACCGGCCAGCAGGTCGGCCTCGATCCCGCGCCGCTGCCGCCCGAGCCGTCGGACCAGCTGGTCCAGCCGGGTACGGATGCGGTGCGCCAGCTCGCCGGCGGCCTTGCGGGTGAAGGTGAGCCCCAGGATCTGCTCCGGCCGGACGTAGTCGTTGGCGACCAGCCAGACCACCCGGGCGGCCATCGTCTCGGTCTTGCCCGAGCCGGCACCGGCCACCACCAGCAGCGGCTCGACCGGCGCCGCGATGATCGCGGCCTGTTCCCGGGTCGGGGCGGGCAGCCGCAGCAGGCGGGCCAGCTCCACCGGGGTGTAGCGCGGACCGGCGTCGGCGGCTCGCTGCGGCGGCGGCGCGGCGAAGAGGGCGGGCTGGCTCAATTCCGGCCGCCCTGACGCTGGGTCGGCGGCTCCAGGCCGGGCCGCCGGGACGGCGGTTCCACCACCTGCCGTCCCTGCCCGGAGACCGGGCAGCTGGTCCGCACCGGACAGACCCGGCACTTGGAGTTCGCCACGGCGGAGAAGGTAGCCGCCGCCATGGTGTCGGCGGTACGGCGCACCATGTCCTGGGCCCAGTTCGCCTCCTCGCTCGCACTGGGCGGCTCCTGTGCCTGCTCCCGGGCCTCCTTGGCCGAGGTGCCGAGCTGCACCAGCGCGGCGCCGCCCGACTCGTCGCCGTACTCGGCGAACGCGCCCGCCTCGACCGCCGCCTGGTACGCGCCGAGCTGCGGATGTTCGGCGAGTTCGGAGCCGGTGACGGCGGTGGTCTTGCCGGTCTTCAGGTCGACCACCACGAGCCGACCCTCGGCGTCGACCTCCAGCCGGTCGACTCGGCCGGTCAGCTCCACCGGCCGACGCGGGTCGTCGAGCCGTACCGCGAACTCGTGCTCGATGGCCAGCAGCCGGCGCGGGTTGCCGGCCAGCCAGCGCAGCAGCTTGTCGACCATGGCCTCGGCCCGGGACAGCTCCGGCCCGGCCAGCCAGCGGGCGGCCAGGTCGATGGCGTCGAAGCGGGCGGCGACGTACTCCAGCAGCTCTCTCCGGTCGGCGCTGGCGTCCTCGGCCAGCATCGCCGCGGCGTGCACCAGGTTGCCGATGCCCTGGGCGGCGCTGGCCGGGGCGCTGCCGCCGTGCTTCTCCAGCAGCCAGCGCAGGCTGCACCGCAGCGCGCTCTCCATGCCCGAGGGGGTGACCCGCACCGGCTCGCCCTCGTCGACCAGCGGCCGGTCGTCGGAGAGGGGTCGCAACCCCCACCAGTCGTCCGGGTGCGCCCCCGGCACGCCGGCCGCGGCGAGGCGGGCCAGCTCGGCCGCGGCCGCGTGCCGCCGGTCGGGCGGCGTGCCGGGATCGGTGACGGCGGTGCGCAGCTCGGCGACGAGCGCGGCCAGGGTGAGCGCGCGCGGCGGGCGCCCCACCGGCAGCTCGGCGGCCGGTGGTTCCGGGACGGGGTCCGCCCCGCCCCGGGCCCGGCCGTCGCCACCTGCCGCGCCGTCCGACACCGCCGCGCCGTCCGACACCGCCGGGCCGTCCGACGTCGCCGGGCCGTCCGACGTCGCCGGGCCGGCGGCCGGGGAACCGGCCGAGGCGGAGCCGTTCGACGCCGCCGGGCCGTCCGGGCCGGTCGGACCGCCGCGGGTACCGGGGCCGGAGGGTCCCGGGTCGGCGCCCGGCTCGTCCGGCCCGTCGGGCTCCGTCGGGCCGCCGGGCACCAGCTCGTAGAGGAAGCGGCTCGGTTGCTCCTCGTGGTCGAGGCCGCCGACCGCGGCCGACGCCACCGCGCTGACCAGCAGCTTTCGCCGGGCCCGGGTCGCCGCGACGTAGAAGAGCCGCCGCTCCTCGTCCAGCAGCGCCGAGGTCTGCCCGACCAGGTTGGCCGTCGCGCCGGCGCCGTCGGCGCGGCCGGCCAGCACGTCGACCAGGCGCTCCGAGCCGAGCAGGCTGCCGCGCAGCCGCAGGTCCGGCCAGACGCCCTCCTGTACGCCGGCGACCGCGACCAGGTCCCACTCCAGCCCCTTCGCGGCGTGGGCGGTGAGCAGGCGGACCGCCTCACCCCGGTCGGCGCTCGGCGCGAGCGTGTCGGCCGGCAGGTCCTGCCCCAGGACGTGGTCGAGGAAGACCTCGGTACGCGCACCGGGCAGCCGGTCGGTGAACCGCGCCGCCGCGTCGAAGAGCACCACCACGGCGTCGAGGTCCCGGTCGGCCGCGGCGGCCCGCCACCGCGCCCCCTCGTCGGACTCGCCCGTGCCCCGGTCGGGCCGGGTGACCGCGGCGGACCAGCGCTCGGCGAGCCCGCTGGCCCGCCACACCGCCCAGAGCACGGTCTCGGCCGTGGCGCCCGCCTCGGCGGCGGCCTCCCGGGCGGTGGCGAGCAGCCGCCCCACCGCCTGGGCCGGTTCGGCCCAGCGCCGTTCGATCGCGGCCAGCTCCGCCGGATCGCGCAGCGCCTCGACGAGCAGCTCGCCCGAGGGGCGCCGGTCGCCGGCGGCCAGCGCGCGGGCGCGCAGCCCCTGGCGCAGCCGCCGCTCGGCCAGCGGATCCGCGCCGCCCAGCGGCGAGTGCAGCAGGGCGACGGCCGCCTCCTCGTCGAGCCGGTCCGGCTCCAGCGCGCAGCGCAGGAGCAGCAACAGCGGCGCCACCGCCGGTTGCAGGTGCAGCGGCAGGTCCTCGGCGTGCACCACGGTCGGGATGCCGGCCGCGTGCAGCGCCCGCTGCAGGGGCGGGAGTTGCAGCGCGGTCGACCGGACCAGCACCGCCATGCGGGACCAGGGCACGCCGTCGAGCAGGTGCGCGGAGCGCAGCGCGTGCGCCAGGTAGGCGGCCTCGCTCGTGCGGGAGCGGAAGGTCCGCACCTCCACCGCGCCCGGTTCGGCCCCGGGCGGCGGGACGAGCCGCCGGTGGGCCACCGGCCCGCGCAGCCGCCGGGCCACCCGCCGGGTCGCGTCGAGCAGCGCCGCTCCGGCCCGGTACGAGGTGCCGAGCACGATGGTGCGGGCCGGCGCGCCGGCGGCGGTACGGAACCGGTCGGGGAAGGCGGCGACGGCGGCCGGGTCGGCGCCCCGGAAGGCGTACGTCGAGGAGTCCGGGTCGGCGAAGGCGACCAGCGCCTTGCCACCCCCCGCCACCAGGGCGAGCAGCTCGACCTGAGCCGGATCGGTGTCGGCGAACTCGTCGACGTAGACGTACGCCAGCCGGCGGCGCTCCGCGTCGAGCAGCTCCGGGTCGTCGCGCAGCAGTCCGGCGGCGGCCCGGACCAGCTCGGCCGGGTCGTACGCGACCGAGCCGCGACTGGTGACGTCCCGCAGCGCGAGCACCGCCACGTACTGCCGCAGGAAGCGGGCGGCGGCCGGCCAGTCGTCCCGACCCAGTTGCTCGCCCAGCCGGGCCAGCTCGACCGGCCCGATGCCGCGCTCGGCCGCGCGCATCAGCAGGTCGCGCAGTTGCTCGGCGAAGGCCCGGGTACGCAGCGCCGGGCGCAGCGGCTCCGGCCAGCCCACCGGGTCGTCGGCCTCCTCCTCGCCGACCACCTCCAGCAGTTCGCGGATGATCAGGTCCTGTTCCGGGCCGGTGAGCAGCCGGGGCGACGGCTCGCCCCGCTCGACCGCCGCGCGGCGCAGCAGCCCGAAGGCGTACGCCGGAAAGGTACGCACCATCGGCTCGTGCACGACCCGGTGGCGGGTACCGGCGATCCGCGCCTCGATCCGGTGCCGCAGCTGCGTGGCCATTCGCCGCCCGAAGGTGAGCACGAGGATCCGCTCGGGATCCACCCCCTCGGCAACCCGGGCCGCCACCGCCTCGACGAGCGTGCCGGTCTTGCCGCTGCCCGGTCCACCGAGGACCAGCAGGGGCCCGGCGGTGTGCGCGACGGCGTCGCGTTGCAGGGGGTCGTCGACGCGCGCCGGCGCGGCGTCTGCCGGCCGGCGAACCAGCCGGTACGCCTGCATACCGCTCATCTCACCACGGCCATGAGACACGTCGCGGCGGAGACTCCCGTCGTGACGGTGGCCCGGTCGTGCCGTCACCCGTGGTGAGGAACCCGCGGACGTCGACCGTGACCCCGCGCCACCGGAGGGGGACGGCGCGGGTCACGGCCGGGTCCGGGCTCTAGCTCAGGCCCAGCCTCGGCCGGACCCAGGCGGCGAGCTTCCGGATTGCCTCGTCGGACTCGGGTACGTTCCCCGCCGCCATCTGGAAGGTGTGCAACTGGCCCGGGAAGACCTCCACCCGGCTGTCCACGCCGGCCGCGCGGGCGTTCTCGTCCAGTTGCAGCGCCTCGCCGAGCAGCGTCTCGTCGCCGCCCACCTGGATGTACGTCGGCGGCAGGCCGCTCAGGTCGGCGTAGACCGGGCTGGCCAGCGGATCCTTCGGGTCGGCGCCGTTCAGGTAGGCCGACGCCAGCATCTCGACGACCTCCCGGTAGAAGAAGGCCTCCCGCTCGCGGTTCGACTCGTACGTCTCGTTGCCGACCGTCATGTCCACCCACGGCGACATCAGCAGCAACCCGGCCGGTACGGGCAGCTCCAGCTCGCGGGCGCGCAGCACCGTCCCGACGGCGAGGTTGGCGCCGAACGAGTCCCCGCCGATCGCGATCCGCCCCGGCGCGATTCCCTGGCCCAGCAGCCAGCGGTACGCGGCGGTGGTGTCCTCCAGCGGCACCGGGTACGGGGCCTGGCGGTAGCCGACGATCAGGGCCCGGGCCCCGACCCTCTTGGCGAGGTGGCCGAGGAGCTTCCGGTGGGTGTAGATCGAGCCGCTGACCCAGCCGCCGCCGTACACCCAGACGAGCACGGGGTCCTCGGCGCTGCCCTTCGGTACCGTCCACATCGCCGGGCACCCGGCCACCTCGACCTCGAGATAGTCGACGCCACCGGGCTCGGCCGTCAGGCCGGGCCAGTAGCGCTCCACCCGGGCGACGACATCCTCCGGGGTCTGCTCCGGGTTCGCCCGGGCCGCCGCCGTCATGCTGCGCCAGTGCTCCCGGCCCATCTCCGACCGCTTGTCCACCATCGCGTTCCGCTCCTTCTCGTCTCGTCGGGCCGCACGGTCCGCACCGTCCGTCGGCCGCTCGATCTCGCTGTCTCCGGGCTCTCTGTTCTCCCGGCTCTCTGTCTCTCCGGGCCGCCCGGTCCGGCGTTCAGTCCCGGCGTCTCCCCCGGCCGCCCGGTCCGGCGTTCAGTCCCGGCGGTCCGGTCCGCCGGCCGCCTCCGGGCAGGCGTGGAACGCCTCGACGAGCCAGCCGCCGGGGCGCCGCGAGAGCGCCCAGGTCGCCAGCTCCCACCGCTCGCCCGGCACCTCGACCTCGCCGGGGAAGCTGGTGGCGCTCCTGGTGACCACCACGGCCGCGTCGGTACCGAGGAACCGGACGGTCAGCACCGCGTGCTCGCGCGTCGAGCCCTTCAGCGCTCCCGCGAAGGCGCCCGCCATGCCGGCCCGGATCTCGTCCCGGCCCTTCAGGCAGGCCCCGGGCAGGATCACCGTGGCGTCCTCGCCGTACCAGGCGACGAAGGCGTCCGCGTCGCCGCTGCGCCAGGCACGGGACGTCGCGTCGAAGACCGCCCGCACGGCGCGTTCCTCGGTCCGGCGCCACCCGGCGTCGTGCCGTGCCCCGACGTCTCCCGTCGGGTTCGCCGCCACCGGTCCACGCGATTGTCGGTCCATTCCGCGCCTCCTCCGCAGTTCACCGGCCGCCCTTCGGCGACCCCGGTGAACCGACGCGGCACGCACCCGGACTTGGACAACTCCGCGAGGCGGCGGCTGACGGACGCGGCGTGGCGGGTGGGAGGCGATCCCAGCGGCCGACGGATGTGGCGCGCCCCGGCAAGATCCGCACAAATTCGGAGAAAGTGGCCTTTCGGAGCGGCTGCCAGGCCACTGATGCACAGAATTTGTGCGGACCTTACGGCGGTGGGAGACGATCCGGCGGCTCACGGGTGTGGCGCGGCGGTGGAAGGCGGTCCGGCGACTGGCGCCGGCGCGACGCGGATCAGGCGGCCGGCAGCGCCCGCAGCCGGCGTTCGAGTTCGGCGCGTTCCACGGTGTTGGCGGAGAGCGTGATGGCCCGTTCGTACGCGCGCGCCGCGCCCGCCGCGTCGCCGGCCCGCCGGAGCAGTTCGGCATGGGTGGCGTGCAGCGGCTGGTAGCGCTCCAGCGCGGGCGCCTCCAGCAGCGGCCGGAGCAGCTCCAGCCCGGCCTCGGCCCCGTGGGCGAACCCGACCGCGGCCGCGTGGTTCACCTCCACCACCGGGGAGGGGCTGAGCCGGCCGAGCGTCGCGTACAGCTCCGCTATCCGCGCCCAGTCGGTCACGCCGCGGTCCGCCCCCCGCAGTTCCAGCGCGGTGATCGCCGCCTGGAGCTGGTACTGCCCGGGGGTGCCGAGCCGCAGCGCGCGGTTGAGCGCCGTCAGTCCCTCGCGGATCCGGTCCGGGTCCCAGCGGGACGTGTCCTGTTGGGGCAGCGCCACGTAGCCGCCCCGCCCATCGGTCCGGGCGGCCCGGCGGGCGTCGTGCAGCACCATCAGCGCCAGCAGCCCCCACGCCTCGGCGTCGTCCGGCATCAGTTCGCAGAGCAGCCGGCCCAGGCGGATCGCCTCGTCGCACAGCTCGGCCCGGACCAGGCGGTCGCCCTCGCTGGCGGAGTAGCCCTCATTGAAGATGAGATAGACGACGCGGAGCACGCCGCGTACCCGGCCGGGCAGTTCGTCGCCGGCGGGCACCCGGTACGGGATGTGCGCATCGGCGATCTTGCGCTTGGCCCGGACGATCCGCTTTCCCATCGTCGGCTCGGCGACCAGGAAGGCGCGCGCGATCTCGCCGGTGGTCAGGCCGCCGAGCGTACGCAGGGTCAGCGCGAGCCGGGCCGGCATCTCCAGGGCCGGATGGCAGCAGGTGAAGATCAGCCTGAGCCGGTCGTCGACGATCTCGTCCGGGTCGCTCGGCGCGGGCTGTCCCCGCTCGTCCAGGCGGAGCAGCTCGGCCAGGCGTTCGGCCCGGCCGGCGACCGCCCGCTCGCGGCGCAGCAGGTCGATCGCCCGCCGCCGGGCGGCGACCGTGATCCACGCTCCCGGGTTGTCCGGGACCCCGTCGCGCTGCCACGCCGTGATCGCGGACTCGAACGCGTCCTGCACGGCATCCTCGGCGATCTGGATGTCGCCGGTGTACCGGATCAGCGTCGCCAGTACGGCGGCCCGCTCGGCGCGGAACGCCCGGACCAGGGCGCCGCCCGCGTCGGCCGGCGCGGCCGTGGGCCCGTCCCGGTCGCTCATCTGCCCGGTGCGGGCGCCTGGCCGGTCGTCGGGACCGCACCCGGATCCATGATCGGGCGCACCTCGACCGAGCCGTAGCGGGCGGTCGGCAGCCGTGCCGCGTGCCGCAGCGCCTCGTCGAGGTCGGCGCAGTTCAGTACGTAGTACCCGGCGAGGATCTCCTTGGTCGTCGCGAACGGCCCGTCGGTGAGTTCGGTCGCACCGTCGCGTACCCGCACCGTGGTCGCGCTCGTCGGCGGGTGCAGCGGTGCGTTCGCGACGAGCAGCCCCGCCTCGCGCAGGCTCTCGGTCACCTCGCGCCACAGCGGCAGCTCCGCCCACCGCTCCTCCGACCGCTCGGGCTCGTCCGCCGCGGGCGCGTACAGCAACAACATGTACTCCGGCATCGCACCTCCTCCGTTCCGCCGCGTACGCGGTCCTCGTCCCGTACGACGCAGCATGGCACGGGATTTGGACCGTCGCCGCGAGTGCGCCACGCCACCCGGCGCGCAGCCGCCACGCCACCCGGCGCACAGCCGCCACGCCGCCCGGCGCACAGGACACGGCCTAGCCGAGCAGGTTCTCGATCGCGTCCAGCGCGGCCGGTACGGTCTCCGCCACGACCAGGCGCTCGGCCGCGTCCGGCCGGACGAACTGGGTACGGGTGAGTCCGCTCAGCCACTCGACCAGGCCGCCGTAGAAGCCGTCGGTGTCGACCAGCACCATCGGCTTGCGATGCAGGCCGAGCGTCCCCAGGGTCCAGATCTCGAAGAGTTCGTCGAGCGTGCCGAGCCCGCCGGGGAGGGTGAGGAACGCGTCCGACTTGTCGATCATGGCGGTCTTGCGCTCGGCCATGCTCTCGGTGATCACCAGCTCGTCGGCGTCCAGGTCGGCCACCTCGCGCTGCACCAGCAGCCGCGGCATGACGCCGAGCGTGCGTGCCCCGCCGGCGCGGGCGGCCTCGGCGACGGCGCCCATCATGCCGACGCAGCCGCCGCCCGACACGAGCGTGTGCCCGCGCCGGGCGATCTCCGCGCCCGTCTCGGCGGCGAGGTCGAGCCAGTTCTGTTCCAGGGTGCGCGACGAGGCGCAGAACACGCAGATGGCGGCCACGGCTCACTCGTCCCGCTGGTTGCTCGCGGCGGCCTGCTGGTCCGCCTGGGTCTGGGCCACCGCCGCCTCCTGCAACGACTCCTGCTCAGCGGCGAGCGCCGCGTCCGCGTCGACGATGTGCGCCACGGCGGCCGCGACGTCGTCGGTGAGGCAGATCAGGTCGAGGTCGACCGGTCCGATCTTGCCGTCGGCGGCCATGGTGCCGCGGAGCCAGTCGAGCAGGCCGGACCAGTACTCGGTGCCCATCAGCACGACCGGGAAGCGGGTCACCTTGCCGGTCTGCACCAGCGTCAGCGCCTCGAAGAGCTCGTCCATGGTGCCGAACCCGCCGGGCAGGACCACGAACGCCTGCGCGTACTTGACGAACATGGTCTTGCGGGCGAAGAAGTAGCGGAAGTCGATGGCCAGGTCGACCCAGTCGTTGATGCCCTGCTCGAAGGGGAGTTCGATGCCCAGCCCGACGGAGAGCCCGCCGGCCTCGGTCGCGCCCCGGTTCGCCGCCTCCATCACGCCGGGCCCGCCTCCGGTGATCACGGCGTAGCCGGCGGCGGCCAGCGCCGCTCCCAACTCCTCCGCCAGCCGGCACTCCGGGCTGTCGGGCTTGCTGCGGGCCGAGCCGAAGACGCTGACCGCGGGCGGCAGGTCGGCGAGCGTGTCGAACCCCTCGACGAACTCGGAAAGGATCCGCAGCGCCCGCCAGGCGTCCTTGGTCTTCCAGTCGCCCCGGGTACGCGAGTCGAGCAGCCGCTGGTCCGCGGTGCTCACCGGGATGGCCTCCCGGCGCAGGGTCACCGCCCCACGGTGCCGTACCGGGCCGGGGTCCCGGCCGCCGTGCCGCCGATTGGTGTGGCTCATGAGGTCAACCGTATCGGTGGGGATCCCACCCGGGCCCGCGCCCCGGCCGGTCGACGGACAAAGCCGCGGGTGACCGGAGAAACCACGGCCGGTGTCGCCGAAGGGAAGAAAGGGTACGGGTCGGAAAGACGACGGCAAAAAAGAACGAGATCGTGACAACAAAATCTGTCGTACCGACGTCTTACTATGCACATACTGCGTATGCACGGCGCCCACCGGCGACCGGCCCGGCGCGACACCCGGCCGGGACGCCGGACCGTCGAGCACCTTCGGGGGGAGGAACTGGCGTGATGAACAGCAACGAGATCATCCGGCAGCGGCGGCAGATGCAGCGGCGGATCCGGGACGTGGTGGCGGAGCGTCGGCTCTCGCGCCAGCAGGACACGGTCGGCATCGAGGACGCTTCGGACGTCCGCCCGGACGACCTGCGTTCCACCGGCGAGACCCTGCTCGCCAGCTGACGTCCGACCGCTACCAACAGGCCACGCGAGGCCCGTCCCGCCCAGGCGGGGCGGGCCTCACCAGGTCAGGAGGCGAGCCAGCGGTGCAGGGTCGCCGCGCCGTCCCTGATCTTGCCAATCTCGACGTGCTCGTCCGGGGCGTGCGCCAGGTTCGGGTCGCCCGGCCCGAAGTTCAGCGCCGGGATGCCCAGCGCGGCGAAGCGGGCCACATCGGTCCAGCCCAGCTTCCCGACCGGCGCCTCCCCCACCGCCGCCAGGAACTCCCGGGCCGGCTCCGCCGTCAGCCCCGGCAGCGCCCCGGCCGCCGAGTCGGTCACCGTCACCTCGTACCCGGCGAAGACCTCGCGGACGTGGTCCTGTGCCTCCTGCTCGCTGCGGTCCGGCGCGAACCGGTAGTTGACCTCCACCTCGCAGCGGTCGGGCACCACGTTGCCAGCCACCCCACCCCGGATGCTGACCGCGTTCATGCCCTCGCGGTAGGTGCAGCCGTCGATGGTCACGGCCCGCGCCTCGTACGACTCCAGCCGGCGCAGCACCTCGCCCGCCGCGTGGATCGCGTTGACCCCGTGCCACGACCGCGCCGAGTGTGCCCGGCGGCCGGTCGTGCCCACGGTCGCGCGCATGGTGCCCTGGCAGCCCGCCTCGACCACGCCGTAGGTCGGCTCCAGCAGCACCGCGAAGTCGGCGGTCAGCCACTCGGGGTGCGCCTGCGAGACGAGGGTGAGCCCGTTGTACCTCGACTCGATCTCCTCGGCCTCGTAGAAGAAGTACGTCACGTCGTACCGGGGATCCGGCACGGTCACGGCCAGGTGCAGCGCGTACGCCACCCCCGACTTCATGTCCGACGTGCCGCAGCCGTACAGCAGGTCGCCCTGCATCCAGGACGGGAAGTTGTCGTTGAGCGGGACGGTGTCCAGGTGGCCGGCGAGCACGACCCGCCGCTCGCGCCCCAGGTCGGTACGGGCCATCACGGTGTTGCCGTGGCGCCGCACCGACAGGTGCGGTACGGCCCGGAGCACCGCTTCGACGCAGTCTGCGATCTCCTTCTCGTGCAGTGAGACGGACTCGATGTCGACCAAGGCGCGGGTCAACGCGACCGGATCGGCCAACACCTCGGGGGTCAGCGGGTTCTCCATGGTGGGCACGGTACCGTCAGGTGTCTGGGGGCGAGGAGCGAGCAGCCCAGCCCAGCCCGGACTCGGACGAAAGGTTGCCCGGTGACCACTGCACAGCCCGCCTGGGGCATCGGCCTGGCCACTGTCACCGACCAGGACCAGGTCCTCGACACCTGGTACCCGGGTGGAAAGCTGGGACTGGGCACGCTCCCGCTCGGGCCGAGCGAGGACCCGGCCGAGGCGATCGGCCTGCCGGCCGGCGCGATCGGCGAGCGGGCGCTGCCCGGGCTGCGTACCGTGGTCGTCGTCACGGAGATCGGGTCGCTGGCCGAGCCGATCAAGGACGCCTCCGACGCGTACCTGCGGCTGCACCTGCTCTCCCACCGCCTGGTGCGGCCGAACGAGCTGAACCTGGACGGCATCTTCGGCACGCTCGCGAACGTCGCCTGGACCTCGGCCGGCCCCTGCCCGCCCGACCGGGTCGACGAGCTGCGCGTGATCGAGCGGGCCGCCGGCCGGCACCTCGCCGTCTACGGCGTGGACAAGTTCCCCCGGATGACCGACTACGTGGTGCCCTCCGGGGTACGCATCGCCGACGCCGACCGGGTCCGGCTCGGCGCCCACCTCGCCTCCGGCACCACCGTCATGCACGAGGGCTTCTGCAACTTCAACGCCGGCACGCTCGGCGCCTCGATGGTCGAGGGGCGGATCGTGGCCGGCGTGGTCGTCGGCGACGGCTCCGACATCGGCGCCGGCGCCTCGATCATGGGCACCCTCTCGGGCGGCGGCACCGAGAAGGTACGCATCGGCGAGCGCAGCCTGCTTGGCGCCAACGCCGGCATCGGCATCTCCCTCGGCGACGACTGTGTGGTGGAGGCCGGCTGCTACATCACGGCCGGCGCCAAGGTCACCCTGCCGGACGGCCGGGTCGTGAAGGCGCGCGAACTCTCGGGGGTCGACGGGCTGCTCTTCTGGCGCAACTCGGTCACCGGGGCGCTGGAGGCGCGCCCGCGCACCGGCCGCGGCATCGAGCTGAACGCGGCGCTGCACGCCAACGAGTGACCGGCCGGGGCATCGGGCTGACCGCGACCGCACCACCCCCGCACCGACGACCGACGGGCCGAGCCGTCCACGGGCCGCCGGCCGGTACCGTCCCCCGCCTGAGCCAGGCATGATGCGCTGATGGACCCGACGACAGGACCGAGGGCCGACCGCGACGCGGAGGTCGTCAAGGGCAAGCTCGCCCGGCTGGACGAGCCGCACGTGGCTCCGATCACCCGGTTGGTCGAGCAGATCCGGGTGCTCGTCGGGACCGACGTGCCGTACGTCGACCCGACGCTCGGCGGCGTCGACGCCGAGGTGCTCTTCCTGTTCGAGTCCCCGGCCCGGACGGCGGTCCGCAGCGCGCTGCTCTCCCCCGACGACGACGACCCCGCCGCCGCGAACGTCTGGGAGTTCTACCGCGCCTCCGGGCTGGACCGGCGCCGCTGCGTGCACTGGAACGCGGTGCCGTGGCCGCTCGGGGCCGACCGGAAGAGCCGGCACGCCGAGCGCAACGACATCGAACAGGCCCTGCCGTGGCTGTCCCGCTTCGTCGACCTGCTGCCGCGGCTGCGCCTGGTCGTGGCGCTGGGCGACGCCGCCCGGCAGGCGCTGGCGCTGTACCTGCTGCGGGAGGACGCGCGCCTGGTGCCGTGGCTGGCGGTGGCGCACCCGAGCGGCCGGGTGCGCGGCGCCAACCCGAGGATCTGGCAGGACGTCTCCCGCGCCTTCGACGTCGCCGCCCGGATCACCGCGCCCGAGCAGGGCCGGCTGCTCTCCGACTGAGGCCCAGGCTCCGCCCGCGTACCGGGTGACCGGCCGGGCGCCGCGCCGTCCCGCCGTCAGCCGGCGGCGCGTTCGCGGGTACCCCGGCGCACCTGGCGCAGCCAGTGCAGCACCTCGCCGTCGCCGAGCGGCTGGGAGAAGTGGTAGCCCTGGGCGCAGAGGCAGCCGATGTCGGTCAGCAGCACCCGCGCCGCCTCGGTCTCGACCCCCTCGGCGATGATCTCCAGTCCGAGCGTCTCGGCCAGCCGCAGGATCCCCTCCATCAGCAGCCGCTGCCGGCGCGACGAGGCGGCGGTGGCGGTGAACGAGCGGTCCAGCTTGAGCACGTCGGCCGGCATCTTCTGCAGGTAGCTGAGGGACGAGAAGCCGGTACCGAAGTCGTCGATGGCGACCCGTACCCCCATGCCGCGCAGCTCGGCGAGTTCGGCCCAGACCCGCTCGTCGTCGCGGAGCAGCAGGCTCTCGGTGATCTCCAGCATCACCAGCCGGGGCGGCACCCCGGCCTCCGCCAGCGCGGCCCGGACCTTGTCGACGAAGCCCGCGGTACGCAGCTGCCGGCCGGAGACGTTCACGCTGACGTACGGCGTCGCGCCCGCCGGCATCTCCGCGTGCCAGCGGGCCGCGGCCGCCACGGCGTGCCGCAGCACCCAGTCGCCGATCGGCTCGATCAGGCCGGTCTCCTCGGCGAGGGCGATGAACTGCGCCGGCGGTACCTTCCCCCGGACCGGGTGCTGCCAGCGGACCAGCGCCTCGAAGCCGACCGCGGTGCCCCGGGCCAGGTCGACGATGGGCTGGTACTCGATCACGAAGTGGTCCTTCTCGACGGCCTCGGTCAGCGCGGCCCGCAGCTCCAGCCGCTCCACGATCGCCGTGTGCAGGGCCGACTGGTACCGGCACCAGCGCCCCTTGCCGGCCCCCTTCGCGACGTAGAGGGCGAGGTCGGCGCGCTGCAACAGCTCGCCGGCGTCGGTCGCGTCGGCGGTGGTCGCCACCCCGATGCTCACCGACGGGGTGACCAGGGCCTCGCCGAGCAGGAGCGGTACCGCCAGCGCGGTCACCAGCTGCTCGGCGATCCGCTCCACCGCCTCCGGGCCGTCCGCGTCGGTCACGAGCACCGCGAACTCGTCCCCGCCGAGCCGGGCGACCGTGGGCGGCCCGCCGCCGGGCGGTACGACGCCCGGCAGCTCGGCGACGACGGCGCGCAGCCGTTCGGCGGTCGCCACCAGCAGCGCGTCCCCGGTGCCGTGCCCGTGCGAGTCGTTCACCGAGGTGAACTCGTCCAGGTCGATGCTGAGCGAGCCAACGGTACGGCCGCTGCGGCGGGCCCCCTCGACCGCCTCGTGCAGCCGGTCGTGGAAGGCGACCCGGTTCGCCAGTCCGGTCAGCGCGTCGTGCGTCGCCCGGTGCTGCAGCTCCCGCTCCAGCCGGCGCCGCTCGGTCACGTCCCGCACGGTGAAGACCAGGCCGCGTACCGTCCGGTCCCGGCGCAGGTCGCGGCAGCTGACCTCCAGCTCCACCCGCTGGCCGTCCGGCCGCCGTACGCTCCAGTCGTGCCACTGTTCGTGGCTCGGCGGGTCGGACCGGATCGCCTCCAGCAGCCCGGCGACGGACTCCCCGTCGTCCGGGTGCACCAGCGCCCGCAGCTCGGTGCAGCTCTCCGGCTCGACCCCGAGCACCGTCGTCACCGACGGGCTGGCGTACCGGATCCGGTCGCTGTCCTCGACGATGAGGATCATGTCGGCCGTGTGCTGCACGAGGCTGCGGAAGTACTCGTCGCTGTCCCGCCGGCTGATCTCCTGGCTCAGCCCGATCCGCTCCAGCGCGAGCGCCACCTGGGCGGCCAGCACCTCCAGCGAGTCCCGTACGGCCGCGAGCACGGCGGCGTCGGCGGCGACGAGCAGCGCGCCGACCCGGGGCAGCGTGGCCGCCCGCTCGTCCAGCACCAGCGGGCAGAGCACCACGGAGTCGAACCCGCCGAGCTGCTCGGCCAGGGCCGGCTGGAGCGCGCGCACCCGCAGCACCCGGGTACGGCGTACGGTCGCGGCGCGCGGCGCCGAGTGCGGCCCGGACGGGGCGCCGACGGCCGGCCCCCAGATGCTCGCCGCCGTGGCCGGTATCCCGTCCGACCGATGCACCGAGAAGATCACTCGGTGGGCGGCGTACGCCGGCACCAGGTGACCGACGGCCACCCGTACGGCCCGGTCGACCTCCTCGGCGCTCGCCGCCGAGACCAGCGCGGCGCCGGCCTTGCGCAGGCTCCGTTCCCGGGTGACCGAGAGCCGGTGCGCGTCCACCGCGTCGGCGAGCCGGCTGAGCACCAGCACGAACGTCACGCCGGAGACCACCGCGATGACGGTGGCGTCCCGCACCCGCCCGGTGACCGACTGGAAGAGCAGCACCCCCGGGGCGAGTACGGCCGCCGCGCCGAGCAACATCAGCCGCACCCCGCTCAGCTCCGCCTGGTACGGCTCCGCCGGCTCGCTCAACCGGACCATCGACGGGTGCAGGGCGGCGGCGCCCCAGCCGACGTAGAGCGCGAACCAGCCGAGCTCGACCGGGCCGCCGCCGCGCCACTCGCCGTCCAGCACGGCGGCGCCGAAGGCCAGGTCGGCGATGAGCATCCCGCCCGCGCCGGTCACCAGCAGCACCGCGGCGACGTTGCCCCGCACCGCGGTGAGCAGCCGTACCGTCGTCGCCAGGACCAGCACGTCGGCGAGCGCGTACGCGGCCAGGGTGGACCGCTCGAACGAGCCGACCTCCGGCGTCGCCAGGTACGGCGCGATCAGGAAGACCCAGATCAGGAACGCCACGGCGGTCGTGTAGATCAGGGAGTCCAGCAGGCCGGAGCGGTCCCGGGCCGCGGTGGTGGCCCGGGTCAACCCGAGCAGGCCCATCCCGATCAGCGGGAACATCGCCAGGTAGCAGACGTCCGAGAACGGCACCGAGAGGTCCCGGCCCGCCTGGCCACCGCCGAGGCTGTAGCTGGCGTCGCCCACCGTGAAGGCGAGCAGGCCGGCCGCGAGCAGCCACCACGCGTACGCCCGGCTCGGGCGGTGGATCCGCGTACCGAGCACCACGACGGCGGCGCTGAGCAGGCCGATCACGACGCCCAGGAGGGTGCGCAGCCCCGGTAGCGCGAAGAATCCGGCGATCAGGACGGTCATCCCCGCCGCGTACCAGGTCATTGCCTTCCGAGCTGCCACGAGCCTCCTGTCGACACCCCCGCGGGCCGTGCCGCGCCGTCCGGAAGAAACGTTCGTGCCCGGTTTACCAGCCAGCGATGCGCTTCGCTATCACCCCGGCGGGTAGTGGTGTCAGCCGATGCGTCAGCTCTCGTCCGGCAGCCGGTCCGCTCGATTCGTCAGCTCTCGTCCGGCTCGCGGAGCCGCACACCGTGCCGCTACTCGTCCGGCTCGCGGAGCCGCACACCGTGCCGCTACTCGTCCGGCTCGCGGAGCCGCACGACGAGGTCCGCGCGGGGCGCGGTGGTGGCGATCAGCCTGGCGTTGGCCTCGTCGCTGCCCCGGGCCCACGCCTCGGCGGCCGCCACCGTACGGCCGTAGGCGACGTGCCGGTCGACGAGGCGGCGCAACCGGATCTCGGCCGCCAGGTCGAGGAACCAGATCTCGTCGAGGATCCGGCGCACCTCGCTCCACGGTGGATCGGGCAGGAGCAGGTAGTTCCCCTCGGTCACCACCAGCCGCACCTCGGCCGGTACGCCGATCGCCCCCGCGATCGGCTCCTCGATGTCGCGGCGGAACTCCGGGGCGTACACGGGCTCCGGCCCGCGCTCGCGCAGGCGGTGCAGCAGCGCCACGTACCCGGCGGCGTCGAAGGTGTCGGCCGCGCCCTTGCGGGACTCCCGGCCCAGCCGGCGCAGCTCCGACCCGGCCAGGTGGAACCCGTCCATCGGTACCAGCGCGGCGACGCCGCCCAACGCGGCCACCAGCCGGGCGGCCAGCGTGGACTTGCCCGCCCCGGGCGCGCCGGCGATGCCGAGCAGCCGCCGGGGCGCGCCGGCGGCCAGTTCCCGCGCCCGGGCGACGAGCTCCGCCAGGGTCAGCTCGGCGGGGGCGGACACGTCAGTCCAGCGTGGGCGTGCTGATGGTGAACCGTGCCTCGACGCTGGCGTGCACGGTCTGCACCTGCGGGTCGAGTTCCAGCTCGGGCGCGGCGGCGGACTCGGCCATCATGCTGACGCCGTAGCCGACCCGGTTCATCGACGGCGGCGGCGCGCTGCTCAGGCCCGTGTCGGCCAGCTCCACCAGCGCCGTGACCTGCGCGCCGAGCGCGTCGGCGTACTCGCGGGCCCGGGTCACCGCCGCGTCGACGGCGGCCCGGCGGGCGGCGGAGTGGACGGGGCTGTCCGGGCGCAGCAGCCACCACGGACCGTTGACCGAGGTCTGGTCCTGCTCGGCCAGGCGCAGCATCAGCTCGCCGAGCACGGTGAAGTCGGTGACCGTCACGGTGGTGGTCACGCTGCCGTGGTAGGCGGCGACCCGCTCGCCGGAGCGCTTCAGCTCGGGGCGTACCCGCAGGTCCCCCGCCTCGCGACGGTCGATCGCGGGGCCGTACCCGTCGATCAGCTCGCGGACCGCGTCGGCGCGCCGGGCCAGGCGCTCCAGCGTGGTCTGGCGGTCGCGGTCGCGCGCGGCCACGGTCACCGAGAAGCGGGCGAGCTCCGGGGGTACCTCCCGGACGACCTCACCGCGCACCGACACGACCGGACTGTCCACCATGCGGCCAACCCTATGCCAGCGGCCGGCCCTCGCTGTACCGCTCCGCCGTTCGGGTCCATCACGGTCGGCCGACCGTTGGGCGGGACCGACACCCGTCGTACGGCGGATGGCCGGACGGCCGGCGACAAGCATTCAGTCGGCTATCTGGCAATTGGGAACTTATCCGATATTCCCCGCGACCCGGGCGCCATCCGGGGCAGTTGAAACCGGCGTCGGTTCTTTCCCAAGCCGGTCATGGTCACCGGACCCGGCGGAGACCGACGACCCGGCAGAGCAGGGGGAACAGATGACCACTCGCACCGTGCCGCGCCAGCAGGAAACCTCGATCTTCGAGCGTCGTGAGTCGGCGGTACGCAGCTACTGCCGCCGCTTCGACCGCGTCTTCGACACCGCGCGGGGGAGCGTGATCCGAGATGTCTCCGGCCGGGAGTATCTCGACTTCGTCGCCGGCGCGGGCGCGCTGAACTACGGACACAACGACCCGGACATGGGCGCCGCCCTGATCGCCCATCTCGAACGCGGCGGCCTCGCACACAGCCTCGACCTGTTCAGCTCGGCCAAGAGCGCCTTCCTGACGGCGTTCGAGACGCACGTACTGCTGCCGCGCGGGTTGGACCACCGGGTGCAGTTCACCGGCCCGACCGGCGCCAACGCGATCGAGGCGGCCCTCAAGATCGCGCGGAAGGTGACGGGTCGCACCAACGTCGTCGCCTTCACCAACGCCTTCCACGGGGTGACCCAGGGCGCGCTGGCCGCGACCGGCAACCGGCACCACCGGATCGGCCCGCAGTTCCCGCTGCACGGGGTGACCCGGATGCCGTACGACGGTTATCACGGCGAGGGCGTCGACACCGCCGACTTCCTGGCGCGGATGCTGCGCGACCCGTCCAGCGGCGTGGACGCGCCCGCCGCCATCCTGCTGGAGACCGTGCAGGGCGAGGGCGGACTCAACGTGGCCTCGACACCGTGGCTGCGGCAGATCGCGGAGCTGGCGCGGGACTGCGGCGCGCTGCTGGTGGTGGACGACGTGCAGGCAGGCTGCGGCCGTACCGGCACGTTTTTCAGCTTCGAACCGCACGGCATCGTCCCCGACCTCGTCGTACTGTCGAAGTCGATCTCCGGCTACGGCCTGCCGATGGCGTTGCTGCTGATCCGGCCGGAGTACGACGCCTGGCTTCCCGGTCAGCACAACGGGACCTTCCGCGGCAACGTGCACGCCTTCGTCACCGCCCGGGTCGCCCTCGAGAAGTTCTGGGCGGACGACGCCCTGACCGACGACGTGGCGCGCCGGGGCGCGTTGCTCGCCCGCCTGCTGGCCGGCGTGGCCGCCGCCATACCCGGCGCGACGGTCAAGGGGCGCGGGATGTTCCGGGGCGTCGACACCGGCTCGGGTGCGCTCGCCGCGACCATCGCCGAGCGCTGCTTCAAGGACGGCCTGCTGCTGGAGACCGCAGGCCCGCACGACGAGGTCGTCAAGGTCCTCGCGCCCCTGACGACGCCCGACGACGTCCTGGAACACGGCATGGCCGTGCTGCTCGCGGCCGCCCGGACCGCGGTGTCCGAGCGGAACCCCCGCGCCGAGGACGATCCGCGCGGGACCGGACGCGATCTCGTGGTCGAGCCCGCGGGGTGGCACCCGTGACCGGGGAACGGCTGGTCCCGCCGCGCACCGCGGCGCCGCCGGAGACCCGGACACCCCCTGACACCGCCGGCGTCGCCGCCCCGGCGGCCGAGCCGGTCGGCTCCTCCGGTACGACCGCTGCGCCCCCACCGGCGGACCTCGTGCTGACCGCGCCTGCCGACAACGAGATCCGGTGGCGACCGGGTGAACGCCTGCACCACCTGTTCGAGGGCCGCTGCGACCGGTTCCGCGCCGAGGGCGACCCCGACCATCCGGCGGTCGACGACGGCGAGCTGAGGCTGACCTTCTCGCAGCTCGACACGCGGGCCAACCAACTCGCCCGCTACCTGCTGGGGCGGGGACTGGGTCCCGGGGACCGGATCGGGTTGCTGATGGACCGGTCCGCCTCCGCCTACGTCGGCATGCTCGCCGTATCCAAGATCCATGCCGCCTACGTCCCGCTGGACGTGAGCTTTCCGGCGGACCGGATCTCCTTCGTCGTCGCCGACGCGGGCGTCGCCACGGTCCTCACGCTGTCGTCCCTCGCCGGCCGGCTCACCGCGCTGGCCGTACCGGTGCTTCCGCTGGACCGGTGCGCGGAGATCGAGCAGCAGCTCACCGCCCGGATCGGCCCGGACGAACTCGCTCCCGCGACGGGCGACACGGAGTTGGCCTACGTCATCTACACCTCGGGCACCACCGGCCGGCCCAAGGGGGTCGCCATCGACCAGGCGAACATCTGCAACTTCGTCCGGGTCGCCGTCGAGAGCTACGGCCTGCGCGAGGACGATCGGGTCTACCAGGGCATGACCATCGCCTTCGACTTCTCCGTCGAGGAGATCTGGGTGCCGCTGATCTCCGGCGCGACCCTGGTGCCGAGCACCGCGCCCGGAGCCCTGGTCGGTCGGGATCTCGCCGATTTCCTCGTCCGGCACCGCGTCACCGCGCTCTGCTGCGTGCCGACCCTGCTCGCCACGATCGAGGAGGAGCTGCCCGAACTCCGGTTCGTCCTCGTCTCCGGCGAAGCCTGCCCACCGCATCTCGTCGCGCGCTGGCACCGGCCGGGTCGGACGCTGCTGAACGTCTACGGGCCGACCGAGACCTCGGTCACCGCGACCTGGACGCGGCTCACCCCCGGAGCGCCGGTGACGATCGGCACCCCGCTGCCGACGTACGCGGTGGTGATCCTCGGACCCGACCAGCGGGCGCTGCCCCGGGGCGAGACGGGCGAGATCGGCATCGCCGGCGTCGGTCTCTCCCCGGGGTACGTCAACCGGCCCGACCTGACCGCACACGCGTTCATCCCCGACCGGCTGGGAATCCCGCACAACCCGTCCGGACGGATCTACCGGACCGGGGACCTCGGCCGGGTCAACCAGGACGGGCAGCTCGAATACCTGGGCCGCGCCGACAGCCAAGTGAAGATCCGTGGTTACCGGATCGAGCTGACCGAGATCGAGTCGGTGTTGCTGACCCTGCCGGAGGTCGCCCAGGCGGCGGTCGCGCCGTACGAGCCGGAACCCGGCGTCGTGGAACTCGTCGCGTTCTACACCCGGCGCGCCGACGCGCCGGACCTGGACCACGCGGCCACCGTACGTACGCTGCGCTCGCTGCTGCCCGGCTACATGGTCCCGGCCTATCTCGAGGAACTTCCGGCGCTGCCGATGCTGCCCAGCGACAAGGTGGACCGCAAGAGCCTCCCCGCCCCGACCGGACCGCGCTGCCAGCCGCGCGGATCGAGGGTCGTCGCGCCGGCCGGGGCGACCGAGGCCGCGCTCGCGGAGCTGCTCGCCGAGCTGTTGCGGGTGGAGCGGGTATCGGTCGAGGACGACTTCTTCGCCGATCTCGGGGCCGATTCGCTGATGATGGCCCGCTACTGCGCCCGGATCCGGGAGCGGCTGCGTACCGAGGTATCGATCAAGGACGTCTACCTGAACCCCACCGTCCGCGACTTCGCCGTGGTGGTCGCCGGCGTACTCGACGCGGACGCGCCCCTGCCGACCGCCGAGCCGCCGCCACCGCCCGTGCGGCTGTCGAGCGACCTGGAGTACTACGGCTGCGCGATCCTGCAGGCGCTCTTCGGCCTGGTGTATTTGGTCTGTCTCGCCGGGCTGTCGATCAGCGGGTACGTCTGGATCACCGCCGCCCAGGGGATGCTCTCCACCGGGCTGCGCTCGCTGGCCTTCGGGGCCGGCGGCTTCCTCCTGGCGAGCCTCCTGCCGGTCGCGCTGAAGTGGCTGCTGATCGGCCGCTGGCGGGCCCGGACCTTCCCCATCTGGGGGCTGACCTACTTCCGCTTCTGGGTGGTCAAACGGCTCATCCGGGCCAGCCCGATGGTGCTGTTCCGGGGCTCGCCGCTCTACTCGCGGTACCTGTGGCTGCTCGGCGCGAAGGTCGGCCCGGGTGTGGTGGTGCTCTCGCGGTCCGTACCGGTCTGCACCGACCTGATCACCCTGGGCGCCGGCACGGTCATCCGCAAGGACGTCAGCTTCCTCGGCTACCGGTCCGAGGCCGGCCGGATCACCACCGGCCCGATCCGCCTCGGCCGGGGCGCCCACGTCGGCGAGGGCAGCGTGCTCGACATCGACACGACGCTGGGCGACGGCGCCCACCTCGGCCACGCGTCGTCCCTGCGCGCCGGGCAGACCGTGCCGCCCGGGGCCGTCTTCCACGGCTCACCGGCGGTACCAGCCGCGACCGGCAACCCGTTGCCGACCCGCCGGCCCTGCTCGCGGGCGCGCCGGGCGTACTACGGCGCCAGCCAACTGCTCGGCCGGATGCTTGTCGACACCCAACTGGTCGTGCTCGCGGCCACGCTGGCGTTCGTGGTCGACGTCAGTACGGTCGGCGGGTCGCTGCTGATGTTCTTCGGCGCGATCCCGCTCGGCCTGCTGCTGGCGGTCGCCGTACCACGGCTGGCGCACCTGTTCCTGTCGCCCGGCCGGGCCTACCCCCTGTACGGCTGGCACTGGACGTGCTTCCAGACGGTCTCGCGGTTCAGCAACGTCCGCTTCTTCAACGTGCTCTTCGGGGACAGCTCCTACATCGTCGGCTACCTGCGGGCCATCGGCTGGCGGCTGCGCGGGGTGCGGCAGACCGGCTCGAACTTCGGACTCGTCCAGAAGCACGACAGTCCGTTCCTCTGCGAGGTGGACGGCGGCGTCATCGTCTCCGACGGACTTTCCATGATCAATGCCAGGTTCTCCAGTTCGTCGTTCGCGCTCGCACGGGCGACCCTCCGCCAGGAGAGCTTCCTGGGCAACGGAATCGTGTACCCCGCCGGGGCGAGGGTGGGCGAACGGTGCCTGCTCGCCACGAAGGTGATGGTGCCGATGGACGGGCCCGTACGGGAGGGGGTCGGGCTGCTCGGCTCGCCGCCGTTCGAGATCCCCCGGTCCGTGCGCCGGGACAGCGGCTTCGACGAGTTCAAGACCGGTGCCGAGTTCCGCCGCCGGCTGGCCGGCAAGAACCGGTCGAACCTCGGCACCATGGGCTGGTACCTGCTGACCCGGTGGCTGCTCTTCCACCTCTCGGTACTGGTGGTGGTGCGGGTGGAGGGGGTCCACGACGGCGCCCGTCCGAACATCTTCTCCCTGGCCGCGGGGATCCTGGTGGCCCTGCTGCTCAACGTCGCCGCCGCCGTCGCGCTGGAGTGGACCAGCCTCGGGTTCCGGCGGCTGCGCCCGCTGTACTGCTCGATCTACGACCCGCGCTTCTGGCGGCACGAGCGCTACTGGAAACTCGCCGAGGTCGGCTTCCTCGCCCTGTTCAACGGCACACCGTTCAAACCGTTGGTGCTGCGCATGCTCGGCGTACGGGTCGGCCGCCGGGTCTACGACGACGGCTGCGGAATGCCGGAGCGGTCGCTGGTCGAGATCGGTGACTACTGCACCCTGAGCGAGGGCTCGATCCTGCACACCCACTCGTTGGAGGACGGAACCTTCAAGTCCGACCGGGTCCGGCTCGGCAACGGATGTTCCGTCGGTACCGGCGCCCTCGTGCACTACGGGGCCGACCTGGCCGACGGGGTGGTGGTCGCCCCCGACTCGTTCGTGATGAAGGGGAGCAGCGCACCCGCGTACACGATCTGGCGGGGCAACCCGGCCCGTCTGGTCTCCCGGCCGAACTGAGCGGAGCGACCTGGCGCCGTACGTCGAAGCCGACCGGCTCGGCGGGGTGCATACGCCACGTACAGGAGCGACCGTGGCGCGTTCGATGGATCGGATCGCCGGTACGTATTTTGGTGGCCACGTGAACCGTCACGCCTCCGGAACAGGAAGGCCTCCTTCGTCGTGCGTATGCTCTTCACCTCCGGGCCGGTACACAGTCATCTCGCGCCGATGTTCCCGCTGGCCACGGCGGCGCGCGCCCGGGGACACGAGGTCGTCTTCGCGACGGGCGCGGACGCCGCCCGCCACGTCGAGAAGGCCGGCCTGACGGCGGTGCCGGCGGGGCTGCCGTTCGCCGAGTCGATCCGGCGGTACCGCGACTCCGTTCCGGGCGACCTGTTCGCCGCGCTCTCCCCGCACGAACGGCTGCAACACGTCGTGCTGCACTCGCTGATCGGGATCAACGCCCCGGCGATGGCCGACGACCTCGTACCGTTCGCCCGCGAGTGGCGGCCCGACCTGGTGGTCAGCAACCTCGCCGAGTGGGCGGGCGAGGTCGCCGCCGCGGCCGTCGGCGCGCCGCACGTCCTGCACGGGTTCGGGTCCCCGAAGTCGAACGCCTCGGCTCCCCTGCTCCGCGCGGCGCTCACCGATCTGCACGCACGCTGGGAGGTCGACCCCGCCCGCGGCGCCGCCTACACCGCGACGCCCTACCTGGACATCTGGCCCGAGGAGCTGCGCCCGGAGGTGCCGGGCTGGCTCTACCCGGAGATGTGGCCGCTGCGACCGGAGAGCGTCCTCCCGCTGGCCACGTCCCCGCCTCCGCCACCCGCGCTGTCGGGACTGCCGTACGAGCGGACCGTCTACGTCACGCTCGGCACCACGCACAACAACAGCGCGGTGGGCGTGCTGGCGGTGATGATCGAGGCGCTGCGCGACGAGGGGGTGAACCTGGTCGTCACGATCGGCCCGGACGGCGACCCGGACCGGTTCGGGCCCCAACCGGCACACGTCCGCGTCGAGCGCTACATCCCGCAGCAACTCCTGCTGCCCCACTGTGACCTGGTGGTCTGCCACGCCGGCGCGGGCAGCGTACTCGGCGCGCTCGCGCACGGGAAACCGCTGGTGATGCTCCCCGTCGCGGCCGACCACCACGAACTGGCCGGGCTCGTCGAGGCCGGCGGTGCCGGGTTGACCTGTCCCGCCCAGCCGACGTCACCGCACGCCGTCCGCGACGCGTTCCGCCGGCTCGGCGCCGACCCGTCGTACCGCGCCAACGCGGCCCGGATCGGCGGGCGGATCGGGGCCATGCCCCGCGCCGAGGAGGTCGTACCGCGACTGGAGGAGCACGTCCGGTGCGTACGGGACGCGGCATAAGAACGGCACGGCCAGCGGCAAGGGAGTTGACGGGACGCGAACCGCATCGCTCATGATGAATGCGTGGCGTCGCGGTGGCGACGCCGGCAGCCGAGAGCGAGGAGTTCGTCGTGCGCAGCCACCCGTACCGAACGGCCCGGACCCGGGCCCGCGGTCTGATCCTCTCCGTCCTGGCGGTCGCCCTGGTCGCGCCGGGAGCCGCCCCGGCGTACGCGGCCTACGAGGACACCGAACCACCGAGCAGACCCGGCCCGATCACGGTGGTCGAGGCCACCAACACCACCCTGCTGATCAGCTGGGAGGCGTCCACGGACAACGTCGGCGTGGTCGAGTACCAGATCGGCATGCGGTACGAGGACTTCGGCCGGAGCTTCTCCAGCCCCACCAACAGCCTCCGGATCGACGCGCTCAGCCCTTCGCACACCTACTACCTCACGGTGCGGGCGCGGGACGCGGCCGGAAACGCCTCCGCGTCCTCGCCGGAGCTGCGCGTCACCATGCCGCCCGGGGACAGCGAGCCGCCGACCGTGCCGGGTCGGCCGGTCGCCTCCGAGATCGCCGCCACGAGCGTGCGGCTGACCTGGGCCCACTCGACCGACAACGTCATGCTCGCCCGGTACGACATCATGCTCGTCGAAGCCGGGGGCGCCCGCCGCATCTGGGACGTGCCGCAGTACCCGACCG
This sequence comes from Micromonospora sp. NPDC049559, assembly GCF_040676675.1. Classification (NCBI taxonomy): domain Bacteria; kingdom Bacillati; phylum Actinomycetota; class Actinomycetes; order Micromonosporales; family Micromonosporaceae; genus Micromonospora; species Micromonospora sp. NPDC049559. Next base: position 96,436 of record NZ_JBFAPK010000020.1, on the reverse strand, counting down.
GGCCGAACACCACCGGGATCGGCAACCTGACGCCGTCGACGACGTACACCTTCGCGATCCGGGCCGTGGACGACGCCGGCAACGCCTCGGCGCTCTCCGAGACGGTGACCGTGACCACCCTGCCACCGCCGCCGCCGAGCTGCACCTTCGACTTCGCCCAGTACCCCGCAACCGGGGCCACGAGGACCCGGCTGGTGCTGCGCAACACCACCGCGACGACGATCGACGGCTGGACGTCGAGCTGGAGCCTGCCGGCCGAGCACGAGCTGCGCGGACTGCGGGGCGCCGTGCTGCTCGACCGCTACGACGGCTTCGTCAGCGTGGCGAACGCCAGCCACAACCGGGTGATCCGGCCGGGCGGCTCCGTCACGATCACGTACCTCTCCTCCGCACCGGCCGAACCGGGGACCGTCTGGCTCAAGAGCAACCGCTGCGCGCCCGTCTCCTGACGGCGCGGCCGGGGAACGGCCGAGGTTTCCGACGTCGCGGGTGGGAGATGTCAGATGGATGACGCCCAGGGCCCCAGGGCGAACCCACCGGCCCGGCTCGATCGGAGCCCCGAGCCGTGCGCCGGGTGCGAGGATGTGCGGGAAGGAGGCCACGACGATGAAGGCCCCGCCGTCGCCGGCGGTACGTCGGCCGGTGATGTACCACCGCTGGAGCCGGATCGCCTTCCTCCACTGGCGGTACCCGACGGAGACGCTCCAGGCGCTGGTACCGGCGCCGCTGACCGTCCAGACCTGCGACGGGTCGGCCTGGGTCGGCCTGACGCCCTTTCTCATGCGCGGGGTCCGGGCGCCCGGCGTGCCGGCGCTGCCGTGGCTGTCCCGGTTCCCGGAGACCAACGTCCGCACGTACGTCCGGGACCCGAGCGGGCGCAGCGGCATCTGGTTCTTCTCCCTGGACGCCGCCCGGCTCCCCGCCGTGCTGGCGGCCCGGGCGGGGTACGCGCTGCCCTACTTCTGGTCGGAGATGGCGGTGCGGGTCGACGGAGACGTGGTCAGCTACCGCAGTCGGCGCCGCTGGCCATCCACCGGCCGCGGCCGACGCCGGGCGGAGCTGCGGCTCGGACCGGCGCTGGCGGAGCCGGAGTACGACGCCCTGGCGCACTTCCTGACGGCCCGCTACCGGCTCTTCTCGAAGGTCGCCGGTCGGTTGGTCGCCGCCGAGGTGGAGCACCCGCCCTGGCCGCTGCGGCACGCGGAGCCGGTGCGGCTGGACCAGGACCTGCTGACCTCGGCGGGAATCCCGGCCCCCGACACCGATCCCCTGGTGCACGCCTCCGACGGGGTGCCGGTACGCGTCGGGATCTGGCATCGGTGACAGCGCGGCGCCGGGGGCGTCCGCCGGGCCCGGCGGACGGCTGAAACGGGTCCGCCGGCGGCACCGCGTCACCGCGGGCCCGGCGGACCGGGGACTGATCAGCCCTGCTACGCGTTCGACTGACGCCAGTCGCGTACGCCGTCGCGGAGCTTGTCGAAGAGCGCCAGCGGCGGTCCGGCCAGCAGGTTCGCGGCGGCCGACTCGCCGCTGTGCGGGTGCGGCCGGGTCGGCGCCATCGCCTCCGCCGCACGCAGCGCCCCGGCCATCCGGACCAGTTCCTCGGCCGGTACGTCCCGACGCAGGGCCGGGAACTCCTCCGACTCCTCGTGGCTGGCGTGCCGGATCACGGCGTCCGCGAACTTGGCCAGGCGGGTGTCGAAGTCCGGGTGCTCGACGCCCAGGTCGTAGAGGTCGGCAAGCTCCCGCTTGGCCTCGTCCTCCTCGTGCAGCCGTTCGGCCACCAACTGTTCCACCTCGGCGGCCCGCTTGGCCGCCGGGTGCACCACGATCTCCTCGGCGCTCTCGTGTACGGCGAGCAGCCGGACCAGGTCCTGGAACAGCTCCCGCTTCCGTTCCCCCTGCGCCCCGGCCAACTGGGCGAAGAGCCCCTTGATCTGGTTGTGCTGGTCGAGCAGCAGGTCGACCACGTCCTGTTCCTGTGCCATTGTCATCCGAGCACCCCTCCGGTCGGGTCCGTTCCGCTTGTCACCTCGTTCCCCGTACGGGCGCGTTCATGCGGTTCGGCGCGGGCTTTCCCGAATGGCGGGTTCGCCGACGGCCCGGCGGAGGGACGGCGTGGGCGGAGACGCTCGGGGCGGGCGGCGGTACCGCTCAGCGTTCGGGCGCGCAGGCGGCGTAGACCACCTCGGTGGGCTCGACGGCACAGCCGGTCAGGTAGCCGCCCGACTCCCCCAGCGCCAGCAGGAAGTCCCGCTCGGCGCCGCCGGTGCCGGTCCCCGCCCCGCCGCCGTTCCCGGCGCTGCTCCCGGCGCGCGGGAACCGCCGGACCGAGGCGGCGACCCTCCGGTCCAGCAGCGCCTCGCGCAGGCCACGGCCCTCGGCGTACCGGCGCTGGAGCGCCTCGACGTCGTCGTCGCGCACGGCGTCGGCCAGCGCGGCGAGGAACTCCTGCACCGCGCCGAGCTGGCGCAGCACCGCGTCCCGATTGTTGATCACCATGTCGGCGGTACGCCGGCTCGGCGCGCCCGCCACCCGGGTGCCGTCCCGGAAGCTTCCCGCGGCGAGCCCGAGCACCGCGTCGCGCAGCGGCGAGCGGGCCACCGCCCCGGCGAGGCTGCCGGCGAGCAGGTGCGGGATGTGCGAGGCGAGCGCGGCGGCCGAGTCGTGCACCACCGGGGACATCGGCACGATCTTCGCCTCGAAGACCCGCACCAGCAGCGCCGCCAGGGTACGGAAGTGGTCGAGCGGGGCGTCCGACGGCGGGCAGAGCACCCAGGCCGCGCCGCGCAGCAGCTCCGGCGCGGCGGCCGTCAGCCCGGCCCGCTCGGTACCCGACATCGGATGCCCGGGTACGAACCGGTCCGCGAGCCCGTGCTCGACCGCGTACGTCGCCAGCGCCGACTTGGTGCTGCCCACGTCGGTGATGACGCAGCCGTCGCCGGTGGACTTGGTGACCGTGGCCAGGGTCTCCGGCAACGTCGGCAGCGGCCCGCAGAGAAAGACGACGTCGGCCTCGCGTACCGCCTCGACCAGCTCGTCGGCGAAGACCAGCCCGCGTCCGCGCCCCTCCCGCCGGGTGCCCGGATCCGGGTCCCAGCCGCACACGTCCAGCTCCGCGTCGGAGCGCGCCGACCCGGGGAATGCCGCGTCGGAGCGCGCCGTCTCGGCCAGCCGCAGCAGGATCGAACCGCCGATCAGGCCGGTACCGACCACCGCCACGCGCGTCATGGTCCGCCCCGTCAGCCCGCGAGCCGGTCCGCGACCGCCGAGACGTGCTCGTCCGTCTCGGTCAGCGCCAACCGCACGTGCCGCCGGGCGGTCGGGCCGTAGAAGACCCCGGCCGCGACGAGGATGCCCCGGCGGGCGAACCAGTCGACCGTCTCCCAGCAGTCCTCCTGCCGGGTGGCCCAGAGGTAGAGCCCGGCCTCGGAGTGTTCGATCTCGAAGCCGGCGCCGAGCAGCGCCGCCCGGAGCAGCTCGCGGCGCGCCGCGTACCGGTCCCGCTGCGCGGCGGCGTGCTCGTCGTCGCCCAGCGCCGCGACCATCGCCGCCTGCACCGGCGTCGGCACGATCATCCCGGCGTGCTTGCGTACCCGCAGCAGCTCGGCCACGAGCGCCGGGTCGCCCGCGACGAAGCCGGCCCGGTAGCCGGCCAGGTTGGAGCGCTTGGAGAGCGAGTGCACGGCCAGCAGCCCTTCGGCCGACCCGCCGCAGACCTCGTCCGCGAGGATCGAGACGGGCTCGGCCTGCCAGCCCAGCGGCAGGTAGCACTCGTCGCTCGCCACCACGGCACCGCGCTCGCGGGCCCAGTCGACCACCTTGCGCAGGTGCGCGGCGGGCAGGACCTGGCCGGTCGGGTTGCTCGGCGAGTTGACCCAGACCAGGCGGACCCGGGTCGCCGGACCGAGCGCGGTCAGCGAGTCGGACCGTACCGTGGTGGCGCCGGCCAGCCGGGCCCCGTCCTCGTAGGTCGGGTAGCAGACCGACGGCACCACGACCGTGTCGCCCGGGCCGATGCCGAGCAGCGTCGGCAGCCACGCGACCAGCTCCTTCGAGCCGATCGTCGGCAGCACCCCGAACTCGGTACCGCCGGTGCGGCAGGTCCGGGCAACCCAGTCGGAGATGGCGGCGCGCAGCGCGGCGGTACCGGCGGTCAGCGGGTAACCGGGCGCGTCGGCAGCGCCGGTCAGCGCCTCCCGCACCAGCGGCGGCACCGGGTCGACCGGCGTGCCCATCGACAGGTTGATCAGGCCGTCCGGGTGGCTGGCGGCGAGCGCGCCGGCCTGCTCCAGGGCGTCCCAGGTGAACTCGGGAAGCCGGGCGGAGACCGGGGCGGACGCGACCGCACCGGACCCGGGTACCGACGCCCCGGGCCCGGACATGGCCGGGCCCGACGTCTCCACCGCCGGTCCCTGCCCGTTGCCGATCCGGTTCAGTGTGCTTCCCCGCGCGGCGGCTGGGCGGCGACGAAGGGGCTGTCCTTCTCGACCTTGCCGATCTTCGAGGCGCCGCCCGGCGAGCCGAGGTCCTCGAAGAACTCGTAGTTCGCCGAGGTGTAGTCCTTCCACTGCTCGGGCACGTCGTCCTCGTAGAAGATCGCCTCTACCGGGCAGACCGGCTCACAGGCCCCGCAGTCGACGCACTCGTCGGGGTGGATGTAGAGCATCCGGTTGCCCTCGTAGATGCAGTCGACCGGGCACTCTTCGATGCACGCCTTGTCGAGCACATCGACGCACGGCTCGGCGATGATGTAGGTCACCGATCTTCTCCTCCGCAAACTACGCCGCGATCAGCCGCGACGGTAAGAGCCTAGTATCTCGCCGTGGAGGAGGTCGATCGTGCTCCGAAGGCAGGATGTGGGACACCGTGTGGTGGTCCGCCGGATTGTGGGGATTTCCGAGGGCCGGACGCAGTTCTCCGACACGCTGGGTGAGCTCGTCGAGCTGAGCGAGACCCATCTCACGGTCGCCACCGGCAAGGGCGAGCTGCGCGTACCGCTGGCCGAGGTGCACCGCGCCAAGCGGGTACCGGCGGCCCGGCGGCCGGTCGCGGGCGCGGTGGTCGACCTGGAGTTGGCGGCGAACGAGGCGTGGCCGGCGCCGGTGCAGGACCGGCTCGGCGGCTGGCTGCTGCGCGCGGCCGACGGCTGGACCGGGCGCGGCAACTCCGCCCTGCCGGTCGGCGACCCGGACCGGCCGCTGCCCGCCGCGATCGACGCGGTCGAGTCCTGGTACGCCGCCCGCGGCCTGCCGGCGCGGATCAACGTACCGCTGCCGCTGGCCGGGCCGGTCGGCGTGGCGCTGGACGAACGCGGCTGGCGCGCCCAGCCGCCCGTCCTGGTGCAGACCGCGTCGCTGGCCGCGCTCCTCGACCGGATGCCGCACCGCGCCGACCTGCCCACCGTCGAGCTGCTGGAGGAGCCCTCGGACGCCTGGCTCGCGCTCGTCGCGGCCCGCAAGAGCGGCCCCGACCGGCCGGCGAACAGGCTGCCGGAGGCCGCGCTGCGGCTGCTGACGGCGGTGCCGACGATCCGGTTCGCGCACGTGTACGCCTCGACGGGCGGCCAGGAACTGCTCGCCGTCGCCCGCGGCACGGTCACCGGTCAGCGCGGGCGCTGGCTGGGGCTGACCCTGCTGGAGGTGGTGCCGGCCGCCCGCCGACGGGGGCTGGCGCTGCACGTGCTCCGCGCGCTGACGCGGTGGGCCGCCGGACTCGGCGCCACGGACGCGTTCCTGCAGGTCGAGGAGCACAACGCGGCGGCGGTGGCGCTGTACCGGCGGCTCGGCTTCACCACCCACCACACGTACGTGAGCCGGGTCGCGCCCGACTGAGCCGGCCCGCCGGTGGGCGGGCCGGCGGCGGGGTCAGCGCCGGACGACGCGCTGCGGCTTCGCCCGCTTGACCTCGGCGAACCGCTTCAGCGACTGCGACCGGTGGTCCAGCCCGAGGGCGGTGACCAGGAGGTAACCGAGCAGCACCCCACCGGCGGAGAAGCCGGCGTAGAGCCAGATCTGCGCGAAGAACTCGCCGGCGCCGTTGGCGAAGGGCTGGCTGCCACTGATGAACGGCCCGATGAAGATCGTGGCGGCCAGCGCGACCAGGATCGCCACGGCGACGTCGCCGCTCCATCGGGCCAGCGGCTCGCGCCGGGCCACGACGAATGCGATCGCCGCCAGCAGTACGCCGATCACGGCGAACATCGCGAGCGAGACCCGGTCGGAGGCCTCGGTGCCGTTGTCGAACCCGAACCTGATCACCAGCCGGGCCACCACGTTGATCACGAACAGGATGCCCGCGAGCACTCCTACCGGCAGCCAACGCTCCTTCATCTGTTTCCTCCCCGCGGATCGGACCCACGCCAGCTGACGCACCGCAACCGGGGCGTTGCTGCCACAGATATTTACCACTCCGACCTGGGAATGAGCTATAAGTCACCGGCGCCGAAAACGCCCGCGAGCCGCGACGGCGCGCCGGTGACCCGGTCTCACCGGCCGGGCGGGCCGGCGAGGTGCGCGGCGGGTGCGCGCCGGCCGGGTCAGGAGAGGTCGACGGTCCACTGGGTGCCCACGACGCCGAGCAGTCTCAGCGCCTCAGCGGAGGGACTGCCCGGCCGGGCGGTGTAGATGATCAGGCGTTGCCCGTGCCCGGCGATCTCCAGCACCTCGCACTCCAGGGTCAGGTCGCCCACCACCGGGTGCCGGAGCTGCTTGGTGGTCGAGCCGGCCCGTACGCAGACCCGCAGCTGCTCCCAGCGCCGTACGAACTCGGGGCTGGCCGCCCGGAGCCGGGTGATCAGCTCCTGCACGCCCGGGTCCTCGGGATACCGGCCCGCGGCGGCGCGCAGCTCGGCGACGCACTCGTCGGCAAAGGCCGAGGAGTCCGGGTCGGCCAGCGCGGCGGCGGAGTACTCGCCGACGAAGAGGTTCCAGACGATGTTGCGCCGGTGCGGCGGCCACGCGGACGGGTCGCCCAGCAGTGCGGCGGCCATCGGGTTCCAGGCGAGGATCTCGTACTTGACGTCGATCACGTACGCGGGCGTGTCGTCGAGCCGGTCGAGCAGGTGCAGCACGCCCGCCGGCACGTCCCGGCTCGGGCTGGTCGGCGGGGTGGGCAGCTCGCCGACCAGATGGTAGAGGTGCGCGCGCTCGGCGTCGTACAGCCGCAGCGCCCGGGCCAGCGCCGAGAGCACCTGGCGGGACGGGCGCGGGCCACGCGCCTGCTCCAGCCGCGAGTAGTAGTCCACCGAGATGCCGGCGAGCCGGGCCACCTCCTCCCGGCGCAGGCCCGGCGTGCGGCGCCGGGCACCGGCGCCCAGCCCCACGTCGCCGGGCTGCACCCGGGCGCGGCGGCTGCGGAGGAACTCGGCGAGCTGGCGGCGGTCCATCCGCCCATCCTGCGCCGGTCGGTGGCGTCGAACCAGGGACCGCCGGTCCGTGGTTCGGCCGGTCTCTCCCGCCGGCGCCGTGGCCGCCGCAGGATCGGCGGCATGAGCGAAGCGAAGATCGCCCTCGTCACGGGCGCGAACAAGGGAATCGGGTACGAGATCGCGCGCGGGCTGGGCGGCACGGGCGCCACCGTGCTGGTCGGCGCGCGCCACCGGGGGCGCGGCACGGCCGCGGCCGAGAAGCTCGCCGCCGAGGGGATCCGGGCGGTGCCGCTGGAGCTGGACGTGACCGACCCGGTGTCGGTCTCGGCCGCCGCGGCCACGGTCGAGCGGGAGCACGGCCGGCTCGACGTCCTGGTCAACAACGCCGGCGTCCTGCTGGAGCGCGGGCAGCGGCCGAGCCAGACGCCGGTGGCGCTGCTGGAACGGACCTACGCCACCAACGTGTACGCCGTGGTGCTGGTCACGAACGCCCTGCTGCCGCTGATCCGCCGCGCGGCGTCCGGTCGGATCGTGAACGTCTCCAGCGGCCTGGGTTCGCTCGGGATCACCAGCGATCCGACGGGCCCGTACGCGGCGTTCCCGCTGCTGGCGTACAACTCCTCGAAGAGCGCGCTGAACGCGGTGACCGTCTCGTACGCCAACGAGCTGCGCGACACGCGGATCAAGGTGAACGCCGCCGACCCGGGCTACTGCGCGACCGACCTGAATGGGCACGCCGGCCCGCGCACGCCGGAACAGGGCGCGATCGTCGCGGTACGGCTCGCCACCCTGCCGGACGACGGCCCGACGGCCCGATTCTTCAGCGAGGACGGCGCCGAACCCTGGTGACACCGCCGGCCGGGTAGGGCCGCTGGCGACGGCGGGTCGACACGGTCAGCGGCCCGGTACGGGCGGCTGGCCGGGTCGGGGCGCGAGGATCAGCCGGTAGCCGGCCACCGCGAAGGTCAACGAGCCGACGGCGATCATCGCGACCCCGACCCAGTTGTCCCCGGCGAGCAGCACGTCGCCCTCGCTGGTCCGCCCCGCGGCGACCAGCATCAGCGCGAACCAGGGCAGCGCCGGCAGCAGTACCGCCCAGCGGCGGCCGACCGCGCGGTAGGCGAACCAGCTCAGCGCGGCGTTGCCCAGCACCACCAGCAGCACGGCGACGCCGGTCGGGACGCCGCCGATGCGCAGGGTCGAGCAGAGCAGCTCGACGACCCCGGTCACCACCGCGGCCACCACCGCGACCACCCCGCCGGCCACGCGAACGAGAAGATCGAGTACCGGCCGCCGGCGGGGCGGTTCCGGCAGCAGCTCCGGGGAGGCGGTCACGGGCGGACTCGGCAGCGTCACCGCGAGCCGGCCTCCGCCGGGGCGGTCCCGCCCGGCACCGCCGGACCCGGCACCGCCGCCGTGCCGGCCGCCAGCCCCGCGAAGAGGTCGTCCTCCCAGCCGTACGGGCCGGAGCCGGGTCCCTTCTCGCCGGCCGCGAGCGTGTAGTACTCCACGCCCATGAACTCGTTGCCGAAGTTGCCGGCGATCGAGTAGAGCCAGGAGTTGTCGGGAATCTGGCTGGCATGCGCCCGCATCGCCGCCTCCTTGGCGGCGTGGTGGTCGGTACCGTCGATCCGGGCCGCGATCTGCTCGTCCGGCGTGCCGAACGGCAGCTCCTCGGCCTGGTCGAGACCGGCGAACGGGTTGTCGGCGGACTCGCGGAAGGCCGCCATGCCCGCCTCCAGCACGCTCCTCGGCATGGCCGTCCAGTAGATCTTGTCGGGCCCGAAGCCCTCCGCCCCGGCCAGCTCGGCCGCCCGCATCGCCACCCGGTGCGCCTGGATGTGGTCCGGGTGCCCGTAGAAGCCGTTCGGGTCGTAGGTGACCAGCACCTGGGGGCGTACCTCCCGCATGATCTCCACGAGGTGACCGGCCGCCTCGTCCAGGTCCGCCTGCCAGAACGCGCGCGGGTGGGCGTTGGTGGGCAGGCCCATCATGCCCGAGTCGCGGTACCGGCCCGCGCCGCCGAGGAAGCGGTGGTCGGTGACGCCCATCGCCGCGCACGCCGCCCGCAGCTCGGTCAGGCGGTAGCCGCCCAGCTGGTCGGCCTCGGTCGCGGCGAGCCGCGCCAGCTCCGGTAGGTGGATCTCGCCCTCTTCGCCGAGCGTGCAGGTGACCAGGGTGACCCGGGCGCCCGCGGCCGCGTACAGGGCCATCGTCGCGCCGGTGCCGACGGTCTCGTCGTCGGGGTGCGCGTGGACCAGCAGGAGCCGGCGATCGGCTACGTTCGTCACGTCTCGACACTGTACGCGGCCCCGCCGCCACCCGGCCCGAACCCGCGCGGGCCGTCGCGCGCGCCGCCGCCCACCCGTCCGGCGCGCCGACGTGTGCCGGGCCGCGGGCGACGTCCACGATCGGACCGTGCCCGGTCGGGCGTCCGATCCTCAGCTCGGCCCCATCCCGGAGGGCGCCGATCTACGATCTCCGTGTGGACTATCCGGAGCTGGCCGCTCGAACCCGCCGGTTCACCCGCGGCGCGCCACGGTCGGTGACCGTCGCCAACGACGGCTCCCGGGTGGTGTTCCTGCGCTCCGGCGGTCCCGAGGACCCGGTCGACGCGCTGTGGCTGCTCGACGTCGAGTCCGGCGAGGAGCGGCTGGTGGCCGACCCGGCGGTGCTGCTCGGCCGGGACGACGTCGGCGACGACCTGCCGGCGGCCGAGCGGGCGCTGCGCGAACGGCAGCGGCTCAGCGCCGGCGGCATCGGTGGCTACACCATCGACCCGGCCGCCCGGGTGGCCGCCTTCGCGCTGGCCGGGCGGTTGTTCCGGGCCGACCTGGTGCACGGCGACGTGGTCGAGGTGGCCGTAGCCGGGCCGGTCCTCGACCCCCGGCCCGACCCGACCGGGCAGCGGCTCGCCTACATCACCGAGGCGCCGCCGGAGGGCGGTACGCACAACGTCGGGGCGGCCGACCGGGCGGTGGTGCAGCTGCGGGTGGTCGACTCGGACGGGACCGACTCGTTGCTCGCCGGCGAGGACGCCGGGGTGACCTGGGGCCTGCCCGAGTTCGTGGCGGCCGAGGAGTTCCACCGGTTCCGCGGCTACTGGTGGGCGCCGGACGGGCGCACCATCCTCGCCGCCCGGGTCGACGAGTCCCGGATCCCGCGCTGGCACCTGCACGACCCGAGCGAGCCGGCTGCCGCGCCGCGCAGCTTCGCGTACCCCCAGGCGGGCGGCCCGAACGCCGAGGTGAGCCTGCACCTGCTCGACCTCGACGGCGGCTGGGTCGACGTGCACTGGGACCGGGAGACCTACCCGTACCTGGTCTCCGTGCACTGGGCCGACGGCGGTCCGCTGATCACCGTGCTGCGGCGGTTGCAGCAGCACGGCCTGGTCCTCGCCGTCGATCCGCGCACCGGTGAGACGCAGGTGCACGCCGAGCTCGCCGACCCGCGCTGGGTCGAGCCGGTCGCCGGCACCCCCTGCCACCTGCCCGACGGCCGGGTCCTGGTCGGCGGGGAGCTGGCCCACGACGGGTACGACGCCCGCTGCCTCTTCGCCGACGGCACCCTGCTCACCCCGCCCTCGCTCTACGTACGCCGGGTGGTCGGTCGGCTCACCGGTACGACCGGCGCCGAGCTGCTGGTCGAGGGGAGCGACGGGGAACCGAGCCAGCAGCACCTCTTCCGGATCCGTACCTCGATCGGGGCCGGCGGGGTCGACGCCCAGCGGTTGACCACCGACCCGGGGTGGCACGTGGGCGCGGTCGGCGGCGACGTGCTGGTGGTCGGTAGCGCGTCGCTGGACCACCCGGGTACCCGCTGGACCGTCTGGCAGGGCGAGCGCGAGGTGGCCACCCTCGTCTCCCACGCCGCCACCCCGCCGTACGCCCCCCGCCCGGTGCTCGACCGGGTCACCGACCGGCGGCTGCCCAGCGCGGTGCTCTATCCGCGCAGCCACGTCGCCGGGCGGCGGCTGCCGGTGCTGCTCGACGTCTACGGCGGCCCGGGGCACCAGGAGGTGCTGGCCGCGCGGTCGAGGTGGCTGGAGCGGCAGTGGTGGGCCGACGCCGGCTTCGCCGTGGTGACCGTCGACAACCGCGGTACGCCCGGCGTGGCGCCCTCGTTCGAGAAGGTGATCCACCGCCGGGTCGCCGACGTCGTCCTGCTCGACCAGGTCGACGCGCTGGCCGCGCTGGCCGGCAAGCACCCGGACCTCGACCTGGGCCGGGTGGCGATCCGGGGCTGGTCGTTCGGCGGCTGGCTGGCCGGGTTGGCGGTGCTGCGCCAGCCGGAGCTGTTCCGCTGTGCGGTGGTCGGCGCGCCGGTGACCGACTGGGCGCTGTACGACACCGCGTACACCGAGCGGTACCTGGGGCTGCCCGCGGAAAGCACGGACGTCTACGCGCACCACTCGCTGCTGGAACTGGCCGCCGAGCCGTTCGCCGTGCCCGAGGACGCCCGCCCGATGCTGCTGGTGCACGGGCTCGTCGACGACAACGTGGTGGCCGCGCACACGCTGCGGTTCTCCGCCGCGCTGCTGGCCACCGGCCGCCCGCACTCGGTGCTCCCGCTGACCGGCGCCACCCACATGGCGGCCGGCGGCGCCGCCGAGCGGCTGCTCCGGCTGGAGCTGGATTTCCTCCGCCGCCACCTCGCCTGAGGGCCCTCGTTGTCGCATGCTTTTACCGCGGAGGCCGACATCCGACGCCCACCGCGGCCCCGGCCGGGCGGAGTGAACGCGCCGGGTGAACGGTCCAGGCCGGGTGAACGGTCCAGGCCGGGTGAACGGTCCAGGCCGGGTGAACGCACCGGGCGGACGGGTTGGGCCGGGCGGACGGGCCGGGTTTGGGTGAGGGAGGCGCGACGGCATGGCGGACGAGGTGTGGCGCGCGGAGGCCGACGACCGGTGGCTCGCCGAGCGACGGTCGGGCCTCATGGGTTGGCTCCGCCGCCGGTTCCGGCTGCTCGGCGGGGTCGCCGGGGCGGTGTCGCACGCCGACACCGGGCCGTACGCGGGTGCCCCGCGCAATCCCCGGCTGGGCACCGGCGACGAGAAGACGTACTCGACCGTGCGGTACTCGACCAACCAGGTCACCAACAGCAGGACCGTGGCCGACTCCGACAAGTGTCGGCGCTGCGGCGAGCCGCTGGTCGAGCGGCACCAACTCGAGTACGCCCAGGACGGGCGGAGCGCGGTCCCGGTCGGCGCGGTACGGGTCTGCCGCGGCTGCCAGGCCGACTCCTGGCTGCTGCGCTCCCGGATGCCCGGAGCGTCCCGGGCGCGCGACGTCGCCCGGAAGAACGTGGTCTGACCGGTCTGCCGCGCCGCGGCAAGGCCGCCGGCCGCGCCGCCGCGCCGTACCGTGCCGGCGGCAGCGGCCCGCCGCGCGGTCGGCAACGCCCCGCCGTCGGGCGCGGCAGAAGAGGCGGCAGCGGCAGCGCGAAGGGCCCCTCCCCGCGTCGTGGACGGCGGGAAGGGGCCCTGGCGAGGAACGTCTACTGCTTCACGTACACGTTCACGAAGGACGGGTAGCCCACGATGCTGGAGATGAAGATGCCCCCCACCTTCGAGCCGTGCAGGTAGTTGCCCCGCTCCACGAAGAGCGGCACGACCGGGGCAAGCTCCTTCATGATCCGCTGGTCGAGCTTGGCCCACTCGGGCGCCTGCTCGTTCGCGGGCATGGCGAGCACCCGGTCGAACTCGGTGTTGATCGCGTCGTTGTTGACGTACGAGGTGTTGCTGTTGCTCTCGGCCTTGATGCTGCGCCCGTCGAAGAGCACCGGCAGGATGGCGGCGCCGCTCGGCCAGTCCGCCGCCCACTGGCTGATGTAGAGATCCCAGGGGTTGTTCTTCTTGCCGACCTCGTCGAGCTTGGCGTCGGCCGGGATCGTCTTGATCGTGATCTTGATGCCGGCCCGCTGGTAGTTGGCCTGCAACTGCGTGGCCAGGCGGGTGCCCTCAGAGTCGTCGCTGACGCCGAGCACCAGCTCGGGGGTCTTTCCGGCGAGCAGCTCCTTGGCCTTCTCGGCGTTGCCGGTCTTACCGGCCGGGTACGCGTCGTACTGCTGGAAGCCGATCGTGGAGGGCGGCATCAGCGTGGTGACCGGCGTGGCGCTCGCCTCGCCGCCGTACGCCTTGACGAAGCCGTCCCGGTCGATGGCGTAGTTCAGCGCCTGCCGCACCGACAGGTCGGTCACCCGCTGGGTGTTGATGTCCAGCCGCCACAGGCTCGGCGTCTGCCCCTGCACGCCGCGCGCCTGCAGGGCCGGGTCGCCGGCGACCCGGGGGATCAGCGAGGACGGAACGCCGTTCCAGGCCAGCGCGGTCTGGTCGTCGCCGTTGTCGGCGATCACGCGGTTGGCGCCGGCCTCGGCGTCCGGCCCGTAGTTCCACACGATCTTGTCGGGGTACTGGTGGCGCACCGGGTCGGTGGCCGGGTCCCAGTACTGGTTGCGCTCCATGACCAGCTCGACGCCGGCGGTGTTCTTCGTGATCTTGTACGGCCCGGACGAGAACGGCTGGTTGTCCAGGTTGACGCCGGTGTCCTTCTCCGGCTTCAGCGGCGCCGTGTACGGCAGCGAGACCGCGAACGGCAGGTCACAGTGCGGCTTGGCGAACTCGAAGCGCAGCGTCTTCGCGTCCGGCGCGGTCAGCCCCGGCGGCAGCGAGCTCTTGTTGGCCTTGAAGTCCCACTTGGTGTCGTACTGCGGGCTGTCGGCGAGCCACTCCTGGATGTAGGTCGGGCCGCCGGTGAGGTCGGGGTCGAAGGAGCGGGCGATGCCGTACGCGATCTCCTTGGAGGTGATCGGGCTGCCGTCCTCGAACTTGACCCCGTCCTTGATCTTGAATTCCCAGACCTTGCAATTCTTGTCGACGTCGGTTCCCGGCGTCTCGGCGAGGTCGCCGACCAGCAGCACCTTGCCCGAGCCGTCGTCCTTGAAGGTGGTCAGGTACCGGCTGTAGAGCGGGGCGTTCATCAGGCCCGCGAACGAGTAGACCCGCTGGGGGTCGAGGTGCGAGATCTTGGTTTCCCGGATCACGCGGAAGGTGCCGCCCTTGGTGGCGCCCGGCACCTCGGGCGCCGGGCCGAGCGAGTCCTTGCCCTCCGTGGCGATCGAGCCGGTGCTCACCCGCTGCTCGCCGTTGTTCCCGCCGGTCCCCTTGTTCTCGGTGCATGCTCCCATCGTCGCGAGCAATACGAGCGCGCCGCTCGCGACGGCTGCTCTGTTGAGGCGCATCCCGCGTCCCTTCCTGTCCGCTCAACCCAGTGAATTCGCCGAAAATATGCAGTTTGTGTAACAGAGCGCGTCAAATTCCGCCATCGGCATTAGCGGACCGATGCGCTATCGCAACCGCGCGCGGCCCGGCCGCTAGCGCAGCCGTACCCGCGGGTCGATCACCGCGTACAGCACGTCGACCACGATGTTGGCGACCACGATGAAGAACGCCGAGATCAGTACCGTCGCCATGATGGTCGGCAGGTCGCCCGACCGGACGGCGTCGACGGCGGTACGCCCCAGCCCCTGGATCCCGAAGGTGGTCTCGGTGATCACCGTCCCGCCGAGGGCCCCGCCCACGTCCAGGCCCGCGATGGTCACCACCGGCGTGATCGCCGCCCGCAGCGCGTGCCGGCCGTACACGGTGGACTTGGCCAGGCCCTTCGCCCGCGCGGTCCGGATGAAGTCCTCCGAGAGCGTCTCCAGCATCTGCGCCCGGGAGAGCCGGGCGTAGATCGCCGAGAAGAGGAAGGCGAGCGCGCACCAGGCGAGCACCAGGCCGCTCGCCCACTTCGCGGGGTTGTCGAAGATCGAGGTGTAGCTCGGGATCGGCACCAGCCGCAGCTTGTAGCAGAAGACCAGCAGCAGCACCGCGCCCACGAAGTAGAGCTGCAGCGAGGCCCCGGTCAGCGAGAAGCCGATCGCCAGCCGGTCCAGGACGCTGCCCCGGCGCAGCGCGGATATCATCCCGAGCCCGACGCCCAGCGCGAGCCAGAGCACCGCCGCCGGGATCACGATGCTCAGCGTCACCGGCAGCACCCGGGCCAGCGTGTCGGTGACCGCCTCGCTGTTGACGTACGAGTAGCCGAGGCAGGGGGCGTCGCACCGGCCGCCCTGCGCGCTGCCCAGGTCACGCCCGACGAAGATGCCCTTCATGTAGTTCGTGTACTGCACCACCAGCGGGTCGCGCAGGCCCAGCTCGGCCCGGACCCGCTCCAGCCGCTCGGCGTTGCAGTTCTTGGGACACATCCCGCTGACCGGGTCCTTCGGCAGCGCGAAGAACATCAGGAAGCTCAGTACGCTCACCGCGAAGAGCGTCAGTACGGCGCCGAGCAGCCGCCGGATCAGGAATCGCGCCATCTCAACACCTGCTAACGGGACGACTTCGGATCGAGCGCGTCGCGCAGCGCGTCACCGAAGAGGTTGAAGGCGAGCACGAGGGCGAAGATCGTGATGCCCGGGAAGAAGACGTACGCCGGATCGGTCTGCAGGTACGGGATGCTCTGGAAGATCATCCGACCGAAGTCCGCCGTCGGTTCGAGGATGCCGATGCCCAGGAACGACAGCGCCGCCTCGCCGGTCACGTACGACGGCACGGCCAGCGAGAACGAGACCAGGATCGGCGCCCAGATGTTCGGCAGCAGCTGCCGGAAGAGCATGTGCCCGAGGCCCGCCCCGCTGGCCCGCGCCGCCTCGACGAACTCGCGCTCGCGCAACGAGATCACCTGACCGCGTACCAGCCGGGCGGTGCTCGTCCAGCCGAACGCCGCGAAGACCCCGATCAGCACCGCCACCTGGAACGCCGCCGGCACCTCGTCGCGCGGGCCGTAGAAGCGCAGGGCGACCGTCGGTACGACCGCCAGCGCGAAGATGAGGAACGGCAGCGCGAGCGCGACGTCGGTGATCCAGCCGATCACCGCGTCGACGACGCCGCCCAGGAACCCGGCGAGGATGCCGAGCACGACGCCGATGGCCGAGGTGATCAGGGCCGCCGCGAACGCGATGAAGAGCGACGTGCGCATGCCGTAGACCATGCGGATGAAGATGTCCCGGCCCAGCCGCGGCTCCAGGCCGAACCAGTGGTCGCCGGTGATCCCGCCGACATAGCCGAGCGGCATGCTGTTGCCGTCGAGCCGGTCCTGGAACTGGTCGTTCGGCCCCACGCCGTACAGCCTGGCGATCAGCGGCGCCGCGATCGCGACGATCATCAGGAAGACCAGTACCGCACCACTGATCATCGCCGTCCGGTCCCGCTTGAGCCGGGCCCAGGCGAGCTGGCCCGGCGAGCGGCCGACGAACTCGCGGTCGGAACCCGTCGGGTCCTCGCCGACCGGCGTGGTCTCGGCCAGCACCACGCCCTCGACCGGTGACAGACTCATCGCGCCACCTCCTCGATCTCCACAGCGTCCGCGCTCCGCGCGTCCCGCCCCGCGACGCGTACCCGCACCGCCCTCACCGCAGCTCACCGGATTCCGGGAAGTGGCAGGCGACCGGGGCGCCGCCGTCCCGCGCCACGAGCGCCGGTTCCTCGGTCGCGCACCGGTCCTGCGCCTTCCAGCAGCGGGTGCGGAACCGGCAGCCGGTCGGCGGGTTCAGCGGCGTCGGCACGTCCCCGGTGAGGCGGATGCGCCCGGCCGGGCCGAGCTGCGTCACGTCCGGGATCGCCGAGAGCAGCGCCCGGGTGTACGGGTGCCGGGGCCGCTCGTAGATCTCGGTCCGGTCCCCGATCTCGACGATCTTGCCGAGGTACATCACCGCGACCCGCTGGCAGAAGTGCCGCACCACGGCCAGGTCGTGCGCGATGAAGACGAAGGCCAGCCCCAGCTCGCGCTGCAGGTCCCGGAGCAGGTTGATGACCTGCGCCTGGATCGAGACGTCCAGCGCCGAGACCGGCTCGTCGGCCACGATCAGCTTGGGGCGCAGCGCGAGCGCGCGGGCGATGCCGATCCGCTGCCGCTGCCCACCGGAGAACTCGTGCGGGTACCGGTTGTAGTGCTCGGGGTTGAGCCCGACCAGCTCCAGCAGCTCCTGCACCCGGCGCTTCACGCCGCCCGGCGGCTTGATGCCGTTGACCTCCAACGGCATCGACACGATCCGGCCGACCGTGTGGCGCGGGTTCAGCGAGGCGTACGGGTCCTGGAAGATGATCTGGAGGTCCTGCCGCAGCGGGCGCAGCTCCCGGCGCCCGGCGTGGGTGATGTCCCGGTCCTCGAAGACGATCTTCCCGCCGGTCGGCTCCAGCAGCCGCACCAGCATCCGCCCCGTGGTGGTCTTGCCGCAGCCCGACTCGCCGACCAGCCCGAGGGTCTCCCCGGCCCGTACCTCGAAGTCGAGCCCGTCGACCGCTCGGACGGCGCCGCCGCCACCCGGCTTCAGTCCACCGCGGACCGGGAAGTGCTTGGTGAGCCCCTCGACCCGCAACAGGGTCGCGCCCGCCGCGCCCGTCCCGCCGGCGGCCGGCGCGGTCGCGGTCGCGGTCGACACGTTCTCACTCATCGGGCCACTCCCACCTGGGCGATCTCCTCCGCGTAGATCCGCTTGCGGTCCGCCTCCGCCAGGTGGCACGCCACCAGGTGCCCGCTCTCCCCCGTCGGCAGCAGCTCCGGTACCTCGCGGCCGGAGCGTCCGCCGGTGCCGGCGGCGTACCGGCAGCGGGGGTGGAACGCGCAGCCGGACGGCAGGTTGATCAGGCTGGGCGGGTTGCCGGCGATCGGCACCAGGTCCGCGTCCGCCTCGCCGTGCAGCGACGGCACGCTGGAGAGCAACCCCCAGGTGTACGGGTGCTGCGGGCGCCGCAGCACCTGCTCGACGCTGCCGTGCTCGACCGCCCGTCCGCCGTACATGACCAGCACGTCGTCGGCGACCTGGCTGACCACGCCGAGATCGTGCGTGATCATGATGATCGCGGAGTTGAACTCGGCCTGGAGGTCGGCCAGCAGGTCGAGGATCTGCGCCTGCACGGTGACGTCGAGGGCGGTGGTGGGCTCGTCCGCGATCAGCAGCTCGGGGTTGTTGACCAGCGCCATCGCGATCATCGCGCGCTGGCGCATACCGCCGGAGAACTCGTGCGGGTACTGGTCGGCGCGCCGGGCCGCCTGCGGGATGCCGACCCGGTCGAGCATCTCGATGGTCCGCTGCCGGGCGGCCCGGCGCCCGGCCTCCGGATGGTGCACCCGGTACGCCTCGGCGATCTGCCGGCCCACCGTGTAATAGGGATGCAGCGCGGAGAGCGGATCCTGGAAGATCATGGCCATGTCCCGGCCGCGCAGCTTGCGGATCTCCTCCTCGGGGCGGCCGACGAGTTCCCGGCCGCCGAGCAGGATCTGCCCGCTGATGCTCGTGCGCCGGGGATTGTGCAGGCCGAGCACGGCCAGGCTGGTCACGCTCTTGCCCGAGCCGGACTCGCCCACGATGCCCAGCGTCCGTCCGCGCTCCACGCTGAACGAGACGCCGTCGACCGCGCGTACCACTCCGTCCTCGGTGTCGAAGCGCACCCGCAGGTCGTGGACGCGCAGGTACGGCGCCGACTCCGCGCTCTCCCGCGGCGCGGGTACCGTCGGCGCGTCGGTACGCGTCGCCGCGTCGTCCGCTCCGGACGGCACCGATGCCGGTTCTTCCACGTCGCCTCCCTCTTCCTGCCGGTGGGCGAATCCCCGCTGGTCACGGACTGCGACGGGATGCGAACGCCGAAGAGAACCTACAGCAGGGTTTGAAGGCTGAAAATAAGCTACAAACGCGGGCTTGTCAGCGGGGCCGCCGTAACGACTGCGTATCAAGCATGTTCGCAGCTCATCACCGCATTCAAGAACTCCTGTCCGGCCCGTCGATCGCGGTACGCGACACGGCGGCGGTACCCGCCGAGCACACCCGTCCGACCGGAACCGTATGGGAGACTCGGCGTCGAGTCGAGTCGGAGGTGACGATGACCTCGGCGGTGTTCGGGCACGGTGGGCCGTGGACCGAGGAGGAATACCTCGCGCTCGGTGAGACCCCAGAACGCGTCGAACTCCTCGATGGCGGCCTTCTCCTGAGTGCCGCAGGATCGCTCCGTCACCAGGCCGTCCTCGGACGAATCTCCGAGATCCTCGCGACCGTGGCCCACGGCGCGGACCCGCATGTGCTCACCGCCGTCAACGTACGGCTCCGCCCGGGTCGGATCGTCATCCCCGACCTGGTCATCACCGGCCAGGTCGACCTCGACGAGCTGGTCGTCGACGCCGCCGCGGTACGGCTGGTCTGCGAGATCACCTCGCCGGGCGACGCGGCGGCGGACAAGGTGCTCAAGATGCACTACTACGCGACCGCCCACATCCCGTGGTACCTGCTGGTCGAGCAGGAGACCGGCACGCTGCACCTGTACCGGCTGCGCGACGGCCACTACGCGGAGGAGTCGGTGGCCAAGCCCGGCGAGACGCTGCACCTCACCGAGCCGGTCGAGGCGACGCTGCGCCCCGAGGCCCTCCTGCCCTGACCCGCGCGCCCACCCTGGGGCCCGATCGGCCCGCCCGTATGCGCTCGTCTGCGCGCGGACTGACAGCGCGCCCCCGGTCGCATAGGGTTTGATCATGACTCACTTCGACGTCGCCACGGCCGCGGTACAGGCCGCGCTCGACGCGGGCGCCCGCTACGCCGACGCACGGGTGATGCACCGCCGGTACGAGTCGATGTCCGCCCGCAACGGCGAGATCGAGTCGTCGACCCAGTCCGAGGACGCCGGGATCGGCGTACGGGCGCTGGTCGGCTCCGGCTGGGGCTTCTACGCCGTACCCGATCTGTCCGACGCCGCGGCCCGTGACGCCGGCACCCGCGCGGCCCGGATCGCGGCGGCGAGCGCGCTGGTCGCGCCCCGACCCGGCGGACCGGGCGGCCCCGCCGAACGCGCGGGCTGGGACCTGGTGCCCGCGACCCCGGTGACCGATTCCTGGGCGTCGCCCTGCGAGACCGACCCGCTCTCGGTGGCGCTGTCGGCAAAGGGCGACCTGCTGGTGCACGCCACCCGCACGATGGGTGAGCACGGCGCCGACCTGGCCGAGGGGCTGTACCAGATCTGGGACACCGGCAAGTGGTTCGTCTCCAGCGAGGGGCACCGCGTCGACCAGCACATCCGGGAGTGCGGCGGCGGCATCTCGGCGACCGTCATCGGCGACGGCGAAAGCCAGCGCCGCTCCTACCCGAGCTACCGGGGGCAGTACGGCACCCGAGGCTGGGAACTGGTCGACTCGCTGGACCTGCCGGCCCACGCCGCCCGGATCGCCGAGGAGGCACGCGAGCTGGTCACCGCCCCGCTCTGCCCCGCGACCGAGACCACGCTGATCCTCGGCGGCGAGCAGATGGCGCTGCAGATCCACGAGTCGGTCGGGCACGCGATCGAGCTGGACCGGATCCTCGGCTGGGAGGCCGCCTACGCCGGCACCTCCTGGCTCGACCTGAACCAGCTCGGCAGCCTCCGCTACGGCTCCGAGCTGATGAACATCACGATCGACCCGACCATCCCCGGCGCGCTCGGCAGCTTCGGCTTCGACGACGAGGGGACGCCGGCCGCCAGGCGGGACGCGGTGCGCAACGGCCGCTGGGTGGGCGTACTGGCCGGCCGGGACTCGGCCGCCGCCGCCGGCCTCGACTACGCCGGCAGCGTACGGTCGGACGGCTGGGCCCGGTTGCCGATGGTGCGGATGACCAACGTCGGCCTCGAACCCGGCCCGCACACGCTGGACGAGATGATCGCCGCCACCGACGACGGCGTCCTGATGGACATGAACCGCTCCTGGTCGATCGACGACAAGCGGCTCAACTTCCAGTTCGGCTGCGAGATCGGCTGGGAGATCAAGAACGGCCGCCGGGGCCGCATGCTGCGCAACCCCACGTACACCGGCATCGGCCCGCTCTTCTGGCGCTCGATGGACATGCTCTCCTCCGAGACCGTCGCCTGGGGCACCCCGAACTGCGGCAAGGGCCAGCCCGGCCAGGTCGGCCACACCGGACACCCGGCCGCGCCGGCCCGCTTCCGCAACGTCCGCGTCGGGGTACGAGGGTGAGCGCGAGGAGCGAGCCGGGTTTGCGAGCCCCGCAGTCGCGAACGAAAGGCGGGCACGGGTGAGCGTCAATCCAGATCGAGAAACGGGGGACGGATGAGCAGCGAGCTCGACCTGGCCGGACGGGTCGTGGAGCTGGTCCGGCGCGCCGCCGGGCCGAGCGCCGAGGCCGAGGTCAACGCCGTACGCAAGGAGTTGGCGTTGACCCGCTTCGCCAACTCGTACATCCACCAGAACGTCGCCGAGGCGACCACGACCGTGGCGCTCCGGCTGCACCTGGACGGGCGTACGGCCGCGGCCTCGACCACGCTCACGGGCGACGACGGCCTGCGCGACCTGGTGGAGCGTACGGTCGCGGCGGCGCGGCTCGGCCCGCTCGACCCGAAGTGGCCGGGGCTGGCCCCGCCCGCGCCGGCACCCGGGGCCGGCGACTGCGACGAGGCGACCGCGCAGGCGTCGCCCGACGAGCGCGCCGAGCGGGTACGCGCCTTCGTCGAGGCCGCGAACGGCCTGGAGACGGCCGGCTACTGCCGTACGCTCTACCGCTCCGGCGGGTTCGCCAACACCGCCGGTCAGTCGGCCGGCGACCGGGTCGCCGAGGCGGCGCTGGACGGGATCGCCCGGTTCGGCGGGGTCGACGGCGTCGCCCGGCTCGCCTCCGCCCGCCTCGCCGACCTGGACGGGGCGGTGCTCGGCGCCCGGGCGGCCGTCAAGGCGCGGGCCGGCGCGGCCCCGGTCGAACTGCCACCGGACCGGTACGAGGTGGTGCTGGAGCCCAGCGCGGTCGCCGACCTCCTGCACAACCTCTCCGCGTACGGCTTCAACGGCCGCATCCACAACGAGCGGCAGTCCTTCGCCGCGCCCGGCGAGCGGCAGTTCGACCCGGCGATCACGCTGGTCGACGACGCGCCGGGCACCCCGGGGCTGCCGTACGACGCCGAGGGCACGCCGCGGCGCCGGATGGCGCTGGTGGAGCGGGGCGTCACCCGCGCCGTGGCCCACGACCGGCGTACCGCGGCCGAGGCGGGCGTCGCGTCGACCGGGCACTCGACCAGCGAGCGGGGCAACTGGGGGCCGATGGCGCTGAACCTGCGGCTGGAACCGTCCGCTGTGGACGGCGGCGGCGCCCCCACGGAGGTCTCCGGCCCGGTGGCGGACTCGGCCACCGCCGCGCTGGTGGCGCGGGTACGCCGCGGGCTGCTCGTCACCGATCTCTGGTACACCCGGGTGCTCGACCCGAAGAGCCTGGTGATCACCGGGCTGACCCGCAACGGGGTGTGGCTGATCGAGGACGGTGAGGTCACCACGGCGGTGCGCAACTTCCGCTTCACCCAGTCGTACCCGAAGGCGCTGGCGCCGGGCGCGGTACTCGGCGTCGGCACGCACTCGGTGATGCACGCCGACGGGTGGGACACCGCGTGGTGGACGGCGCCGGCGCTGCGGCTGGCGTCGTGGAACTTCACGGGCGGCGCGTCGGGGTAGGCCGTCCCGGTCGCGGTGGGGGTGGGGCCCGCCATACCCGGCTCAGCCCGTCACGCTTGATGTCTTCGCCGGGCACGGCGGGCCCCACCAACCGTGGCTTGCGGGTCCCCACCCCCAACCGCTACCCGCCGAACGCCGGCAGTGCGTGGTGTCGGGGTGGGGCGGGGATGCTTGACTGTGCGACGTGACGGACCCGACGACTCCCACCGGCGACGACCGGTCCGCCGCCATCGGCGGACCCGACGACCGTAAGCACAACGGTTTCGACCTCTCGACCGCGTTCCCGGCGGCGCCGATGTCGGCCCCGCCCGCCGACGCGGAGGTGTCGGCGGCGTTTCCGAGCGCGGAGACGTCGACCGGTCTGCCCAGTTCCACGACGTACCGAAGCTCCTCTGTGGACGATCGCGAGGACCCGGGCGCCGAGACCGTGAGCCTGCCGACGGGTACCGACCGCATCCGCGACTTCAGCTTCCTCGACCTGCCGGACGCGGGCACGCGTCCGGGCGACTCGACCGGCGCGGAAACCGGGTCGGAGACCTCCGGCGCGGAGTCGAGCGCGTCGGGGTCAGGATCGAGCGGGTCGACCGGATTCGCGCATTCCGACTTTTCGGACCTATTCGCCGCCGCCGCCGGCGGCTCGACCGACTCGACCGGGTCGAGCGGCTCGACCGGGGACGACCCGGAGGCCGGCTCCGGCGGCGACGACGAGACGCCGCCCTCGGGCGGCGCCCGGGACGACGGGGCGCGGCGGCGACGCCGCCGGCTGATCGGCGGCGCGGCGGCCGGTACCGTCCTGGTCCTGCTCTTCTGCGGCGGGATCGGTACGGTCGCCGTGGCCCTCGGGCACGTGGCGAACGCCGCCGAGCAGCGCCGCGAGGTGCGTTCCCGCACCCAGTTGGCCTGCCTCGAACTGGAGCGCCGCCTCAACCGGTTGGCCCCGCCCGGCGCCGCCGCCGGTCCGGCGCAGCGGGCGACGGCCATCCGCGCGGAGAACGCCGCCACGCAGCCGTTCCTCGCCGAGATCGAGCAGCTGCAGGATCGGGTGGCGGGCGACGGCGACGACAACGGGCGGCCCGGCGAGGCGGGTCG
The DNA here is from genome assembly GCF_040676675.1 of Micromonospora sp. NPDC049559. Classification (NCBI taxonomy): domain Bacteria; kingdom Bacillati; phylum Actinomycetota; class Actinomycetes; order Micromonosporales; family Micromonosporaceae; genus Micromonospora; species Micromonospora sp. NPDC049559. The sequence continues at coordinate 72,466 of NZ_JBFAPK010000020.1, read as the reverse complement.
GGGCGTGGCCGGCTGGCTGGACGACTGGCGCCGGCTGATCGGCGCGCGCGACGCGTACGCCGACGCGCTCGACCGCCAGGTGCGCAGCGGGGCTCCCGCGTTCTTCGTCGCACCCCGTGACCGTCAGGGGCGCCCGGTGCTCGAACAGCTGCCGCACGGGCCGCAGTCGTGCGCGGGGGCCGGCCGGCGGTTGGGCGCGCCCGACCTCTGACGGCCCGTCACCGACGGGCGGGACTCCCCGGAAAAGATCCGCTTCCGATGTCCGCAGGTGAGTGAGGTTCTCCACATCGGGCATCGGATCGAGCGTCGGGACTTTCGTAACCCGAGGGACACACGCGACACTCCCTTGCGCGTCGGAGGGTTGGCGCGGCGTAACGTGTGCACCGAACTGCGCCGGAGCCGTCCGACGCAGGTATGGAACGCGCAGGGTGGCGCGCCTGCGGTGACTCCTGCCCCGGCGCATCCGTACCGGAACCATCCGTGCCCGCCAGCAAGCGCGGGCCCCGCCAGGGAGACGTGAAACATGACAACGAGGTCGGCCACCTTAACGGCCGGACAGGCGCATGGCGCGCGGGAACGCGCCGCGATCGCAGCGAAGACGTTGCGCACCGACCGTTGGTGGTTCGCCCCGCTGATCACGGTGGTCGGGCTCGGTGCGTGGGTCACGTACGCGACGGTCCGGGTCTTCATGCACAAGTGGTACTGGGTGGACGAGCACCACTACCTGACGCCGTTCTACTCCCCCTGCGTCACGGAGCGGTGCGTGCCCGAGGCGGCGCACTTCGGCCGGATCCTGCCGGGCTGGTGGATCATCCCGGACGCCGCGCTGACCCTGCCCTTCCTGCTGCTGTTCCGGTTGACCTGCTACTACTACCGCAAGGCGTACTACCGCGCGTTCTGGCTCTCCCCGCCGGCCTGCGCGGTCCCGGACGGGCACAAGACCTACTCGGGTGAGACCCGCTTCCCGCTGATCTTCCAGAACGCCCACCGGTACGCCTTCTACGCCGCCGCCATCATCTCGGTGATCAACACCTGGGACGCCGTGCTCGCCTTCCGCAGCGGCGACGAGTTCGGCTTCGGTCTCGGCAACGTGATCCTCGTCGGCAACGTGGTCATGCTCTGGGCGTACACGCTCTCCTGCCACTCCTGCCGGCACATCGCCGGCGGCCGGCTGAAGCACTTCTCCAAGCACCCGGTGCGCTACCGCTTCTGGACCTTCGTCTCCAAGCTCAACGTCCGGCACATGCAGCTCGCCTGGATCACGCTCGGCACGCTGGCCTTCACCGATTTCTACATCATGGCGCTCGATGCCAACTGGATCAGCGACCTGCGGTTCATCAACTAAGGGCCTGGATATGTCTACTCAAGAATCGACACCCAACCGGGTGGAGCGGCACCACTACGACGTGGTCGTGATCGGGGCCGGCGGGGCGGGTCTGCGCGCGGCGATCGAGGCCCGGCTCGCGGGCAAGCGCACCGCCATCATCTCGAAGTCGCTCTTCGGCAAGGCCCACACGGTGATGGCCGAGGGCGGCGCCGCGGCGGCGATGGGAAACGTGAACAGCCGGGACAACTGGCAGGTCCACTTCCGCGACACCATGCGCGGCGGCAAGTTCCTGAACAACTTCCGGATGGCCGAGCTGCACGCGAAGGAGTCGCCGCAGCGGATCTGGGAGCTGGAGACCTACGGTGCGCTCTTCGACCGCACCAAGGACGGCAAGATCTCGCAGCGCAACTTCGGCGGCCACGAGTACCCGCGGCTGGCGCACGTCGGTGACCGTACCGGCCTGGAGCTGATCCGTACCCTGCAGCAGAAGATCGTCTCGTTGCAGCAGGAGGACAAGCGCGAGTACGGCGACTACGAGGCCCGGATCAAGGTCTTCGCCGAGACCACCATCACCGAGCTGCTGCTCGACGGGGAGCACCGGGTCGCGGGGGCGTTCGGCTACTACCGCGAGTCCGGCGAGTTCGTGCTCTTCGAGGCGCCGGCCGTGGTGCTCGCGACCGGCGGGGTCGGCCGCTCGTACAAGGTGACCTCGAACTCCTGGGAGTACACCGGCGACGGCCACGCGCTCGCGCTGCGCGCCGGCGCGACCCTGATCAACATGGAGTTCCTCCAGTTCCACCCGACCGGCATGGTCTGGCCGCCGTCGGTGAAGGGCATCCTGGTCACCGAGTCGGTCCGCGGCGACGGCGGGGTGCTGAAGAACTCCGAGGGCAAGCGGTTCATGTTCAACTACGTCCCCGACGTCTTCCGCAAGCAGTACGCGGAGACCGAGGAGGAGGCGGACCGCTGGTACAGCGACCCGGACAACAACCGGCGCCCGCCGGAGCTGCTCCCCCGCGACGAGGTCGCCCGCGCGATCAACGCCGAGGTCAAGGCCGGCCGGGGTACGCCCGCCGGCGGCGTCTACCTCGACATCGCGAGCCGGCTGCCGGCCGAGGAGGTCAAGCGGCGCCTGCCGTCGATGTACCACCAGTTCAAGGAGCTGGCCGACGTCGACATCACCAAGGAGCCGATGGAGGTCGGGCCGACCTGCCACTACGTGATGGGCGGCGTCGAGGTCGACCCGGACACCGGCGCGGCGGCCGGGCACGTGCAGGGGCTCTTCGCCGCCGGCGAGGTCTCCGGCGGCATGCACGGTTCGAACCGGCTCGGCGGCAACTCCCTGAGCGACCTGCTGGTCTTCGGCAAGCGGTCGGGACAGTACGCGGCCGCGTACGTCGACGAGGTGGCGCACCGGCCGCAGGTCCGTACCGCCGACGTCAAGCAGGCCGTGGAGCGGGCGCTGGCCCCGCTGGCGCGTACCGAGGGCGAGAGCCCGTACCGGTTGCAGCAGGACCTCCAGGCGGTCATGGGCGACCTGGTCGGCATCATCCGGCGCCGCGGCGAGCTGGAGGACGCGCTGGTCCGCCTCGCCCAGCTGCGGGAGCGGGTGGCCAAGGTCGCCGTGGCCGGCGGGCGCCGCTACAACCCGGGCTGGCACCTCGCCCTGGACCTGCGCAACATGCTGGTGGTCTCGGAGTGCACCGCCAAGGCCGCGCTGGAGCGGGAGGAGTCCCGGGGTGGCCACACCCGCGAGGACTTCCCGACCATGCAGCCGACGTGGCGTCAGGTGAACCTGATCTGCTCGCTCGACGGGGAGAAGGTGCGGCTGGAGCACAAGCCGCTGCCGAAGATGCGCCCCGAACTGATCAAGCTCTTCGACCGTACCGAGCTGGCGAAGTACCTGACCGACGAGGAACTCGCCGACTTCGACGCGCTCGCGCAGGACGCTCTCGCTGAGGAGGCGAGCAAGTAATGGGCACGACACGCACCTTCCGGGTCTGGCGCGGCGACGAGACCGGCGGCGACCTCGCGGACTACCAGGTCGAGGTCAACGAGGGCGAGGTCGTCCTCGACGTCATCCACCGGCTGCAGGCCACCCAGGCGCCCGACCTCGCGTGCCGGTGGAACTGCAAGGCGGGCAAGTGCGGCTCCTGCTCCATGGAGATCAACGGCATGCCGCGGCTGGGCTGCATGACCCGGATGTCGACCTTCGAAGAGTCCGAGACCGTGACGATCACCCCGTTGCGGACGTTTCCCGTCATCCGGGACCTGGTCACCGACGTCTCGTTCAACTACGAGAAGGCCCGGGAGACCCCGGCGTTCGCCCCGCCGCAGGACGTGGCGCCCGGCCAGTACCGGATGAAGCAGGTCGACGTCGAGCGCTCGCAGGAGTTCCGCAAGTGCATCGAGTGCTTCCTGTGCCAGAACACCTGTCACGTGGTTCGTGACCACGAGGAGAACAAGCCGGCCTTCTCCGGGCCGCGCTTCTTCATCCGCGCCGCCGAGCTGGACATGCACCCGCTCGACACCAAGACGGACCGCAAGGAGTACGCCCAGGCGTCGCAGGGCCTCGGATACTGCAACATCACCAAGTGCTGCACCGAGGTTTGCCCCGAGCACATCAAGATCACCGACAACGCCATCATCCCCATGAAGGAACGCGTCGTCGACCGCAGGTACGATCCAATTGTGTGGCTGGGCAGCAAAATCTTCCGACGGGGTCAGTCCGAGAGTGACCAGGCCGGCGCCGCGCGCGTCGATCCGGACACCGGGCCCAATATCCACTCGCACGCGGGTCGTTCGCACGACCCGCACGCGGAGGTCGAGGCCGAGCGGGGCGTGAACTGGCACCGCCAGGTCCCCGCGCCCCAGGCGCCGCCGGTGGACGAGCGGGGCCGGTTGCCGATCAGCGAGTTCACGGCCGACCGGCCGGCCGCGCCCTCGCCCTTCGGCGACGACGTGACCTTCCCGCTGCCCGCCGACAATCTGAACTACGCCCACCCGGAGCAGAAGGACTGATTTCCGGCATCAACGCGACAGGGGTCGCCGGTTCCGGCCGGCGACCCCTGTTCCGTACCGTTCCAGCCGACGGACGGCGCCCAGCGGAGGCGGACCGTCGCCGGCCCGGTACCGGTCGCCTTCCGGCGAGCACTTTTCGCTTCTCCACCGACGCGGACCGTAGCCGTTCAGGCGTCGGGGGAACCTTCCAGCAGCGGGCGCAGCGCCGCGACGATGGGCCGGTCCGCCGGCAGCCAGGTCACGCTCTCCAGTTCGTCGGGGCCGAGCCAGCGCAGGTCGGAGTGCTCCAGGGGCCGCGGCCGGTCGTCGCCGAGCAGCGCCGCGGTGTAGACGCGCAGCACCGACCGGCCGTGCCCCAGCGGTACGTCCGGACCGAGCCGGTCGCCGACGCTCACCCGTACCGCGAGTTCCTCGGCGCACTCGCGCACCAGCGCGACGGCGTCGCTCTCGCCCGGCTCGACCTTGCCGCCCGGGAACTCCCACATTCCGGCCACTTCGGGCGGATTTGCCCGAGCGCAGGCCAGCACCTTCCCCGCCGCGATGATGGCCGCGCCGACCACCACCCGCGGTTCCCGCTGGCGCGACTGCCCGGATCGCTCGTCCCGCCCGCCGCTACTCGACCTTTCGGTGTGCACGGGCGTCAAGGGTGCCAGATGAATCGGCGGTTCGGGTGGCTCCGCTGTCCCCACGGTCAACAAGAGAAGGAAGTGTGGGCGTGGACACAAGCAGTCGGCCGACGAAAGACTAGGGAGCACCGACCAAGACACGGGATGGCGACGATTTGGCCACAAGCCGGCAACGACGCCTGGGAGGTGCGATGATGCGTGCGCTCTGGAGCAGCCGGCCCAAGGGCGACTACCTGAGCGACGCGTTGGCCCTGCTGGATGGTTGGACGCGCGAGGACCGGCAACTGAAGCGCACCCTGCTGCTGGACGACGCGCAGCACGCGGCGCTGACCGAGCGGATCAAGGTGGTGTCGGACGCGCTGCACCTGCGCCCCGAGATCCGCCGGCTCGACGGGCACACGCAGATCCGGGTCGGCGCCCGCGACGGCGACGCGATCACCGAGGGCGAGGTCACCCTGGCCGCGCGGATCGAGGACGCGTACCGCGTGGTGACCGGCGCCGAGTGACCTGACCGGCGGCCCGGACGCGCCCCGATCCGGCCCGGCGTGATCCTCGTCTCCCCCGCGGCGTGCCCGCGCCGGCCGCCGGCCCGTGCGGGCCGTCCTTTCCGCAGTTGGCCAGCCCGGCCCGCACGGGCGGCGCATACGACCGCGCCGGGAGGCGGACGGGCCCGATTGCCCGTACGATGCCGCGCCCCTTAGGGTGCTCGGCGTCGGACGGAGAGATGTTGATGAAACACCGAGACGGTCGCCGGCTGCGTAAGCGTTTCCTGTTGAAGGCACTGGCCGCCGCCGTGGTGATCGGCGCGAACACCCCGCCGATCTACTCCTTCGCCTCGGACTACGCCCACGATCGTGAGATCAACAGTGCGGAGTACAAGGCCAGGTACGGGTTCTGGCAGGTCGTCGAGCTGCCGCCGGCGGTACGCGTCAACGCGATCCACGCCGCGCTGCTGGACACCGGCAAGCTCCTGATCATCGCGGGCTCCGGCAACGACCAGGCGCAGTTCGACGCGGGCACCTTCAAGACGCTGGTCTACGACCCGAACACCGGGCGGACCAAGCTCGTGCCGACCCCGACGGACCTCTTCTGCGCGGGGCACGCGTTCCTGCCCGACGGCAAGCTGCTCGTCGCCGGCGGCACGCTCCGGTACGAGGTGCTGAAGGCCGACGTGAAGTACGCCGGCGGCACGATGGTGGTCAAGAACGAGTCCCCCGACGGGGCGGCGCGCACCTTCCCGAAGGGCACGGAGTTCGTGGCGCCGAACGGCAAGCGGTACCGGGCCGCCGCCGAGTTCACCGTCCCGCCCGCGACGAAGACCCTGCGGAAGAACGGCCCGGCCCTGGTCACCGCGAGCCAGACCACGCTCTGGGTGGACGCGGTCGAGCCGGGCGGCCAGTCGATCAGCACCCGGCAGACGCAGTACACCGTCACGGGCCTGACCGGCGACGACGCCCGCAACATCTACGGGCTCTCCGACCGGATGAGCCTCGACAAGCAGGACTTCCAGGGGCGCAAGGAGACCTACGAGTTCAACCCGCGCACCGAGCAGTACGAGCGGGTCGACGACATGTCGGAGAAGCGCTGGTACCCGACGCTGACCGGGCTCGACGACGGCAAGGTGCTCGCCACCTCCGGTCTGGACGGCAAGGGCGAGGTCGTCGACGGTACGCAGAACGAGATCTACGACCCGAAGACCAAGAAGTGGACGGTCCGGCCGGACCTGGCCCGCTACTTCCCGACGTACCCGGCGCTGTTCCAGACCGCGACCGCGGACCGGCTCTTCTACAGCGGTTCCAACGCCGGCTACGGCCCGGCCGACAAGGGCCGCGAGCCCGGCTTCTGGAACCTCGGCGACAACACCTTCCAGCCGGTACCGGGGCTGCGCGACCCCGACCTGCTGGAGACCAGCGGCTCCGGCTGGGTCGGGCCGGTGCAGGACCAGAAGATCATGGTGGTCGGCGGCGGCGGGGTGGGCGAGTCGAACCGTTCGACCGGGCGGATCGACATCATCCGGCTGACCGACCGCAACCCGCACTTCACGCCGGGGCCGTCGCTGCCCGAGGGGACGCGCTACCCCAACCTGGTCCAGTTGCCGGACGACACCACGCTCATCACCGGCGGCTCCAAGGGCTACCGCGGCAAGGGCGACAGCGACAACCACACCGCCCGCATCTACCACCCCGAGACCAACTCGCTGTCGTACGCGGCCGACCCCACCGTGGGACGCGACTACCACAGCGAGGCGCTGCTGCTGCCCGACGGCCGGGTCATGACGATGGGCTCCGACCCGCTCTTCAAGAACAAGCAGAACACCGTCGAGGGCGAGTTCGAGCAGCGGCTGGAGATCTACACCCCCGCCTACCTCTACCAGGGCGCCCGGCCGACGATCGGGGACGGGCCGGCGGCCGTGCAGCGCGGCAGGACCGTCCAGTACGGGGTCTCGGACAACGGCAACGGAATCGCGACCGCCCGACTGATCCGGCCCAGCGCGGTGACCCACGCGACCAACGTGGAGCAGCGTTCGGTCGGGCTCGACCTGCGCCGGATCGGCGACCGGATCGAGCTGACCATCCCGAAGGAGCCGGCGGTGCTGCCGCCGGGCTACTACATGCTCTTCGTGACCGACCGGCGCGGCGTACCGTCGACCGCCAAGTGGGTCCTGGTCCGCTGACGAGCCGTACCGCCGGAACGGGGCCCTCGTCCGCGCGACGGGGCCCCGTTCCGGCAGTCCGGGACTCGCTCAGTTGGAGCGGCGGGCCAGGTCCAGCGCGTACTCGGCCCACCACTGGCCGGCCGGCGGCTCACCCGGCCGGCAGGCCCCGTCCGACTCACCGGGCCGCTTCACCCACAGCAACGCGTCAACCCGCGGCAGACCGGTACGCGTCGTCGGCGCCGTGCCGAGCGCCCGCCCCGGCGGGTTGCACCAGTTCGGGGCCGTACCCGTGCCGCCCGCGCCCGACCACGGGCCGTTGCCGTTGCGGCTGGTGTCGACGACGAAGTGGGCGCCGCCCAGCGCGTCCGAGAGCCGGTTGCCGTAGCCGACGTTCGCCTCGGTGCTGACGAAGTTCGACACGTTGAGGGCGAAGCCGTCCGCCTGTTCGATCCCGGCCGCGCGCAGCGCGCCGGCCAGCGCCCCGATGTCCTTGATCCAGTCCGGGTTGCCGGCGTCCAGGTAGATCCGGGCGCCCGCCCGCCGGAGCACCGAGATCGCCTCGCCGAGCAGCCGGAGCCGCTCGTCCCGTACCGCCCTGCAGGCGTCCAGCGTCTGGGCGACCGCGTCCGGCTCCACCACGACGGTGGCGGGGTGCCCGGAGATGCCGGCGGCGACCGCGTGCACCCACCGCCGGTACGCGGCGCCGTCGGGCGCGCCGCCCGCGGAGTAGCTGCCGCAGTCCCGCTTCGGAATGTAATAGATCACCAGTACCGGCATCTGTTTGCGCCGTTCGGCCTGTACCACCAGGTCCGCTGCCTCGGCGCGGATCCTGCCCGGGTCCGGGTCGGTGAGCCAGTGCGCCACCGGGCGGGCCGCGATCTTGCCGACCTCCCGCGCGTCGTCGGGCCGCCCGGCCGCGGTCAACTCGGTCACCTCCTCGGCCGCCGGGCTGTCCGGGTCGAGGAAGAGGTCCGTACCGGGCAGCGCCGGGCCGCGCACAGCCGCGGGCACATCCTCCACCGACGTACCGGCCACCTCGCCGCCGCTGCCCGGCACGGCCGGGTCGGCGCCGCCGTCCCGGGACTCGGTGCAGCCGCCGGCCATGGCGACCAGTACCGAGCCGGTGACGGCCGCTGCCGCCGCGCGGGCGCGCAGAGCTAGCGCGTGGTGCAGAAGGCCCGTCCGACCGCGTGTAGTCATCCCGTCCGTTCCTCGTCTCGGCGGAGCGCGAACGTCGCACACGCTACCGGTCGGCGCGCCGCCCCGGCCCCGGCAAGAGGCGGTAGCTGACCTAGTATCGGGCCCGACCGATCCGCTGAGGCGTACGTGGGGTAATGGGTGCTGTGAACGGCGACGCCGAAAGTGTTCCCCCGTCCGGCGTACCGGTGGTCCACTCCGGGGGCGCGCTGCCCGACCCGGAGGAGCTGGCCGCGCAGGCCCGGCAGTGGGCCCGGCTCGAACGGTTCAGCCGGCTCGCCGGTCCGGTCGAGGACGTACCGGCGGGTGAGCCGTACCGGGTCCGCTACCGCACCCTGCGCGCGGCGGCCGGCCGCGGCGCGGCCACCAAGACCGCCGTCATCGCGCTGCTCAACCTCGCCTTCGAGGTGGTCTTCTTCTGCTGGCTGCTGCGGCCCAGCCACTTCGCCGAGCCGGACCCGGCCCGTACCGCCACGATCGCCAACATCTTCGTGATCTGCTCGATCGCCCTGGTCGAGCTGCTCCGACTGATCAACGTGGTCTCGCTGTCGCTGGCGTCGCTCGCCGCCCGCGACCCGGTCCCGGTCCGTCCCGACCTCAACCTGCGGGTCGCGTTCCTCACCACGATCGTGCCGAGCAAGGAGCCGATCGCGGTGGTCCGCGAGACGTTGCAGTGGGCGCTGCGGGTGCGCTACCTCGGCCCGTTCCACGTCTGGATCCTGGACGAGGGGAACGACCCCGAGGTGATGCGGATGTGCCACGAGCTGGGCATCCGGCACTTCAGCCGCAAGGAGATCGCGCGCTACAACCAGCCGAGCGGCCCGTTCCGGGCCAAGACCAAGCACGGCAACTACAACGCCTGGGTGGACCAGCACGGCGACTCGTACGACGTGCTGCTCTCGGTCGACCCGGACCACGTACCGCTGGCCAACTTCGCCGAGCGGATCCTCGGCTACTTCCGGGACCCGGACGTCGCGTACGTCGTCGGGCCGCAGTGCTACCGCAACAGCGAAACGTTCGTCACCCAGGCCGCCGAGTCACAGCAGTTCCCGTTCCACAGCGTCATCCAGCGGGCCGCCAACCGGTACGACGCGGCGATGCTCGTCGGCACGAACAACGCGATCCGCATCTCGGCGCTGCGCAGCATCGGGGGTCTCAGCGACTCCATCACCGAGGACATGGCCACCGGCCTGACCATGCACACCGCGCGCAACCCGGAGACGGGCCGGCGCTGGAAGTCGGTCTACACCCCGGACGTCCTCGCCGCCGGCGAGGGACCGTCGGCCTGGAACGACTACTTCAGCCAGCAGCGCCGCTGGTCGCGCGGGACCTTCGAGGTGCTGCTCGGCCTCTTCTGGCGCAAGGTGGTACGGCTGACGCCGGGGCGGCTGCTGCACTACGGCCTGATCACCACCTTCTACCCGTCGATGGCGATCGGGTGGCTGCTCGGTGCCGTCAACGCACTGCTCTTCCTCGCGCTCGGGGTCAGCGGCATCACGGTGGCGCCGACCATCTGGTTCGCCCTCTACGTCGACGCGACGGCCTTCTCGCTCTGGCTGTACCTGAGCAACCGGCGCTACAACGTCAGCCCGTACGAGGCGGAGGACTCCGCCGGCCTCAAGGGCATGCTGATGTCGATGCTCTCCGCGCCGGTCTACGCGGCGATGCTGATCAGCACCGTGCTGCGCCGGCCGGCGAAGTTCGTGGTGACCCCGAAGGGCAGCTCGTCGAGCCGCGACGGGCTGCGGACGTTCCGCAACCACCTCGGCTGGAGCGTCGTGCTGGCCGCCGCGTTGCTGGTGGCGTTCGTGCTCGGGCACGCCACGCCGGCCGCCCTGCTTTGGCCCTGCGTCGCGCTCGCGGTGGCGCTGTCGCCGATCGTGCTCTGGCGCTGGGACGAGTGGCGCACGTCCCGGGCCCGGGCCGCCACGGTGCCGCAGGGCGGGCGACCCGACCGGGTCGGCGACATCACCAGCGAGTTCCCGCTGGTGCGGCTGCCCCAGCACCCGGCCGAGGGGCCGGCGGAGGCGTCGGGAAAGAAGCCGGCCGCCGGTGCCTGGCTGCCCCGGCCCCGCCGGGAGTCCAGGTCCGGCTCCCACGCCGCGGCCGAGCGCTGACGGTCGGCCCCGGCCCGCCGCTCCCCCGGACCTCGGGCCCGCCGCACCGCCCGGATCTCGGGCCGGGGCGCGTCGGAGCTGCACCCTGGCCCGGCATTGTCCGGGGTGGAGCGGGCCGGACGCGGTCAGTGGCGCAGCTTCGCCAGCGCCTGCCGGCCGACCCGTAGTCCGACCACCGCGGGCACGGCCCTGCCGGCCATCCCGCGCATCCCCTTGACCGCCGCCATGCCGGGCATCGCCCTGCCGGCCATCCCGCGCATCCCCTTGACCGCCGCCATGCCGGGCATCACCTTGCCGGCCATCCCGCGCATCCGCCGGCCCGAGGTCCCGAGTCCGCGGGTCCGTCCCCTGACCCCGCGCCAGAACTGTCCCGGCTTCTGCTGCTCCCCGGCGAACGCGGTGACGATGATCAGTCCGCCGGTCAGCGCCGGAATGGCCCACTGCAGCACCCGCAACTGCCGCTGCCGGGCGGCGACGTCCGGCGGCGTACCGTCATGCGGTGCGGTACCGGCCGCCACCGGCGCCTCGGCGCGCTTCTGGAGCTGCCGACCGAGGACCCGGCTGTACCCCGTCACCGCCAGCGCGGCCACCGTGAGCCCGGTCTTGATCGCGCTCATCCGGCCCACGCCGGCCTGGACGGCCATCCGGGGACTCTCGACCACCAGCTCGCCAGCCGCGCCCACCACGTGCGCGCCGATCGCCGCCGCGTTGACCGGAGTCCACCTGGCCCATCCCTCGGAGACCACTCCGAGCCGCTGCTTCGACTCACCGACCTTCTCCGCCGCGCCGTTGAGCCCGACGGCTCCCATCAGCGAACCACCGAACCAGGCCGCCAGACCGAGATCGTGGATCGAACGCAGCATCGTGTGCTGTTCCGCCATGAGACACCCTTCGTCGTACGGGTTCCGCGCGTACCCGCTGAGCTGCGCTTCAATCCGGCCGCCCGCCCCCGCTCGGCGGCGGCGCCCCACCCACGCCCGGCTTGCGCGTCCCGTTCGGGGGCGCGGTGTCCGGTTACGGCCAGCTCGGGCCGGGCCGGCTGCCGCGCTCCGACCTCGGACCCGCCCGCCGTTCCCTCGGACACGGCCGGACGTCCCGGACGCGGACGGGGCGGAGCTGTCGGCCCTGCCAGCGAGCAGCGCACTCGCCCAACCCGCCGCCAGCGGTGTTTATGCTGGTCAACGTAGTCATCCCGGTCGCGGCGGCGCCGACGTCGAGGCGTCGCCGTCCGCCGGACCGCGCGGGCCGACCCCGGGGCCGACCCGCGCGGAGAGCACACGCGGAGGGGAGCGGACGTGGCTGAGGCGCTGGAAGTGACGACGTTCCGGTTGGCCGACGGGCGGACCGGCGCCGACTTCGTCGCCGCGAACGAGGACATCAACGCGTACCTGAAGCGCCAGCACGGTTTCCGGTGGCGCCGGATCACCGAACACGAGGACGGCACGATCGTCGACGTCGTCGCCTGGGAGAGCGTCTCCGACGCCGAGGCGAGCGCGCGCGGCATCATGACCGAGATGGGCGACTCGCCGGTGCACGGCACGATCGACCAGTCGACCGTGGACTTTCGGATCCTCTCGGTGCTGCAACACACCACCTGACCGGGGGACGCCGGTCACTGCCCCGGTCAGGCCTGGCGTACGTAGCTCAGGCCGAAGTCCAGATCCCAGGTCACGCCGTCCTCCGAGCGCTCCCAGCGCGCGTCGATGCTGGCCTCGTCGGCGGTCACGGTGCCGACGAAGCGTTGGTTGAACCCGGGCGCCTCCCGCCAGATCCGCCACTCCCGTCCGGCGAACGTCATCCGGTACACCCGGTGCACGCCCCGGCCGTCGGCGTAGAGCATGGTGAACTCGTCGGTCGCGTCGTCGAACCCGATCACGGCGTACGTCGGGAACGGCGCGTTCTCCCGCCATGCCCGCGGCGTGCCGGCCGGTATCGAGTCGACGTCCACGACCTGCTCCAGGTAACGGCCGCCGTGCCGCCAGGCGAACCCGGTCCACGCCGGACCGACGCCCTCGACCCTCGGCTGCACCGTCCAGCGGCCGACCAGCACGTCGAGCCGGGCCAGTGCGGGATTCCGGTCATTCATCTGCGCGTCTCTCCCTCGGGTCGTCCGCGTCGTTCCGGCACGCTATCAACAGGGTGTGACCATTCCGCCACCGAAGATCATCGCAGTGGCGGCGGCCCTCCCTCGACGCACTCGCCGGGAGCGGGAGCTGCTTTGACACCCGCTCCTAACCTCGGGGCATGGCCAACGTGACGTACGACCGCCGCGAGCAGCTCAGCCAGATCCAGAGCGGGCTGCTCGACGGCGAAGAGGTGATCGCCGTGTACGACGCGATCGGGGCGGGCACCGGCTTCATCGGGCTGACCAACCGACGCGTGATCATCCAGGACAAGTCGTTCGTCGGCAAGAAGGTCGCGATCACCAGCATCCCGCACTCGAAGATCACGAGCGTCAGCGTGGTGAGCAACAAGTCCTGGGGCGGCTCCTTCTTCTCCACCGGCGCCATCGCCATCCACGTCGGTACGCACACCTACGAGGTGGAGTTCCGCGGCGACCAGAAGAGCCACCACGCGCACAACGTCATCCTGCACTTCATCTCGTGACGCCGCGCCCGCGCGCCGGCGCCGACACCACGCGGTGCGTCCGAACCGCCGAAACTACCCCGGGCCGGGCGCGCCGTCCGAAGTGGACCCGCCCGTCGGGGCCCCGGCGCGGACTCTAACCTTTGCGACATGTCAGACGTCATCGAGAACGTTACGTACGACAAGGAAAGCCAGCTGGAGCAGGTCCAGAGCGGGCTGCTCGACGGGGAACAGGTGATCGCGGTCTACGACGCCATCGGCGCGGGCACCGGCTTCATCGGCCTGACCAACCGCCGGGTGCTGATCCAGGACAAGTCCTTCGTCGGCGGAAAGGTCGCGATCACCAGCATCCCGTACTCCAAGATCAGCAGCGTCAGCGTGGTGAGCAACAAGTCCTGGGCCGGATCGTTCTTCTCCAGCGGTGCGATCGCCATCCACGTCGGCTCGCACACCTACGAGGTGGAGTTCCGCGGCGACGAGAAGAGCCATCACGTGCACAACACGATCCTGAACAACATTTCCTGAGCGCCGGCGGGGCAGGCGGCGTTGTCCCGGGCGCCCGGGGCGGGGCGGCCCGGGACAGCGCCGCCGCTCCGCGCCGGGCGCGTAACGTCCGGGGCGCGATCGGCCGGGTACGCCCGGCCGGCTACCGGTGGCCTCAGACGGCGTCGCGGGCGCCGGTCCAGGGCAGACCGAGGTACCGCCCCCGCCCCGGGCCGACCGGCGAACCGATCACACCGGCACGCTCCAGCTTCGGCACCAGCCCACCGGGTACGTAGACCAGTTCGCCCGCGCTGTGCTGCCGGCCACTGCTGTCGGTCCAGTTCTGCGCGAGTCGTACGGCGACCATCGTGACCTCCACTTCCCAAGCGGGTCGCGTCGTCCTGCCGTACGGATTGCCCCGCCGGCACCCAAGGGCAAACCGCGCGCCGGGTGTCCGCTTTCCCGCATGCCGCACGGGGTTGGTCGAGGTCGACGACGGCCGCCGAGCAGCGCTCGGCCGGGCGTTGACCCGGGAACCGACGCAGCCGCCGCCGGCGATCGCGGGCCCTGCCGCGATGCCGGATAACTACCCCCACGTCGAGCGACCGCCCTGATACATTCGCGCTTCGCTTCGATCGAAAGAGGGATCCAGCATGACCGGCACGGGGGCCGATCCGGGCGCGGAATCCACGGCGGAGCCGGTAGCGACTCCGCCGGCTACACCGACGCCGGCAACGTCGACGCCGGAGGCTTCAGCGCCAAACGCGTTCGGTCCTGTTCCGACCGTGCCGCCCGCGCCCGACCCGGCCCCGGCCGGCGGCGACGGCGCTGGCGGCAGCAGCCCGACGCTGGCCTACGACCCGTACCCGCCGCTCGCGGGGGCGCACCCGGCCGGCCCGTCCATGGTGGCCCCGCCCTTCGGACCGCAGCCCTGGCAGAGCCCCGCCCCACCGGCGTCCCGCGACCGCGGTCTGCTCATCGCTGCCGTGATCACGGGCGTGGTGCTGCTGGTGGCCTGCTCCGGCCTGGTCGGCGGGCTCTTCCTGCTGCGCGGCACGAACACCGCGGAAGCCGACCGGGCACCGCAGGCGCCGCCACCGGGCGGGATGCGATCGCCCACGGCCGGCCAGGGCCCGACCGGGAGCGCCGCACCCGAGGCGGGCGGAGAGTCGGTACAGCAGGGGCCGCAGGCCAGCGAGTACCCCCCGACCAACACTTCCGACCTGGACAGCCTCTGCGAGGAGAGCACCTTCTTCCCGCAGTTGCCGAAACGCGCCGGCAAGGCCCCCCATCCGGTGGTACTGCTCGTCGGCGGCGAATCGGGGGGCCGTTACCAGGACGGTACCTACTACTTCGACGAGGGCCTCTCGTCGAGCGTGGAGCAGACCTGGGCGGCCGAGAATCCGGGCAAGGTGCAGCTGGTCGCCTGCCTCGACCGGGTCCGCACCGGCTCGACGATCCGCAGCTGCAAGTACGACGACCCCAGGCCGGAGACCCTGACGCTGCTGCGGGCCGACTGGCACCTGCGCGTGTACGAGGCGGCGACCGGCCGGAAGCTGCTGGACAAGCCCATGCCGGGCGACGACCGGAGCTGCCCGTACGTCGTGCTGACCGGCGCCGACAAGAAGATCTACGCGAGCGTCAGCAACCGGGCGAAGCTCGGTGCCCTCCGCAACCTCGTGAAGAAGTAGGTCGGCGCCGGCCTCCGAGGTGTCCGGGCGGCCCGGAACCCTACTCCGGCTCGGGCCGCCGGTCGTACCGCGCCAGCGTCGCCTTGTTCGTGCTCGCGTCCTGGAAGACCAGCTCCCACGGGCCGGTGTTCACGTCCATCTCCTTGCCGAAGCCGACCCATTTGCCGGCCAGCCGGCGCCCGGTCGGCTCGGCCAGGAGCTGGATCGCGCCGTGGTAGCGGGCACCCCGGTAGTACCCCTCCGGCGCGGTTTGTTCGACCCACGTTCCGGTGATGACATTGCCGTCCACGGTCAGGTCCATGGTGAGCGGCGCGTCGGACGACCCGGGCAGGCTCCGCACGGTGAGCCGGTCGCCGTGCTGGAGCAGCACCACGAAGTGCCGACCGGTGAACGTGTCGCTCCGGCCCGAGCTGTAGTACTCGTACCGGGACAGCCACACGCCGGAGTAGTTGCCGACCGGCGCGGTGCGCGGCACCGGGCCACCGTTCGGTACCGGCGTGGCCGCCACTGGCGCCTCCAGGTCGTGACCGCCCTGCCCATCGTCCGAGACACGAACCCGCGGTACGGCCACGGTGAAGCCCAGCGAGGCGATCGGCAGACCCGTGACGGCCTCCAGGGCACGCGCGTACGCCGGTCGCGGTGAGGCGATAGCGCCCGCTTCCCAGCGCTGCACGAGACGCTTGTTGGCGTCGTTGGGCACCCCGGCGCGGTCGCCGGCCTCCCGAAGCGCGCGGGCGAAGTCGTCCTGGCTCATGAGCAGGCCCATACGCACGGCCCGCAGCGTCGCGTTTGGAGTGACCGTCACGAGGCGAGCCTAACGCCAGCGTCGCCGGAATGTCACCCCATATGACGTCGGAATGTCACCCCAAGCGCCGTCGCAAGCAGCGACATTCCGACGACATTCTGTACCCAGCCCATGGCGACCGGTCCGATCGTTCCGACGAAGCCCGGTCGTTGCGGGTGGGAAGCACACACCGGCGAGAAGGGCCCGCCACCCGGGGCCGCCCGCCACGCACGAGAGAGGGGTACCTCATGACGATCTTGGTCGTCGCTCCACGCGAACTGCCAAAGAGCGGGACGGTCCGGGTGTGGATCGACGCTGGCAGCGGCGCGGGCGGGCAGAGGATCAGCGTGCCCGTCGGGGACCTTCAGGTGGCCGACCTGGACAGCGGAGAGGGCAGGTACGCGCTCTACACGCTCCTGCGATTGCCCCGCCCAGAGCATAGGTGAATGGGTCGAGGCTGCCTGGCTCTGTCTACGCCGGTTGCTGTCAAGGTCGCTGTCGACAGCCGCGCGGATCGCGGCAGAAGAGTGCGTCTTGCTGGTGGTCGCGACTGCGGGGTATGGTGCCCGGCATGTCCTCACCGCGTAAGTCCTAGCTGTCACGCTCCGACACGCGGGTGGAGTCTGCCCTTTTTCGGGCGGCTTCCGGTGATCATTCCCCTTCCGCCGTGATGCCGTGCATCACGCGGTACCCGCGTGTCTGTCGAGCCCGTGACGGCGCGCCGTGTCGGCGCATCCATCGACAGGACTTCACCATGGACATCCTCACCCCGACGCCGCCTCGCAACCTGTGGCGTCAACCCGACTTTCGACTGCTGCTCGGCGGGCGACTGGTCTCCCAACTAGGCGACCAGCTTCAGTTCCTCGCCCTGCCGCTCCTTACCGTGGCCCTAACCGGGTCATCAACGCAGGCCGGCATCGTGCTCGGCCTCCAGACCATCGTCTACCTCGTCTTCGGACTCGTGGCCGGCGCTCTGGTCGACCGCTGGGATCGCAAGACCACGATGATCTGGTGCGAAATCGGACGCGGGTCTCTGACCGCTACCATTCCCATCGCCGCAGCGTCCGGCGTACTCGGTATGCCGCAGCTGTTTGCCATCGCGGTCGCGAACGGCGTGCTCAGCACGCTGTTCGGGGCGGCGAACAGCTCGGCGTTGCCGAACATCGTCACCAAGGCCCAGCTTCCTAGCGCACTCGGAGCGGTCGGAGCGACGTCCAACACGCTCCGGATCGTCGGCGCCTCCGTGGCTGGCGTCGCCTACGCCCTGGGGCGGATGATCCCGTTCGGGTTCAACGCCGTCTCGTTCCTGGCCTCGGCAGCAACCCTGCGGGCCATCCGTGCCGACTTCCAGCAGGAACGACCCACGGCTACGGCGCCTCCGCGCGAGCTCGTGGCCGACATCAGGCACGGCCTGTCCTGGCTGTGGCATAAACCAGTGATCCGAACGCTAGCCCTGCTCGACGCGGGAGACAGCCTGCGTTACGGCGCCGGCTACATCCTGATCATTATGCTCGCTCAGCACCTGCACGCGAACCCCACACAGGTCGGGACCGTCTTCACCGGCGCCGCAATCGGTGCTCTTCTCGGGAGCCTGCTGGCTCCAGCACTCACCCGCCGGTTCCCACTCGGGAAACTGTCCATCGCCATGTTGTGGGTCGAGGCCGTAGCCTTCCCCTTCTACGCGGTGGCACCGACGTGGTGGCTGCTTCTGGTCGTGGCGTTCGCTGAGTCGGTGGTGTCGCCGATCTACAACGTCGCCCTCGACTCCTACCGACTCAGCGTCACCCCCGATGCTCTCCGTGGCCGAGTCACCAGCGCGATCGACACCCTCACCAGCGGAGCCACCGCCATTGGAACCATGGCCAGCGGCGCCTTGATCGCACTGTTCGGAGCGCCGACCCTGACCATCGTTCTGACCGGATGGCTCACGCTCCTCGCACTCGCGGCGACACTGAGCAGAACAGTCCGCACGGCCACAGCGACAGACTGACACGATGATCTCCCGTGGCCGCACGACGAGGCCACGGGAGACATCCGGAATTCGGCACGAGCGGACGCAGGTCAGCCGTACGCCGCCACGCTCTGTGACCGAATGCCCTGACTTCAGACGTTGAAGCGGAACTCGACCACGTCGCCGTCCTGCATGACGTAGTCCTTGCCCTCGATCCGTACCTTGCCGGCGGCCTTGGCCGCGGCCATCGACCCGGCCGCCATCAGGTCGTCGTACGAGACGATCTCGGCCTTGATGAAGCCGCGCTGGAAGTCGGAGTGGATCACACCGGCCGCCTCGGGGGCGGTGGCGCCGACCGGGACGGTCCAGGCCCGCGCCTCCTTGGGCCCGGCGGTCAGGTACGTCTGCAGCCCGAGGGTGCGGAAGCCGACCCGGATCAGCTGGTTGAGTCCCGGTTCGGGCTGCCCGATCGACTCCAGCAGTTCCCGGGCCTCCTCCTCGGGCAGGTCGATCAGCTCCGACTCGACCTTGGCGTCCATGAAGACCGCCTCGGCCGGGGCGACCAGCTGGCGCAGCTCGTCCAGGAACTCGGGGTTGCCCAGCTCGGCCTCGTCGACGTTGAAGACGTACAGGAAGGGCTTGGTGGTGAGCAGGTGCAGCTCGCGCAGCTCGGCCACGTCGATGCCGGCGCCCGCGGCGCCGGCGTAGAGCGTCACCCCGCTGTCCAGCAGCTCGACGGCCTTCTTGGCGGCCGCCACGGTCGCCGCCCGGTCCTTGCGGAGCTTGGCTTCCTTCTCCAGCCGGGGCAGCGCCTTCTCGACGGTCTGCAGGTCGGCGAGGATCAGCTCGGTGTTGATCGTTTCGATGTCGTCGGCGGGCGAGACCTTGCCGTCGACGTGCACGACGTTCGGGTCGGAGAAGGCCCGGACCACCTGGCAGATGGCGGCGGCGTCGCGGATGTTGGCCAGGAACGCGTTGCCCCGGCCCTGCCCCTTCGAGGCGCCCCGGACCAGGCCGGCGATGTCGACGAACGAGACCGGCGCCGGGACCACCTTCTGCGACTCGAAGAGGTCGGCGAGCTTCTGCAACCGCTCGTCCGGCAGCCCGACCACGCCCACGTTGGGCTCGATCGTGGCGAACGGGTAGTTCGCCGCCAGCACCTCGTTCTTCGTGAGCGCGTTGAACAGGGTGCTCTTGCCGACGTTGGGCAGGCCGACGATGCCGATGCTGAGACTCACGGGAGGCCAGTCTACGCAGGTACCCGCGGCACCGGCCCGCCGCGCCCGCCAGCCCCGCCCGCGCGCCCGCCACAACGGCGCCGCCCCGCCGATCTAGGGAGAATCGTCGTGAGTTGATCTCTAATCACGACGATTTGCCCTAGATCGGCGGGGCGGGGGCCTGCCCGGGTGCGGGCCGGGGGTCCGGTGGGTCAGCTCTTGACGGAGCCGGCCATCAGACCGCCGATGAACCACCGGCCGAGCACCACGTAGACGACCAGGGTCGGCAACGAGGTGATCAACGCTCCGGCCATCGAGGCGGCGTAGTCGGGCGACTGCGCGCCGGCCAAGGCGTTCAGGGCGATGGTGATCGGCCCGTTCCGCGTGTTCGAGAGGAAGATCGCGAACAGGTAGTCGTTCCAGGCCGAGGTGAACTGCCAGATCACGGTCACCACGAAGCCGGGGATCGAGATCGGCAGGATGAGCGAGAAGAAGGTACGCAGCAGGCCCGCCCCGTCGACCCGCCCGGCCTCGATCAGCTCTTCCGGCACCGTGGTGGCGTAGTAGTTCCGGAAGATCAGCGTGCAGATCGGGATGCCGTAGACGCAGTGCACGAAGACCAGCGTCGGGATGCCCGGCTGGATGTTCATCGCGGTCACGATGTCCCGCAGCGGGATCATCACGGCCTGGTACGGGATGAACATGCCGAACAGGATCAGCGTGAAGACCACGTCCGCGCCGGGGAAGCGCCAGCGGGACAGGACGAACCCGTTGGCCGAGCCGATGATCGACGAGATCAGCGCGACCGGGATCGCCAGCTCGAACGTACGCAGGAACGACGGTCCGAGCGCGTCCCACGCCTTGCCCCACGACGCGGTCGTCCAGACCTTCGGCAGGTTCCACTGACCGGTCACCCCGATCTCGGAACCCGACTTGAAGCTCGTGACGACGAGGACGTACGCCGGCATCAGCACGATGATCAGGAAGAGGATCAGGATCGCGTACTTGACCGTCCGGCCGAGCACCGACGTGGCCGTCAGGTCCCGGCCGCGCTTGCGGCTCGCGGCCGGCACGACCGCCCGGGGTGGCGGCGGCGCGGTGGTTGTCGTGGTCACGAGCGTCGCTCCGCCCTGGTGGTGTGGATGAGGTACGGCACGATCACGATCGCCACGAGCAGCAGCAGGATCACCGAGATCGCCGCGGCCTTGGCGTAGTCGCTGGTGAGCAGGCTCTGCCAGACGTAGACCGCCGGGACCTCGGTCAGCCACTGGGCGCCCGAGACCGACATGATCAGGTCGAACATCTTCATCGACATGTGGCCCACGATGATCAGCGCGGAGAGCGCGACCGGGGTCAGCTGCGGGAAGAGCACGTGCCGGTACAGCTGGTAGGTGCTCGTACCGTCCATCACCGCCGCCTCGCGCAGCTCCTGCGGGATGCCGCGGAAGCCGGCCAGGAAGAGCGCCATGACGTACCCGGAGAGCTGCCAGATGGCCGGTACCGCCATCGCCGCCATGCCCCAGTTCGGGTCGGTCCACCACTTGGTTTCGAGGAAGCCGAGGTGGAGCTGACCGAAGATCCAGTTCAGGCCGCCGGCGTCGTCACCCTGGGCCGAGTTCATCAGCCAACGCCAGACCACACCGGAGGCGACGAACGAGATCGCCATCGGGAACAGGTAGATCGTCCGGAACACGCCCTCGGCCTTCACGCCGCGTTCGAGCAGGAACGCCCAGAGCAGGCCGAGCAGCATCGTGCCGACCATGAACACCACGGTGAAGATCAGCAGATTCTTCAACGAGTGCACGAACCGGCCGTTGATGTCGTTGGTGAACAGGTCGGTGTAGTTCTGCAGGCCGACGAACCCCTTGGAGCCCAGCGCGTTGTGCTGGTCGGAGAGCGAGACCTTCACGGTCCAGGCGATCAGGCCGTACACGAAGATCGCCAGCAGGACCAGGGATGGGGAGATCAGCAGCAGACCTGGTCCCCATCGTTTGATTCGAGTGCGCATCGGAACCTCTATGTGCTGCGGGCCGCCTCAGGCGGCGGTACGCGGATGAGATCGGTCATGGACGCGGACCCCCGCCTGCCACGGCCACGGTGCGGCGGGTCTGGGGTTGGCCCGGACCCGCCGCACGCGATTTGGGGTAGTTCCTACTTCTTGGCGAACTGCTTGGCGCCGGCCGCCATCGCCTTCTGCAGCTCCCCGACGTTCTGGTCGCTGGAGAACTTGCCGAGCGCGGAGTTGGCCGCCCCCTGGAAGCCCTGCGAGCAGGCCGAACCGTGGGCGCAGGACGGGACCTGGGTCGCCGTCTTCCAGGCCGCGATCGCGGTCTGCTGGTAGGCCGGGTAGTCGGCCGCGTTGGCGTCGGTACGTGCCGGGATCGAGCCCTTCTTGGTGTTGAAGGCCTTCTGCCCCTCGGCGCTACCCACGGTCTTCAGCCAGCACTTGGTGCCCTCGGGGTTCTTCGCCCCCTTCGGCAGCACGAACGAGTCGGCCAGCCACTGGAAGGTCTCGCCGTTGCCCGGGAAGACCGAGTAGCCGTAGTCCTTGAAGCCCTTGGCGTCGAGGTCGGCGGCCTCCCAGTCACCCATCAGCTGGTAGCCGGCCTTGCCGTCCATCACCAGCTTCTCGGCGTCGGTCCAGTCGAAGGTGTCCCGGTCCTTGTTCGAGTAGCTGAGCAGCTTCTTGAAGTCCTCGATGCCCTTGGCGACGTCGGCACCGTTCCAGTCGGTGCTGCCGTTCCAGAGGCCGGTGAACTTCTCCGGGCCGAGGTCGGTGATCAGGACGGACTCGAGCAGCATCAGCTGGGTCCAGTCCTTGCCGACCGCCAGCGGCGCCGCGACGCCGCTGTTCTTGAGCTTGTCGAGGTTGGCGAAGAGCTCGTCCAGGCTCTTCGGCTCGCTCGTGATACCGGCCTTGCTCAGGACGCTCTTGTTGCTCCACAGCACGTTGGCGCGGTGGATGTTCGACGGCACCGAGTAGATCTTGCCGTCGACGGTCAGGTTGTCGAGCAGGCCCTTCGGGAGCGCCTCGGTGAGGCCCCACTCCTTGTACTGGGCGCTCAGGTCCTCGATCTGCCCGGCGTTGATGTAGTCCTGCAGCTCGGCACCGGCGTGCGCCTGGAACGTGTCCGGCGGGTCGCCCTGCTGGAGCCGGGACGCGAGTACCTGCTTGGCGTTGGCGCCGGCGCCGCCGGCCACCGCCCCGTTGACGAACGTGTAGTCGGGGCAGGCGGTACCGAAGGTGCTGACCAGTCCGTCCAGACCGGCCTTCTCACCACCATCCGCCCACCAGGTGAAGACCTCGACATTCTTACCGCCGCTGCCGCCGCTGTCGTCCCCGCTGCCACAGGCAGCCGGCGCCAACAGGGCCGCGACGCCGACGACGGCGAGCGCGGTGCGTCGCGTAAAGCGCATCGTCCCCTCATTTCGGTTCATGCATGGTGGTGATACGGAGCTGTTTCACGTTGTGTTGCAGCAAGTCACAGTGCTCTCGACCGAGCGCGTTGTCAACGATGTCAAGCACCGGACGACGCAGATCACTCTGTGTTGCCCAGCACCTCGCGGAGCGCTGATCAGCAGGCCACAAATCGGCGTCAACCAGGCATCGCTCGGGCTTCAATCCGGTATCGGAATGGTCACGACGACCCGCCGACGTCGCGCTGTCACCCTCCGTGGTCGACGGGCACATCGCCGTACGGTGACGTCCGATTTCCGCGAGCCACCGGTACCGTGGCGGGGCACGATTGCCACATGGAGCTGGACTTCGAACGCTGCTACCGGGCAGTCGACAGCCGCGACCAGCGCTTCGACGGCTGGTTCTACACCGGCGTCACGTCGACGGGCATCTACTGCCGCCCGTCCTGCCCCGCTACCACCCCGAAACGGGAGAACGTCCGATTCTTCCCGTCCGCGGCGGCCGCCCAGCGGGCCGGCCTGCGGGCGTGCCGGCGCTGCCGCCCGGACGCCGCCCCCGGCTCCCCCGAGTGGGACGTCCGCGCGGACGTGGTCGGCCGGGCGATGCGGCTGATCTCCGACGGCGTGGTCGACCGGGACGGGGTGCCCGGGCTCGCCGCCCGCCTCGGCTACACCGAGCGGCACCTGCACCGGATGCTCACCGCCGAGCTGGGCGCCGGGCCGCTGGCGCTGGCCCGGGCGCAGCGGGCGCAGACCGCCCGCATCCTGGTCGAGACGACCGACCTCGGTCTCGCGGAGATCGCCTTCGCCGCCGGCTTCGGCAGCGTGCGGCAGTTCAACGACACGATCCGGGAGGTGTACGCGGCGGCGCCGTCCCAGCTGCGGGCCGGCGTCCGGGGCCGGCCGGCCGCGAACGGGGCGGGCACGATCAGCCTCCGGCTCGCGTACCGCCCGCCCCTGCACGCCGGCGCGCTGCTCGACTTCCTCGCGCTGCGCGCGATCCCCGGCGTGGAGGAGCTGCGCGACGGGACGTACCGCCGGGGCCTGCGCCTGCCGCACGGACCGGCCGAGGTCGCCCTGACGCCGCTGCCGGAGTACGTCGCCGCCACGCTGCGCCTGACCGACGTGCGGGACCTGGCGCCGGCGGTGGCGCGCTGCCGGCGGCTGCTCGACCTGGACGCCGACCCGGAGGCGATCGACGCGACCCTCGGCGCGGACCCGGCGCTCGCCGAGGCGGTACGCAAGGAGCCCGGCGTACGGGTGCCCCGGGCCGTGGACGGTTTCGAGATGGTGGTCCGCGCGATCGTCGGGCAGCAGGTCTCCGTCGCCGGGGCCCGCACCGTGCTCAGCCGTCTCGCCGCCGCCGCGCGCGCGGCCGGCGACGCCGGAGACCCGACCGCCCGCGCGGCCGGCGCCCCCGAGGACCCGACCGCCCGCGGGACCGACGACGCCGAGAACCCGGCCGCCCGCGCCGCCCGGGAGGGCGAGGACGCCGCCGGGGCGCCGGCCGACCGGCTCGGGACCTTCCCGACCGCGGCCGAGGTGGCGGCGCTGCCCGACGCGGTGTTCGCCATGCCGGTCGCGCGGCGCGAGACGATCCGTACCGTCGCCCGGCACGTCGCCGCCGGGGAGCTCGACCTCGACCCGGGCGGGGACCGCAACGAGCTCGTCCGGCGCCTGACGGCGCTGCCCGGCATCGGCGGCTGGACCGCCGGGTACGTCGCCCTGCGCGGCCTCGGCGACCCCGACACGTTCCTCTCCGGTGACCTGGCGGTCCGGCGCGGCGCGACGGCGCTCGGCCTGCCCGGCGACCCGAAAGCCCTGGAAGAACACGCGACCGCCTGGCGGCCCTGGCGCTCGTACTCCGTGATCAGACTCTGGAGAGCCTCATGACCAACCTGTACCGCGGCACCCTCGACACCCCCGCCGGCCCGCTGACCGTCCTCGCCACCGGCGAGGGCGTGGTCCGCGCCGCCGGCTTCACCGCCGACGCCGACGTGCTGGCGGCCCGGATCCACCCGTCGCTGGCCGGCCCGGTGCTGCCCCGCGCGGACCTCGGCCCGATCACCCGCGCGGTCAGGTCCTATCTGGATGGTGACCTGACGGCGATCGACGAGGTCCCGGTCGAGCAGCACACCGGCGGCGAGTTCATGGGCCGGGCCTGGCGGGTGCTCCGCGAGGTCAAGGCGGGCGAGCCGGTCACGTACACCGGCTTCGCGGCGCTGGCCGGCCAGCCCCGGGCGGTCCGCGCCGCCGCCGCGGCCTGCGCCCGCAACGGCATCGCGCTCTTCGTACCGTGCCACCGGGTGCTGCGTACCGACGGCGGGCTCGGCGGCTTCCGCTGGGGTCTCGACGTGAAAAAGTGGCTTCTCGGGCACGAGGCGCGGTGACGGCAAGCTGACTCTTACTAATAGCAATTTGCCGATACCGTCGAGGGGTGCCCGCGGATCGTGACCCCTCGCCGCGCCCGACCGCCCGCCCGCACCCCCTGACCAGCCTGTGGCGCCTGCGGCGCTACGTCCGCCCGTACGCCTGGCAACTCTGCTGGTTGCTGGTCGCCGCGTTCGCCGCCACCGCCGCGGGCATCGGCATCCCGCTGGTGATCCGGCAGGTGGTGGACGGCCCGATCGCGGCGCGGGACCGGGAGGGGTTGTTCTGGCTCGGCGGGCTGGCGCTGCTGCTGGGGCTCGTCGAGGCATTTCTGATCTTCATCCGGCGCTGGGTCCAGTCGTCCCTGGCGGTCGGGATGGAGGCAACCATCCGGGACGACCTCTACGCGCAGCTGCAACGGCTGCACGTCGGCTTCCACGACCGCTGGCAGTCGGGGCAGCTGCTCTCGCGGGCCACCATCGACCTCTCGGTGATCAGGCGGTTCCTCTCCTTCGGGCTGATCTTCATGATCGTCAACACCGCCACCTACCTCACCGTCACGGTGCTGCTGATCGGGCTGCACCCCGTACTCGGGCTGCTCGTGGCGACCAGCGCCGTACCGCTCTTCCTGGTCAGCCGCCGGTTCACCCGGACGTACCTGATCGCCTCCCGGCGGATGCAGGACGAGCTGGGCGACGTCGCCACGCTGGTCGAGGAGTCGGCCCAGGGGCTGCGCACCGTCAAGGCGTTCGGCCGCCGGCCGCAGATGGCGGCGCGCTTCGCCGCCGGCACCCGGCAGCTGCACGACACCGCGATCGGCAAGAACCGGCTGCTCGCCCGCACCTCGGCGCTGTTCGACCTGGTACCGAACCTCACCCTCGCCGTGGTGCTGGTCGCCGGCGCCGTGGCGGCGGCACACGGCGCGCTGACCATCGGCGAGTTGGTCGCGTTCGTCACGCTCCAGCTCATGCTCATCTGGCCGATCGAGTCGCTCGGCTGGATCATCGCGAACGCCCAGGAGGCGACGACCGCCGCCGACCGGGTGCTGGAGGTCCTCGACACCGAACCGGCCGTCGTCGACCGGCCGGCGGCCGTACCCCTGGTCGGCTCCGACGTCGACGGCGCGCTGCGGTTCGAGGGCGTCGAGTTCGGCTACCCCGGTGGCCCGCCGGTGCTCGCCGGCGTCGACCTGGTCGTCCGCCCCGGCGAGACGCTCGCCGTCGTGGGC
The DNA here is from genome assembly GCF_040676675.1 of Micromonospora sp. NPDC049559. NCBI lineage: Bacteria > Bacillati > Actinomycetota > Actinomycetes > Micromonosporales > Micromonosporaceae > Micromonospora > Micromonospora sp. NPDC049559. The sequence goes on along the minus strand of NZ_JBFAPK010000020.1, from coordinate 45,795 downwards.
GCCACCGGCAGCGGCAAGACCAGCCTGCTCTCGCTGGTGCCCCGGCTGCACGACGTCACCGCCGGGCGGGTCACCCTGGACGGCCGGGACATCCGCGACGTCCGGCTCGCGTCGCTGCGGCGGGTGGTCGGCGTCGCGTTCGAGGAGCCCACCCTCTTCTCCATGTCGATCTGGGAGAACCTCACCCTGGGCCGCGCCGACGCGAGCGAGGAGGAGGTCTGCGCCGCCCTCGACGTGGCCCAGGCCAACTTCGTGCACGACCTGCCCTGGGGCCTGGCCACCCGGGTCGGCGAGCAAGGGCTGTCGCTCTCCGGCGGGCAGCGGCAGCGGATCGCGCTGGCCCGGGCGGTGCTCGGCCAACCCCGGGTGCTCGTGCTCGACGACCCGCTCTCGGCGCTGGACGTGCACACCGAGGCGCTGGTCGAGCGGGCCCTGGGTCACCTGTTACGGGAGACCACGGCACTGCTGGTGGTGCACCGCCCGTCGACCATCGCGCTCGCCGACCGGGTGGCGCTGCTCGCCGGGGGCCGGATCGCGGCCGTCGGTACCCACTCCGAGCTGCTCGCCACCGTGCCGGCGTACCGCGCGCTGCTCTCCGCCACCGCCGGTAGCCCGGACGACGTCGGACTCGTCCGCTCGTGACCGCCACCGAACCCACCGCCGACCCCGGCACCGCGACCGGCCCGGGCCACCACCCGCGCCCGCGACCGGCGCCCCCGCCGCACCGGCCCGGACCCCCGCCGCTCCCGCCCGGGTCCGCGCCGGCGGCCCCGGCTCCCCCGCCGGCCGTGCCGGGCCAGCGCCGGGCGCCCGGGCAGCGCCCGCCGGAGTCCCTCGACATCACCCGCTGGCGTGGGCTCGCCACCGAACCCGACGCCGACCGGACCAGCGCCGAGGCCGCCACCCCCGGCTCGCCCGCCCGGTTGCGCCGGCGCAGCCGGGCGCTGCTCGGCTCGCTGCTGCGGCCGCACCGGCGGCTGCTCGCGGTGACGGTGCTCCTGCTGCTGTTGCAGAACGCCGCCGGCATGGCCGGCCCGTACCTGGTCATGCTCGGCATCGACCGGGCCATCCCGCCGATCCGCGAGGACGGCTCGTACGCGACGCTGGCCGCCATCGCCACCGTCTTCCTCGTCGCCGCGGCGGCGGAGTACGTCGGCAAGCGCGGCTTCCTCACCCTCTCCGCCCGGGTCGGCCAGGCCGTCCTGCTCGACCTGCGGCGCCGGGTGTACGACCACTTCCTGCGCCTCTCGGTCGGTTTCCACGAGCGGTACACCTCCGGGCGGGTGGTGGCCCGGCTCACCAGCGACATGGACTCGATCTCGGAGCTGGTCGACGGCGGCATCGACGACCTGGTCCTGGCCGGGCTGTCGATCGTCTCGGTCGCCGGCATCCTGCTCTGGCTGGACCCGCCGCTGGCCGGGGTCACCCTGCTGGCGTTCCCGTTCCTGCTCTGGCTCTCTCGCTGGTTCGCGCTCGCCTCGGCCGCCGCCTACCGCCGCACCCGCGAGGCGATCGCGCTGGTCATCGTGCACTTCGTGGAGTCGCTCGGCGGGATCCGCGCGGTGCAGGCGTTCCGCCGCGAACCCCGCAACCAGCAGATCTTCGCGGCCGTCAACGACGACCACCGGCGGGCGAACCTGCGGGCCTTCCGGCTCATCGCCACGTACTCGCCGGGAATCAAGGTGATCGGCAACGTGACGATCGCGGTCGTCCTGACGTACGGCGGATGGCGGGTGCTGGGCGGGCACACCGAGATCGGGGTGCTCGCCGCGTTCCTGCTCTACCTGCGCCGGTTCTTCGAGCCGATGCAGGAGCTGAGCCAGTTCTACAACGCGCTGCAGTCGGCCACCGCGGCGCTGGAGAAGCTCGCCGGGGTCCTCGACGAGCAGCCGGGGGTGGCGGAGCCGGGCCGCCCGCTCCCGCTGCCGACCGGCCCGCGGCGGGGCGCGATCGACTTCCGCGGGGTCCGCTTCGGCTACCGGCCCGACGCGCCGATCCTGCCGGAGCTGACCCTGCACATCCCGGCCGGGCAGACCGTGGCGCTGGTCGGGGCGACCGGTGCCGGCAAGTCGACGGTGGCGAAGCTGGTCTCCCGCTTCTACGACCCGAGCGCCGGCGCCGTCACCCTCGGCGGGGTGGACCTGCGCGACCTGCGCGACGCCGACCTGCGCCGGGCGGTCGTGATGGTGACCCAGGAGAACCACCTCTTCGCCGGCTCGATCGCGGACAACATCCGGTTCGGCCGGCCGGACGCCTCGGACGAGGAGGTGGCGGCGGCGGCCCGCGCGATCGGGGCGCACGAGTTCATCGCCGCCCTGCCCGACGGGTACGCCACCGACGTGCACCGGCGCGGCGGCCGGCTCTCCGCCGGGCAGCGGCAGTTGGTCGCCTTCGCCCGCGCGTTCCTGGCCGACCCGACCGTACTGATCCTGGACGAGGCGACCTCCTCGCTCGACGTACCGAGCGAGCGGCTGGTCCAGCACGCGCTGCGCTCGATCCTCGCCGACCGTACGGCCATCGTGATCGCGCACCGGCTCTCCACCGTGGAGATCGCGGACCGGGTGCTCGTGCTCGACGCGGGACGCGTGGTCGAAGACGGCGCGCCCGCGGCCCTGATCTCCGGCGGCGGTCGCTACGCGGCCCTGCACCAGCAGTGGCTCGACTCCCTGGTCTGAGCGGCGCCCGCCGGGGTCATCCCCGCCGCCGCGAGCGGCACCCGAGCCGGCGACGGATCGGCCAACTCGTTCGTGTCGTCGGGGAAAGCGCCTCTAGCATCGACCCATGACTGATACGGCGAGGACCGCCCGCGCCGGTATCCCCGAGCGTCCCACCCTGGACGGCATCGAGGAGACCTGGGCGCGGCGTTGGCAGGAGGAGGGCACGTACGCGTTCGACCGGTCGAGGAACCGGGCGGACGTGTACGCGATCGACACCCCGCCGCCGACCGTATCGGGCGAACTGCACATGGGGCACGTTTTCTCGTACACCCACACCGACATCGTCGCGCGCTTTCAGCGGATGCGCGGGCGGACCGTCTTCTACCCGATGGGCTGGGACGACAACGGGCTGCCCACCGAGCGCCGGGTGCAGAACGTCTACGGGGTGCGCTGCGACCCGTCGCTGCCGTACGACCCGGACTGGCAGCCGCCGGCCGCACCGGTGAACGCCGAGGCGCGCAAGAACCCGATCTCCATCTCGCGGCGCAACTTCGTGGAGCTGTGCGGCCGGCTGACCGCCGAGGACGAGCAGGTCTTCGAGGCGCTGTGGCGGCGGCTCGGGCTGTCGGTGGACTGGTCGCTGACGTACACCACGATCGGGCGGCACGCGCAGGCCGTCTCGCAGCGCGCGTTCCTGCGCAACCTGGCCCGGGGCGAGGCGTACACGGCGGAGGCGCCGACCCTCTGGGACGTCGGCTTCGCCACCGCCGTGGCCCAGGCCGAGCTGGAGGATCGGGAGCGGCCCGGCGCGTACCACCGGATCGCGTTCGCCCTCGTGCGCGGCGGACCCGCGGGCCCCGCGCCCGACGGCGGCACCGTCGAGATCGACACCACCCGGCCGGAGCTGCTGCCGGCCTGCGTGGCGCTGGTCGTCCACCCCGACGACGAGCGGTACGCGGGGCTGGTCGGCGGCGTCGCCCGGAGCCCGCTCTTCGGCGTCGAGGTGCCGATCTACGCCCACTCGCTGGCCGAGCCGACCAAGGGCACCGGTGTGGTGATGGTCTGCACCTTCGGCGACCTCACGGACGTGACCTGGTGGCGGGAGCTGCGGCTGCCGACCCGGGTGATCCTCGGCCGGGACGGCCGGCTGCTGCCGTCGCCGCCGGACGGGGTGCCCGCCGAGCCCTACGCGGAGGTGGCCGGGCGGGCGGTGAACGCGGCCCGGCGCCGGATCGTGGAGCTGCTCGCCGAGTCCGGCGCGCTGCTCGGCGAGCCGCGGCCGGTCACCCACCCGGTCAAGTTCTACGAGCGGGGCGACAGCCCACTGGAGATCATCTCCAGCCGGCAGTGGTACCTGCGCAACGGCGGTCGCGACGCGGAGCTGCGGGAGGCGCTGCTGGCCCGGGGGCGCGAGCTGAACTGGGTGCCGCCACACATGCGGCACCGGTACGACCACTGGGTCGGCGGGCTCACCGGTGACTGGCTGGTCAGCCGGCAGCGCTTCTTCGGCGTGCCGATCCCGGTCTGGTACCGGCTCGACGACACTGGCGAGCCGGACTACGCACAGCCTCTCACGCCGGAGGAGTCGGCACTCCCCGTCGACCCGTCGTCCGAGGCGCCGGCCGGGTACGACGAGTCCCAGCGCGGCCGGCCGGGCGGCTTCATCGGCGACCCGGACGTGATGGACACCTGGGCCACCTCCTCGCTCACGCCGCAGATCGTCAGCGGCTGGGAGACCGACCCGGACCTGTTCGCCCGGGTCTTCCCGATGGACCTGCGCCCGCAGGGGCAGGAGATCATCCGTACCTGGCTCTTCTCGTCCGTGGTCCGCGCGCACCTGGAGCACGGCGTGCTGCCCTGGCGGGACGCGGTCCTCTCGGGCTGGATCCTCGACCCGGACCGCAAGAAGATGTCGAAGTCCAAGGGGAACGTGGTCACCCCGATGGGGCTGCTGGTCGAGAACGGCTCCGACGCGGTGCGCTACTGGGCGGCGAACGGGCGGCCCGGCACGGACCTGGCCTTCGACCCGGCGCAGATCAGGGTCGGTCGGCGGCTGGCGACGAAGCTGCTCAACGCGTCCAAGTTCGCGCTCGGGCTGGGCGCCGCCGACGCGCTGCGGGCCGAGGTCGGCGAGCCGCTGGACCGCTCCATGCTCGCCGGGCTCTCGGGCGTGGTCGCCACCGCGACGGCCGCCCTCGACGCGTACGACCACACGGCCGCGTTGGCCGCGACCGAGGGGTTCTTCTGGCGGTTCTGCGACGACTACATCGAGCTGGTGAAGGAGCGGGCGTACGGCTCTGGGGCCGCCGCCGAGTCGGCCCGGGCGGCCCTGGCCACCGCCCTCTCGGCGCAGCTGCGGTTGTTCGCGCCGTTCCTGCCGTACGTCACCGAGGAGGTCTGGTCCTGGTGGCGGTACGGCTCGGTGCACCGCTCGCCGTGGCCGACCCGGTACGAACTGGAGCGGGCGGCCGGGGACGGTGACCCCGAGCTGCTGGAGCTGGCGGGCGCGGCGCTGACGCAGGTGCGCCGGGCCAAGTCGGAGCGGAGGCTGTCGATGCGCGCCGAGGTGCCGCTGGCCGAGGTGCTCGGGCCGGCGACGATGCTGGAGCGGCTGGCCCTGGTCGCCGGCGACCTGCGGGCGGCGGGACGGATCGCCAAGCTCGACTACCTGCCGGGCCGGACCGAGGAACTCGTGGTCGCCTGCGCGTTCTGAGCCGCCGGTCAGCCCACCCGGCGGGCGGCACCGAGGCGCCCCGGATGGGGAACGGCCCCTCGTCGTCGGCGCGAGCGACGACGACGAGGGGCCCACCGGGACCGCCGGCGCGACTACGCCGGGCCGTACCGGTAGGCGCGGACGACGGTCTGCCGGACCGTGTTGCCCGCGCCGTCGGCCGCCGTGGCGCGCAGCGAGACGAACCCGGCGCCGGCCGGATGACGTACCCGGGCCGCGCCGTCGCGTACCGGCACGCGGTTCCAGGTCGCCCCGTCGTCGTACGACGCCTCGACCGCCAGCTCCCGCAACCTACCCACCTGGGCGCCCGGGTTCGGGCTCGCCGTCACCGGCACCGGGAACTCGCGGCCGGCCGGAGCGGCGTTGCCGGCGCCGCCGGGACGGTGAACTCGCCCTGCCCCGCGACCCGGCTCTCACCGACCTTGACGCCGTCGCGGTAGAGCAGCGTGGTGCCCTCGCCGATCTCCCGGCCGGGGCGTCCGGCGCCGTCCCCGTACGGGGAGAGCCGCACCGCCACCACGTCGCCGCCGCGCGCGGCGCCCATGCCCCAGTCCTCCGGACCGGGCAGGACCGGGCCCGCGACCGCCGCACCCCAGGTCTCCCGGTAGGTACGGCCGGCCTGGTAGCCGGTCCACGGCCCGAGCACGCCCCACCAGGACCACTGGTCTCCGTTGGCCGGGTCGGTCCAGAACATCCGGCCGACCGCCCGCCACTGGAGCCCACCGTCGGTGTTGACGTAGTGGGTGCGGGTGGCGGGCAGCGGGAACGCCGCCCCCATCAGCACCACCTGGCCGGTCCCCGGCTCGCCGGGGACCCGGTTGACCGCGTACCAGCCACCGGTCAGGGCGGGATCCTCGCCGGACACGGTCCGGGTCTCGATCGTCGCCAGCTCCGCCGGCGCGACCTGCCGCCGGTAGCCGGAGATCATTCGACCCGCCTCGTGGTGGCTGACCGAGTACGTGTTCGGGCTCCCGCTCGCGTCACCGTCGGCGCCCACCTGGGCCCAGAGCCCGTCGACGGAGGAGTGGAAACCGGGCACCGGGGTCGTACCGCCGAGCTGTCCGGTGCGGACGTCGTCGAACGTCCGCCCCGACTGCCCACCGCCGATCGGCCCGTTCGGCGTCTGGATCCGGTACGTGAACTGGGCGGCGACCTGGGTGGCCCCCGACCTCGGTACGCCGATCGCGCTCCCGGTCGCCAGCCGCCGCACCTCGTCCCGGTACCGGTCGCGCACCACGTTGCGGGCCACCCCGAGCAGCCACGGCAGCGGGTCCGCGGGGACCGCGTCCAGCCGCCGCCAGGCGATCAGGAAGGTCTCGCTGACCACGTCGTCCGCGTACTGCCGGCCGGCCCGGCTCACCGCGTATGCGTACACCTGTGCCCGGTGTGCCGCGTACCAGTCGGTGAACCGGGCCTGCGCATCTCGTTCCGTCACTGGCTCGTGCTCCTCCGCTCGCACCGCGAAAGCGACTGTCGCCGTCACCAGGTAATGCCGCCGGGGGCCGGATTCTTGCAGGGAACTTTCGCGGGGACCCCGCGCGGCCGGCGACGCAACGTTCGCGACAGCCGCTGGCAGGGTGGATCCGTTATGGTCACGGTCGGCCGTGAGCTCACGGCCCATTTCTTGGGGGAGGATTCGTGGTTTCTCGGCGAAGAGTGCTGGCCGTGGGGGCGGGGACGGCCATCGGCGCGGTGGTTCCGCTCGCGGCGGCGACGACGGCGACCGCGACGGCAGCCCAGGCCGCCCCGCGGCCGATCCCGGTACCGGAGGCCGCCCGCCGCAGCCTGCGGGGCGGGCGCCTGCTCGTGGAGCGGACCGAGTTCCGGCTGAACAGCCTGGCGGTGAGCTGGCAGGGACCGGCCGCCCAGGTCCGGTGGCGCACCGCGAACGGGTGGAGCGCGTGGACGACGGTGGTGGAGGACTGCGCCGGCGGCCGGGGCGACGTGGCCACCGGTGCCGAGGAGCGGACCAGGAGCGCCCGACTCTCCGCGCCGGCCGCCGAGGGCTACGAGGTGTGGGTGGCCGGCGAGGGGACCGCCCAGGTCACCGAGCTGGGCACGGTGGATGCGTCGGCGAGCGCGCTGGCGGTCGCCGCCCCCGCGGACTCGATGCCGCTGCCCGGCGGGGGCAGCTGCCCGGTGCCCTACTTCTCCCGGGCGGCCTGGGGCGCGGACGAGTCCCTGCGCTTCGACCCGGACACCGGCGACGAGCTCTTCCCGCCGACGTACTACCCGGTGCAGACCATCACCGTGCACCACGAGGGCGGCGGGGTGAACAACCACCCGGACCCCGCGGGCACGATCCGCACGATCTACTACGACCAGACCATCACCAAGGACTGGGGCGACATCGGCTACCACCTGGTCATCGACGAGGCCGGTCGGGTCTACGAGGGGCGCTGGACCGGCACCGACGGCGTTCCGGTCTTCGGCGGTGTCCCCGGCCCGGACGGCCGGCCGCAGATGGCCACCGCCGCGCACGCCGAGGGCTGGAACTCCGGCAACATCGGCATCTGCCTGCTCGGCGACTTCACCTCGCAGCTGCCCACCGCCGCCGCCCGGGAGGCGCTGACGACGGTCCTCGCCTCGCTGGCCCGGGTCTGTCAGCTGGACCCGCGGGCCGTGGTGAACTTCGTGAACCCGGTCAGCGGCGCCACCAGGACCGTACAGAGCATCCCCGGCCACCGCGACTGGAACGTCACCCAGTGCCCGGGCGACCTGTTCTACCCGCAGCTGCCGTCGCTGCGCGAGGACGTGGCGGCCCGGCTGCAGACCGGAATTCCGCGCCGGCCGACGGGCCCCGGCACCGGTACCGGGCCGATCCCGCGCCGCTGACGGCGTACGGGTGGCCGGCGCTCGCGACCGCGCCGGCCACCGCCCGTCCCGGCGCGCCGCACGCCCCGGCGCCACCGCCCGGGCAGGACCGCCACCGGACGCGGGCCGGCGTCCGGCGGCGCCGTCAGTACGGCCAGTCGCCGCGCAGGAAGCGCAGCCCGAGCAGGAACGTGAAGAGGGCCGGCCCGATCAGCAGCGTGATCGCCTGGAGCCGGTACGGGATGCGGTGCCGGACCAGCTCCAGCGCGTTGCCGGCGACGATGACCCCGGCCAGCATCATGAACCCGCCCCACCAGTCGGTACGGCCGAAGTCGATCGCCCCGGCGCCCATCAGCAGGAACGTCACCCCCAGCAGCGCGCCACCGAGCGCCAGCGTGGCGACGGTGCGGTGCAGCCCCCGCGCGAGCGGATGCGCCGGGTGCCAGCCGTAGGTGCCGGTCACGGCCAGCGACGGCAGGATGATCATGAAGGGCCAGCCCTCCCCCATCGCGCCGAGCATGAGCAGCGTCCCCACGGTGAAGACCAACGCCCCGACGCAGGTCACCAGGTACCCGCCGAACGCCGGCCCGCCGGCGCGGATCAACAGCGGCGCGCCGGCGGCCGCGATCAGCGCTCCCGGGATCAGGACGAAGCCGGCCCACCAGTGGTAGTGGCCGATCGACTGGGCGACGACGTTCACCGTCGCGGCGGCGAACGCCGCCACCGCCAGACCGGCCAGCCAGCGCACCCGCGCCGGAGCGCCTTTGCCCCCGGCGGTCTGCATCTGCGTAGTCACGCCCCCGACTCTGCCCGCCGTGGCCGCCCGGTGCCATCCCGCCAGCCCTACCATCCGCCGCCCGGCTACCCCGACCACGACGCAGGGTTACCGCGAGATGGCACGCACCTGGACATCCGCCGAGCCGACCACGCAGTTATACATTGACGCTAGCCAATTGCATTAATCGATGCTATGAAATGTTGATTCGCTGGCCGCCCACCAGCAGGGCAACGCCGCCACCACTGCTTGGGCATCGACGTCATTTGGGGAGAACGGTACATGAGCGAACATCAGGACGGCCGGCTGCGGACTCGGTGGCGGCGTTCGACGAGAACCATCATCGCCGCGGCGGCGCTGTGCGCCGCAACCACCGCGCTCGCGAGTGGACCCACGGCGGGGCCGGCCAACGCGGGCGTCAACCTCGCCGGACGTGGCTCGGCCCACGTCTCGCTGGCCGCCGCGGCGCCTTCCCGCGTCGCCGTGGGTAACGGACACACCTGCGCGATCCGTACCGACGGGGCACTGTGGTGCTGGGGCAGCAACCGCAGCGGCCAGGTCGGCGACGGGACCACCACGAACCGGACCGCCCCGGTACGGGTCGGCACCGCCACCACCTGGGCCAGCGCCGACGCCGGCACGAGCCACACCTGCGCGGTACAGACGGACGGGACGCTGTGGTGCTGGGGCAGCAACAGCAGGAGCCAGCTCGGCGACGGGACCACCACGAACCGGACCACGCCGGTGCGGGTCGGCACCGCCACCAGCTGGGCCAGCGTCAGCGCCGGCGACAGTCACACCTGCGCCGTCCGGACCGACGGCACCCTCTGGTGCTGGGGCTTCAACCGTAACGTGCAGCTCGGTGTCGGCAGCTCCCCGTACATCGTGGCCGCCCCGGTACAGGTCGGCACGGCGACCAACTGGGCCAGCGTCACCACCGGCTACGCGCACACCTGCGCCACCCGTACCGACGGCACCCTGTGGTGCTGGGGTGACAGTTCGAACGGACAGCTCGGTCTCGGCATCCTGAGCTACAAGGCGACGCCCACGCAGGTCGGCACCGCCACCGCCTGGACGGGCGTGACGGCCGGATACGCCCACACCTGCGCCGTCCGCACCGAGGGGACCCTGTGGTGCTGGGGCGAGAACGGGTACGGGCAACTGGGCGTCAGCGTGGCGTACCAGACCAGTCCGATCCAGGTCGGCACCGCCACCACCTGGACCCGGGCCGGCGCGAGCCTCGACTCGTCGTGCGCGACCCGCACCGACGGCAGCATGTGGTGCTGGGGCAAGAACGCCTCGGGACAGTTGGGCGACGGCACCACCACCCACCGGTACGTCCCCACCCGGGTCGGCACCGCCACCACCTGGACCAACGACTTCGCCGTCACCTACCACAGTTGCGCGCTCCGTACCGACGGCGGCCTGTGGTGCTGGGGCGACAACACCTCGGGACAGTTGGGCGACGGCACCACCACCCACCGGTCGGCCCCGGCGCAGGTGAACCTTCCGGCCTGACCACAGCCACCGGGATCCGACGCACCGTCGGCCTGTGCCGCTGACCCGCGGGCCAGCGGCACAGGTCTCAGCTCGCGGCGGGGCGTAGCAGCCGGTCCAGCCGGATCGGCAGCTCCCGCACCCGGGTCCCGGTCGCGTGGTACACCGCGCTGGCGATCGCCGCCGCCGTACCGACGATGCCGATCTCGCCGATCCCCTTGACCCCGATCGGGTTGACCCGCCGGTCCTCCTCCTCGACCCAGTACGCCTCGATCCGCTCCACGTCGGCGCAGGTCGGGATGTGGTACTCGGCCAGGTCCTGGTTGACCCAGGTCCCCACCCGGGGATCGAGCTGACCCTCCTCGTGCAGCGCCATCGACAGTCCCATGGTCATCCCGCCGATGAGCTGCGAACGGGCGGTGACCGGATTGACGATCCGCCCCACCGCGAAGACCCCGAGCAGCCGGCCGACGCGTACCTCGCCGGTCTCCGGGTCGACCCGGACCTCGGCGAACTGCGCGCCGAAGCCGTACCGGGAGAGCTTCTCCTGGCGGGCGATCTCCTCGGTCGTGTCGACGTACGCCTCGACCCCGCCGGCCGGGACGGTGCCGCCGTACTCGTCGCGGATCCTGGCGCGCAGGGCCGCGCAGGCGGAGTGGACCGCCCAGCCCCAGGAGGAGGTGCCGGTGGAGCCGCCCGCGCCCGGCGCCTCGGGCAGCTCGGTGTCGCCGACCTCGATCGCCACGCGCTCCGGCGGCACCGCCAGCTCGTCGGCGGCGAGCAGCCAGAGGGCGGTACGGGCGCCGGTGCCGATGTCGGCGGCGTTGATCCTGATCTCGTACCCGCCGTCGGCGTCCGCCCGGACGAGCGCGGTGGACGGGCGGGCCCGGGCCGGATAGGTCGACGAGGCCACCCCCGTACCGACCAGCCAGCGCCCGCGCCGGCGGACCCCGGGCGTCGGGTCGCGGCCGGACCAGCCGAAGCGCTCGGCGCCCTCGCGCAGGCAGGCGGCGAGGTTGCGGCTGCTGTACGGCACGCCGAGCATCGGGTCGACGTCGGTGTCGTTGCGCAACCGCAGCTCGACCGGGTCGATCCCGCAGGCCACGGCGAGTTCGTCCAGCCCCGACTCGACGGCGAACGAGCCGGGGCACTCGCCCGGCGCCCGCATCCACCACGGGCCCGGTACGTCGAGCGGGGCGATCCGGTGGGTGGTGCGGTGGTGCGGCGGCGCGTACAGGTTGCGGCTGTAGACGGCGACCTGTTCGGCGAACTCCTTGACCGCCGACGACTGGCTGATCGAGTCGTGGCAGAGCGCCTGGATGTGCCCCTGGTCGTCGGCGCCGAGCCGGATCCGCTGGATCGACGGCGGGCGGTAGCCGACCGGGCCGAAGAGCTGCTGCCGGGTCAGGGCCAGCCGCACCGGCCGCCCGACGTGCCGGGCACCGAGCGCCGCCAGGACGGCCGGCGAACGGGTGTAGCCCTTGGACCCGAAGCCACCGCCGACGTGCGGGCTGATCACCCGTACCGAGTCGGGGGTGAGCCCGAAGAGGTCGACGAGGGCCCGCTTCACGATCGAGGAGCCCTGGGTGGAGTCGTGCACGAGCAGTCGGTCGCCGTCCCACCGGGCCGTGGCGGCGTGCGGCTCCATCGGGTTGTTGTGCTCGGCCGGGGTGCGGTACGTCTGGTCCAGGCGCACGTCGGCGGCGGCGTACCCGGCGTCGAAGTCGCCGATCTCGGTCTCCGCCGGGTAGTCGGGGTTGACCTTGGCGGGGACGTAGAGGTCGGGGTGGTCCGCCGTCAGCACCGTGCTGTGGGGCCGGGTGTCGTACTCCAGCCGGACCAGCCGGGCCGCCTCCCGGGCGGCCTCCAGCGTCTCGGCCACCACCAGCGCCACGATCTGGCCCCGGTACGCCACCTCGGGGCGTTGCAGCACGTACAGCTCCGGGTCGGCGTCGGAGGAGAGCCGGGGCGCGTTCTCGTGGCTCAGTACCGCGATCGCGCCCGGTACCGCCAGCGCGGCGGCGGTCTCGACCCGGGTGATCCGGCCCCGTACCGCGCTCGACTGCACCACCCAGCCGTAGGTCAGGCCGGCAACGGGGTACTCCGCGGCGTACCGGGCGATTCCGGTCACCTTGGCCGGGCCTTCGAGCCGTGGGCGCGGCTGGCCAACGGCACCCGTCGAGCTGCTCACCGCGCCTCCCGGTCCGGCCGAGACGATCCCGTCCAGGGTAAGGCGACAAAGCGCGATACCGGCGGTTTATCCCGTACGGTCGATCGGCGGTGTCGTCCGCAACGCTCCCGCCCTCCCGCGCGTGTCCTGGTGGAGCACAGCCAATCCACCACCCCGGCACGAACGCGGGTCGGGTCAGCGAGGAGGTACCAGTGCAGACCACGCACGCTGGGAGCGACACGGTCCCCCGCGGCACCGGACGGTGACGGCGGGCCACGGGGAGACCATCATGTCGACGAGCTTCGACGACTTCTACAGCGCACACTTCGGCGGGCTGGTGGCACAGCTACGCGCCGGCACCAACGACCTCGCCGAAGCACAGGACGTCGTCCAGGAGGCGTTCTGCCGCGCCTGGGGTCGCTGGGACCGGGTCGGCCGGTACGAGGACCCGCTCGGCTGGATCCGCCGGGTCGCGTGGAACCTCGCGATCAGCCGGTGGCGCCGGTCCCGTACGGCCCTGCGTTTCCTGGCCGGTCAGCGGCCCGCGCAGGTGCCCGGCCCCGGGCCGGAACGGCTGGACCTCGACGCCGCCCTCGCCCGGCTGCCGCTCAAACAGCGACGGGCGGTCGCCCTGCACTACCTCGCCGGCCTCACCACCGCCGAGATCGCGCGCGAGTGCGGGGTCTCGGACAGCACGGTCCGGTCCTGGCTGCACCGGGCGCGGGCGGCCCTGATGAAGGACCTCAGCAACAGCACGGAGGAGGCGGACCATGGCTACCCGCGATGACCTGACCAGCGGCGACGGGTGGGCGGACGAGTTCCTCGGTCGGCGGTTCGACGAATACCGGGAGGACACCATGAACCGGCTGCGTCCGGCCGGCGCGCTGGCCGCCCGGCGGGCGTACGAGCGGCGGCGCCGGTCCCGCCTGATCGCGATCGCGGCGACCACCGCCGCCGTCGCCGTACTCGCCGCAGTGGGGGGAAACGCGCTGGTGCGCCGGTCCGCGCCGCCGCTCCCGCCCGCCGTCTCGCCCTCACCGGCGATGCCCTCCCCGACGGCCAGCCCGTCGTCGACGAGCCCCGCCCCTAGCCGGACCGGACCGTCCGGGGCAACCGGGTCGGCGAGCGGATCACCCGGGTCCGGACAGCCGGCGACGCCGCGCTGCCGTACCGGCGATCTGTCGGTGCGCCTCCTCGGCGCCGACGGAGCCATGGGCTCCACGGGTCGCTACTACGCCCTGACCAACGACTCCTCCCGCGACTGCACCATCACCGGGATTCCGACGGTTCGCGCCGTGGACGGCGGCGGTGCGACCCTCGCCACCGCCGAACCGGTGGGCGGCGGCGCCGACCGGAAACTGCTGCTACGCCCCGGCGCGGAGGTCTACCTGATGGTCGTGCACGGCTTCGCCGGCCTGGACGAGAACGCCGACAAGAGTCCCTGCGACCCGCCCGCCGACGCGATCTGGCTCGTGCTTCCCGGCCAGACCACGCATCTCACCCTCGAACGCCGGACCAAAATCTGCAACGGCCGCTTCGAGGTCAGTCTCTCCCAGAACCGGCCGGGAGGTTTCGGCGACTGACCGATCCGCGACGTCGGCGAAGAGAAGACGGGGCGGGTGCGTGGTGAAGATCCACGTACCCGCCCCGGAGGTCGGTCCGTCCCGGAGTGCTAGAAGTCCCCGCCGCCGAAGTCTCCGCCACCGCCCCAGTCGCCGCCACCGAAGTCACCGCCGCCACCGAAGTCACCGGCCGCGTAGTCGCCGCCGCCGAAATCACCGGCCGCGTAGTCGCCACCGCCGCCCCAGTCGTCCCCGCCGCCGCCCTGGTCGGCGTCGAAGTCCGCCCCGTCGGCGAAGCCCTCCTGGTAGCCCTCGTCGTAGCCGTACCCCGGGTCCGCGAAGGCCGGCGAGAAGAGCGCGTCGAAGATCAGCATGCCGCCGACCACGCCGGCGCCGGTCGCCAGCGCCCCCTTCCACCAGGGCTGCGAGTACCAGCCGGCCGGCACGGGACGGCCCTGGTAGTGCCCGCCCGGGTAGTAGTAGGGGGTGTCCCGTCCCGGCTGCGGGCCGGCCTTGAAGACCTGCCCCTGCACGTCGACCGTGCGCTCCTTGGTGAGCTGGCCCACACCCCGGGCCGCGGCCAGCGCCGGCAGCTCCGGGCCGGGGTCGAGGCCGAGCGCGGTACGGGCCGCGCGCACGTAGGCCAACCCCTCCAGCGCGGTCTCCCGGGCCAGCTCGAACTGCCGGGCGCTGCGCGCCTGCTCCAGCTGCCCACCGGCCGCGTTGTAGCGCTCCCCCGCGTCGGCGAGCGCCTGCCGCACCGCCGGCTCGTCGCCGTGCAGGTTCATCAGCTGCCCGCCGAGCCGCTCGTACCAGCGCTGGGCCTCCGCCCGCGCGTCGGCCAACTCGCGCGCGTGGCGGGCCTCACTCTCCCGCCGCCGCCAGAGCACGAAGCCGACGACCAGGGCCAGCAGCACCAGCAACCAGATCCATCTCACGAATACGACAGTAGCTCCGCCAGACAAAACCGGCTGTTCGGCGAGTCAGGGCAGCGGTTCGGCGTACCCGTTTGGCATGCTTCGCGACGTGGACGCTTCGACCGTGGCCGTGGTGGTGGTCTGCCTCGGCGCCGGCGGCGCCGCGGGCTGGCTCGCGGCCCGCGCCCGGTCCGCCGCCGAGATCGCCCGGCTCGACGCCACGCTGCGCGCCACCCGCGAGGGCGAGGGCCGCCTGGAGCAGTCGATGCGGGCGCTCTCCTACGAGGCGACCGCGCAGTCGCAGGAGGCGGTGGCCCGGGCGGTCGCCCCGCTGCACGAGACGCTGCGCCGCTACGAGCAGCGGGTGACCGAGCTGGAGCACGAGCGGGTCGACGCCTACGCCGAACTGCGCGAGCAGGTACGCGCGATGAGCGCCGTCTCCGGCGAGCTGCGTACCGAGACCAAGCAGCTCGTGGCGGCGCTGCGCGCGCCGCAGGTGCGCGGCCGGTGGGGCGAGCACCAGCTCAGGCGCATCGTCGAGGCGGCCGGCATGCTCGAACACTGCGACTTCTCCGAGCAGGTGACCGCCGCCACGGACCAGCAGGGGGTCCGCCCCGACCTGGTGGTCCGCCTGGACGGCGGCCGTACCGTGGTGGTCGACGCCAAGGCGCCGTTCGACGCGTACCTGAGCGCCATGGAGGCCCGCGACGAGCGCGGCCGGGACGCGCAGCTCGACCTGCACGCGCGGCACCTACGCGCGCACGTCGACTCGCTCGCGGCCAAGTCCTACTGGGCCGCGTTCGACCAGACGCCCGAGTTCGTGGTGCTCTTCGTACCGGCCGACCCGTTCCTCGACGTGGCGCTGCAACGCGATCCCACGCTGCTGGAGCACGCGTTCGCCCGCAACGTCGTACTGGCCACCCCGGCGACCCTGGTCGCGCTGCTGCGTACCGTCGCCTACGCCTGGCGGCAGGAGGCGCTGGCCCGCAACGCGGTGGCCGTGCACTCGCTCGCCCGCGAGCTGTACGGTCGACTCTCCACTCTGGGCGATCACGTCTCGAAGCTGGGCGGCGCGCTGGGCGGCGCGGTCACCGCGTACAACCGGGCGGTCGGCTCGCTGGAGGCGCGGGTACTGGTCAGCGCCCGCAAGCTCGCCGAGCTGGGTGTCTCGCGGGACGAGCTGGCCACGCCGGCCCAGGTCGAGCTGGCGCCCCGCCAGCCGCAGGCACCCGAACTGGTCGACGGCGCACCCGGAGGCTCCACTGTGGACCGATCTTCGACCAGGGACTGATTTCCATTAGCGGATTCGGCCGATCTTCGACATCGGACCGTCGGGCACTCCGCGTGGTCGTCCCGTCGCAGGTCATCCGCTAGTTGACCGGCAATTCACCCCACTCGACCAGAACATGTCACGGGCTGGTCACAACGGCCCGGTGGCTAGTGACAAGCGATGCCGGCAGCGCGAAGGATGCGGCTCACGCGTGCCCTGATATTGAGGGCCCTGTTCTCTGGAGGAAGAGAACGTGAGTAGACCCCGCACCTGGAGCCGGCGCACCTCCGCCGGCCTCCTCGCGTCGGTCGTGGCCGCCGGCGCCATGACGCTGGCCGGCGCCACCACCGCCAGCGCGAACCCGCCGGGCGAGACCGACGTCCCGAAGACCACGCCGGTGGAGACGCTCGGCTCGCACGACGCCAAGCTGCTCAACGACGCCGAGGCCAAGGGCGAGCCGACGGTGACGCTCATCGTCGCCACGGACAAGGCCCGCACCAAGGACGTCGCCGCCGCGCTCGGCAAGCTGGGTGGCAAGATCAGCCGTCGGTACGACTCGGTCGGTTACCTGCTGGCCACGGTGCCCACCGCGCAGGCGCTCAAGGCCGCGAAGCTGCCCGGCGTCACGGCCGTCGACCTCAACGACGTGGTGCAGCTGCCGGACCCGCGCCCGGCCGGAAAGCCGGGTACCGGTGCGACGGCCAAGGCCCAGGCTCCGGCCGTGAAGGCGCCGGGAGCGGACACCCCGGCCGCCAACCCGTTCATGCCGACCAACGAGACCGGCGCGGTCTCCTTCAAGCAGCAGCACCCGGCGTGGGACGGGCGCGGCGTGACGATCGGCATCATGGACTCGGGCGTCGACCTGGACAGCCCCGCCCTCCAGAAGACCACCACCGGCGAGCGCAAGATCACCGACTGGTTCACGGCGACGGACCCGCTGGAGGACAGCGCCTGGCGTCCGATGCTCACCGAGGTGACCGGCCCGACCTTCAGCGCCGCCGGAGCCACCTGGACCGCCCCCGCGGGGACGTGGCGGTTCAACCGCTTCTCCGAGTCGATCACCATCGCCGACGACGCGGCCGGTGACGTCAACCGCGACGGCGACACCACCGACACCTGGGGCATCCTCTACAACCCGGTGAACCACGACATCCGGGTGGACGTGAACCAGAACCGCGACTTCACCGACGACGCGGTGATGCGGCCGTACCGCGAGAAGTACGACATCGGGCACTTCGGTACCGACAACCCGGCGACCGCCGTACGCGAGCAGATGCCGTTCGTGGTCGAGTACCGCGAGGACGTCGACACCACCCCGGCCGGCGGGCCGGGCCTGGTCGACTACGTCAACATCGGCATCCTGGAGAGCGAGCACGGCACCCACGTCGCCGGCATCACCGCCGCCAACGACATGTTCGGCAACTCCGTCTTCGACGGGGCCGCGCCGGGTGCCAAGCTGGTCTCCGCCCGCGCCTGCAGCTGGGGCGGTGGCTGCACGTACGCCGCGCTGACCACGGGCATGGTCGAGCTGGTGGTCAACCGCAAGGTCGACGTCGTCAACGTCTCGATCGGCGGCCTGCCGGCGCTCAACGACGGCGCCGACGCCCGCGCCACGCTCTACAACCGGCTGATCAACGACTACGGTGTGCAGCTGTTCATCTCGGACGGCAACGACGGGCCCGGCGTGAACACCACCGGCGACCCGGCGACCGCCAGCGACGTGGTGAGCGTCGCCTCCAGCATCAGCAAGGAGAGCTGGCTGGCCAACTACGGCGCCGTCGTCCGCACGCCGTACCAGCTGCACAACTTCTCCTCCCGCGGGCCGCGCGAGGACGGCGGCTTCAAGCCGAACATCACCGCGCCCGGCTCGGCCATCTCCACCACCCCGGTCTTCCTGCCGGGCGGCCCGGTCGCCGAGGCCGGCTACGCCCTGCCGCCGGGGTACAGCATGCTGCAGGGCACGTCGATGGCGGCGCCGCAGGCGACCGGTTCGGCCGCACTGCTGCTCTCGGCCGCTAAGGCGAACGACCTGGGCGTCACCCCGGCCGCGCTGCGCCGGGCGATCTACTCGTCCGCGACCTGGATCGACGGGGCCCCGGCCCACGCGCAGGGCAACGGTCTGCTGAACGTCAACGGCGCGTGGAAGCTGCTCGCCAAGGGCGTCGAGACCCGCGACTACAGCGTGGACGCGCCGGTCTGCAGCCCGCTCGACGAGCAGCTGAGCACCCCCGGCCGTGGTACCGGCATCTACAACCGGTGCGCGGCCGGCGACGGCGGCCAGAAGCCCGGCGTCGCCAAGACGTACGCCGTGAAGATCACCCGGACCAGCGGCCCGAAGGGGAACGTCAAGCACTCGCTCAGCTGGGTCGGCAACGACGGGACCTTCCGGGGCGCCCCGAAGAGCGTCACCCTGCCGCTGGGCAAGACCGTGACCGTCACGGTGGAGGCCAAGGCCGGCGTGGGCGCGCACAGCGCGATCCTGCGGGTCGACGACCCGAAGACGAACGCGGTCGACTTCGAGATCCTCAACACCGTGGTGGTGGGCGAGACGCCGAAGCACCCGGACTACTCGTTCGCCGCCGACGGCTCGGTGGAGCGCAACGGCTTCACCTCGTACTTCGTCACCGTCCCGCAGGGCGCCAAGGCGCTGCAGGTGAACCTCTCCCGCATCGCCACCGGCTCGCAGGTCCGGTTCATCGCCATCAACCCGTACGGGCTGCACGTGGAGAGCACGGCGAGCACCGCGTGCTTCACCAACTACTCCGACGCGGCGGCGTGCAAGCCGCAGGAGCGCGACTACCAGAACCCGATCCCCGGGATCTGGGAGATCGAGGTCGAGGCCCGGCGTACCACGCCGGCGCTGGACAACCCGTTCCGGCTGAGCGCAGAGATCCAGGGCGTGTCGGTGAACCCGGCCGTCGTGGACCTGGCGAGCGTGTCGGCGGGCGTACCGACGCCGCTGACCTGGTCGTTGAAGAACGACTTCGGCCCGGCGACGGTCACCACCAAGGGCGGGGCGCTCTCCAGCGCCAGCACCGCCCGGCCCACCATCGTCGAGCACACGACGCAGGAGTACACGGTCAACGTACCGGCCGGGGCGACCAGCCTCACCGCGGTGATCGGTAACCCCGCCAACCTCGGCGCCGACCTGGACCTCTACGTCTACCTCGGTACCGCCGAGGTCGGCCGCTCGGCCGACGGTGACTCGGAGGAGGCCGTGACGCTGGCCAACCCGGCGCCGGGCACGTACCGGGTGGTCGTCGACGGCTACAACGTCGACGGCAGCGGTGGCAGCACCCAGTACGACTACCGGGACTCGTTCACGGCGCCGTCGCTCGGCTCCGTGACCACGTCGACCGGTACCTTCGACCTGGCCAACGGCGCCACCGCCACGGCCACCGGCGCCGTCACGGCCAACGCGGCCCCGGCCGCCGGCCGTACCCTCTACGGCGAGCTCTCCGTGGTCACCGACCAGGGAGCGGTCGTCGGCCAGGGCGCGGTGTCGATCCGCGCGGTCAGCTGACCTGACGCGCCCGACAGCACCGGAGCCCGCCCCCTATTAGGGGGGCGGGCTCTCTGTTTTCCCGCCCCAGCGAGCGCGCGTAGCGGCGCCGGCGTCGTCCTGCAGCCGAGGAGCGCGCCGCGAAGCGGTCGCGCCCCGCAGGCGAAGGACGATCGCCTCTCAGGCGCCGCGAAGCGGTCGCGCCCCGCAGGCGAAGGACGATCGCCTCTCAGGCGCCGCGAAGCGCGCGAGCGCAGAGGTCCAGCGAGCGCGGAAGCTCAAGCGGGTTTGGCGCTCTGCACCACGAAGGGGGTGCCCTGCTGGCAGGTGGTCATCAGGTCGGACTGCACCCGGCCGGTGACCGAGACCCGCGCGCCGGGCCGCAGGACGTCCCGAGGGCCGCCGACGAGCAGGAAGTTGTCGAGCAGTACGCAGTTCGCCTCGACGCCGGCGGTCACCGTGCCGGTGAGCGTACGGAGGTCGGTGGGCTGCGGGGAGCCCGGCGTACGCGGCGGCGGCGACTTCGCCACGGGCGGCGACGGGCTCAGCGGGTTCGGCGGCGAGGGCGGGTTGCTCAACGAGGGACCTCCCGATGCCGTCGGCGGCGGAGTGGAGCCGCCGCCGGTCCGGCCGTCCTGGCCGCAGCCGGAGAGGGCCAGGCCCGCGACCGCGACGAGCGCGGCAATGCTGATCATTCGCATGGGGCGTACGACGCTCGGTGCCGACTTCTCGTTCCCGGCGGCCGGTGTCACGGTGCCCCTCGCCCCGGTCAGGACTCGACCGCGGTGGCCGCCAGCGGCGCGGCCTGGGCGGCCCGGGCCGCCGCGGCACGCATGTCGCGCTTGAGCTCCTGCGGCAGCGAGAAGGTGAGCCGCTCGTCGGCGGTCGTGATCTCGGTCACCTCGCCGAAGCCGCGCTCGGCCAGGTGGTCGAGGACCTCCATGACGAGATCGTCCGGAACGCTGGCGCCCGAGGTCACGCCGACCGTGGTCGCGCCGGCCAGCCACTCGTCGGCGATCTCGGAGGCGTAGTCGACCAGGTAGCCCGCGCGGGCACCGGCGTCGACGGCGACCTCGACGAGCCGTACGGAGTTGGACGAGTTCCGCGAGCCGACCACGATGACCACGTCGCAGTCGGGGGCGATCTCCTTGACCACGTGCTGGCGGTTCTGGGTCGCGTAGCAGATGTCGTCGCTCGGGGGCGACTGGAGCAGCGGCAGCCGGCGCTTGAGCCGCGCCACGGTCTCCATCGTCTCGTCCACCGAGAGCGTGGTCTGGGAGAGCCACACCACCTTCGCCGGGTCGCGCACCGTCACCGTGTCGGCCGCGCCCGGGCCGTCGACCAGCTGGATGTGCGCGGGAGCCTCACCGGAGGTACCGATGACCTCCTCGTGCCCCTCGTGACCGATGAGCAGGATGTCGTAGTCGTCGGCCGCGAAGCGCCGGGCCTCGTGGTGCACCTTCGTGACCAGGGGGCAGGTGGCGTCGATCGCCCGTAGCGAGCGGGCCTTGGCCTGCTCGTGCACCTCCGGGGCGACGCCGTGCGCCGAGAAGATCACGATGGCGCCCTCGGGCACCTCCTCGTTCTCCTCGACGAAGATCGCGCCCTGCCGCTCCAGCGTCGACACGACGTGCTTGTTGTGCACGATCTGCTTGCGTACGTAGATCGGCGCTCCGTAGAGCTTGAGCGCCTCCTGCACGGTCTGTACCGCGCGATCGACCCCGGCGCAGTAGCCACGGGGCTTGGCCAGCAGCACGCGCTTGCGGACTTGGGGAGTCGCCTGTGCCTCGGTCACCCGACCAGTCTACGTGCCGCCGTCCGGCCGGGCCCCGTGGCGGCCGGGCCCCGTGGCGGCCGGGCCGGGTCCCGCGGCGGCCGGACGTCGCGGTGGCCGGGCCGGGCGCCGTGGCGACCGCGCCGGTTCCGCTGCCCGTCGGGGGTGGGCCGTAGGCTGACCGGGTGACCGGACCGGACGCCCCGCGCAGCACCTCGGAGGAACCCTGGCCGGTGCGGGTCGTCAGCCAGAAACTGAGCGCCTGGATCGCCAAGCTCGGCTGGGTGTGGATCGACGGGCAGGTCGCCCAGATCAGCCGCCGGCCGGGCGCCGCCACCGTCTTCCTGACCCTGCGCGACCCGTCCGCCGATCTCAGCCTCACCGTCACGACCAACCGGGACGTCCTGGACGCCGGAGCGCCCGAGCTGGCCGAGGGCGCCCGGGTGGTGCTGCACGCCAAGCCGGAGTTCTACGCCGCGCGCGGCACCCTGAGCCTGCGCGCCGACGAGATCCGCCAGGTGGGCCTCGGCGAGCTGCTCGCCCGGCTGGAGAAGCTCAAGAAGCTGCTCGCGGCCGAAGGGCTCTTCGACCGGGCCCGCAAGCGCCGGCCGCCGTTCCTGCCCAACCGGATCGGGCTGATCACCGGCCGGGCGTCGGCCGCCGAGCGGGACGTGCTGACCAACGCGCGGCGGCGCTGGCCGGCGGTGGAGTTCCGTACCGTCAACGTGGCGGTGCAGGGCCCCACGGCGGTACCGCAGATCGTGGACGCCCTGAAGGTGCTGGACGCCGACCCGGGCATCGACGTGATCATCATTGCCCGGGGCGGCGGCGGGGTGGAGGATCTCCTCCCCTTCTCCGACGAGGCGCTGTGCCGGGCCGTCTTCGCCTGCCGTACCCCGGTGGTCAGCGCGATCGGGCACGAGACGGACGTCCCGCTGCTCGACTACGTGGCCGACGTGCGCGCCTCGACCCCCACGGACGCCGCCAAGCGGATCGTGCCCGACCTCGGCGAGGAGCTGCGGCTGATCAGGCAGGCCCGGCAGCGGCTCGACCGGGCGATGGCCCACCTGCTCGACCGGGAGGCGCACCGGATCGAGAGCCTGCGGTCGCGGCCGGTGCTCGCCCGGCCGCAGGTGATGCTCGACCAGCGGGCCGCCGATGTCACCGCGCTCCGGGACCGGGGCACCCGCTGCCTCGACCACCGGCTCGGCTCCGCCGCCGGCGAGCTGCGGCACACCGTCGCCCGCCTCCGCGCGCTCTCGCCCGCGGCGACGCTCCAGCGGGGGTACGCGATCGTGCAGCGCGCCGATGGCCGGGTGGTACGCGCCGCGGCCGAGGTCGCCAAGGGCGACCCGCTGCGGGTCCGGCTCGCCGAGGGCGAGCTGGGCGCGACCGTCGACGGGTGAACCACCCCGCCCCGACCCGCCGACCCCGGGTCGAGCCCGACGTGTGTTGAGATGGAGCCACCATGACCGACCAGAAGACATCCGCGACCGGGTCCGAGGAAGGGCTCAGCTACGAGCAGGCCCGTGCCGAGCTGGCCTCGGTGGTCGAGCGGCTGGAGGCGGGCGGGACCTCGCTGGAGGACTCGCTGGCGCTCTGGGAGCGCGGCGAACGGCTGGCCGCCGTCTGCCAGCGCTGGCTCGACGGCGCGCGCGAACGGATCGAAACGGCCCGGAGGGAACGGGACACGGCCGCCGGAAACGGACCGGAGCCGGCGGCGTAAGCCCGGAGCGGGACGCGGGCGGCCACGGGCGGGAACCCTCGGCGCCGCGGGCCGGGGCGAGACGCGGCCCCGGGGCGGCCACCCGCGGAAACCCGCGACGCTCGCGCCGGCCCGGGTACGGGCACGCCGGCGGCGCCGCGGGTCGACGCGGGCCACTGGTGGAACGCGAGCTACTGGTTGAACAACGTGTAGAGCTGCTCCGGGGCCTCGGTGACCTCGTTCGCCGGGGGTGCCTCCGCGGGCTCGGCGGCGCCGTAGTCCGAGTAGCTGAGCCGCAGCGTCTGTGCCTTGGCCGTACCGACCGCCGGCAGCTGGATGGCCAGTTCCCGGAGCCGGTTCTCGCCGTCCAGCTTCGCGGTGAACGGCACCGTGCTGCCCTGCGCGGGCAGGCCGTCGACCGCGATGTTGTCGAGCAGTCGGGCGCCCGTCGCCTTGGCGAGGTCGATCTTTCCGGAGAAGGAGCCGGCGGAGTCCTGCCGCACCTCGACGACGGCCTTCGTCAGCTGCTCGCTGCCGGCCGGATCCGCCATGTCGAGGCGGAGGTTCTTGGCATTCTTGATCTTGTTCTTGTCGAGGTGCAGGAACTTGTCGCTGATGAACTGCTGCGCGCCCGGCAGGCTCTTGGCGCTTTTCTCGTCGAGCTTGAGCTGCACCCAGGCGTCCGAGCCGCGGTAGACGAGCGTGATGTCGGTCGTGACGTTCCCGGCCGAGTCGAGGAACCGGGTACGCATCTGGGCGCTCTGGCTGGCCTGGTGGACCCAGCCGTCGCCGGTCACCTGGTCGCTGCCGATCGCGAACTTGAAGTTGCCCTTCGCCAGCTCCGCGGTGGAGGCGAGCAGTACCCGCTTGGCCTCGTCGGAGCTGGCCGGCGAGCCGGACCCGGTCGCGCTCGGGGTGGTACCCGCGCCCGGGGTGGTGCCGCCCGGGGCGCAGGCGGTGAGGCCGGACAGGAGCAGCGCGGCGGCGAGACCGGCGGTGCTCCACCGTCGAATCTTCACGTGGATCTCCCGTTGGTGGTTCCGGCGGCGAGGGCCGCCGGAGCGTGGACGTGGCAGCTTACGGTTCGACGTGACGTGACTACCGGCCTCGTCGAGCGGCCGCACCTCCGGGGGATCCGAGGGTTGGTCCCGCGGATCGTCGAGACCCGCGGGACCCCGTTCAACGCAGCGCGCCGGCGAGGCTCCGCAACTCTTCTTCCCGCGCGGAGCCGACCACAATCACCGTACGGCCGGATTCCAGCAGAACCAGGGCCCGCTCCCCGGCCCGGGCGGTGTACGTCTGCCAGCTCCGCCCGGCGAGTTCGCTGGGGCCCTGCGGCCGGCTCTTGTCGGTCAGCTCCACCGGCAGCAGCCGCTCGGCCGGCACGTTGCTCTGCAACAGCTGCACGCCCTCGCCGTCCGGGGAGAGGTAGCCCACCCGCAGGGTCGCCCCGTCGTCGCCGCGCCGGAACTGGGCGCTGACCGTACGCCACTTCGGGTCCAGCCCCTGCGGCTCGCTCACCGGGAAGGCGTTGGCGGCCCGCGCCTCGGCGATCGTCGGCGTCGCGTCGACCGGTACCGGGTCGTCGCCGCCGAGGAACACCCGGTAGAAGCCGAGCAGCAGGGCGATCGGGACCAGGAGCACGAGCAGCGAGAGCGCCATGTCCTTGGGCGAGCGCTCGGAGCGCAGCCGAACCCGCCCGCCGGAGTCCCCGCTTTCGGTACGGTCGTCAGGAGTCCCGTCGTCGGCCGGAGCCGGCTCCTCGTCGGCGGCGTGCGGGATCCGGTCCTCCGGGGCGGGATCCGACATCGGGTCCTCGCCGGGACGAACCGGGTACCCGTCCTGACGGGGACCGCCGGACGGCTGGTCGTCGCGGGTGCGGTTGGTGGGCTGCGCGGGTTCCACGTATCCATCTTCGCAGCCCGGCCCGTCCCGCCCACCGGCCGTACCGGTTACCGTCATCTGGGCCACCAACGCCCCGGACCGGCGTGAAGCGGGCCACCGTGTCAGGATCCCTGACAGAGCCGGCGGCACGGCGACCCCGACCCGCCGGCCCACCCCGCAACGTCGCGAGGAGGCCGTCATGACCAGCACCAGGACCCGGGTCCCGCAGGACCTGGACCGGAATCTCGCCCTGGACCTCGTCCGCGTGACCGAGGCGGCGGCCATGGCCGCCGGCCGGTGGGTCGGCCGGGGCGACAAGGAGGGCGGCGACGGTGCCGCCGTCGACGCCATGCGCAAGCTGATCAACTCGATCCAGATGCGCGGCGTCGTCGTGATCGGCGAGGGCGAGAAGGACAACGCCCCGATGCTCTTCAACGGCGAGCGGGTGGGCGACGGCACGGGGCCGGAGGTCGACGTGGCGGTCGACCCGATCGACGGTACGACGCTGATGAGCAAGGGCATGCCGAACGCGCTCGCCGTGCTGGCGGTCGCCGAGCGCGGGGCGATGTTCGACCCGAGCGCCGTCTTCTACATGGAGAAGCTGGCGGTCGGCCCGGTCTACGCCGACGTGATCGACATCAACGCCGGCGTCGGCGAGAACCTGCGCCGGATCGCCGAGGTCAAGGGGGCCCGGGTCGCCGACGTCACGGTCTGCGTACTCGACCGGCCCCGGCACGCGGAGCTGGTGGCGGAGATCCGCCGGGCCGGCGCGGCCATCCGCTTCATCTCCGACGGGGACATCGCCGGGGCCATCGCCGCCGCGCGCGGCGAGTCCGATGTGGACGTCATGATGGGCATCGGGGGTACGCCCGAGGGCATCACGGCCGCCTGCGCGCTCAAGTGCATGGGCGGGGCGATGCAGGCGAAGCTCTGGCCGAAGGACGACGACGAGCGCGCCAAGGCGCTGGCCGCCGGCCACGACCTCGACCGGGTGCTGCACACCGACGACCTGGTCAGCGGCGACAACTGCTTCTTCGTCGCCACCGGGGTCACCTCCGGAGACCTGCTGCGCGGCGTGCGGTACCGGGCCGGCGGGGCGTACACGCAGTCGATCGTCATGCGCTCCAAGAGCGGCACGATCCGGGTGATCGACTCGTACCACCGGCTGGAGAAGCTCGCCCTCTACTCGGCCGTCGACTTCGACGGCCGTCCCCTGGCCGAACAGGAGTGAGCCTGACCGCGACACGCGAGGCCACCGCCGACGGGCCGACCCGGAGGCGGCGGGCCGCCGCGCTCGGGCTCGCGGTGGTGGCGGGCGGCGCGGTCGCGGTCCAGTCCCACATCAACGGCGAACTCGGGGTACGCCTCGGCGACGGCATCGCCGCGGCGGTGGTCTCGTTCGGCCTCGGCCTGGTGATCCTCGCCGCGCTGGTACCGGCGACGCCGGCCGGCCGGCGCGGTCTGGCCGCGCTGCGGACCGCCCTGCGCGAGCGCTCGCTGCGCCCGTGGCAGTGCCTCGGCGGCGCCTGCGGTGCCCTGCTGGTCGCCTCGCAGGGGCTGACCGTGGGCGCCCTGGGCGTCGCCATCTTCACGGTGGCCGTGGTGGCCGGGCAGTCCGCCAGCAGCCTGGCGGTGGACCGGGCCGGCGTGGGGCCGACCGGCCGGCAGCCGGTCACCCCGACCCGGCTCGCCGGGGCCGCGCTCACCGTGGTCGCCGTGCTCCTGGCGGTCGCGGCCCGGATGGGCAGCCCGGCCACGCTGGCGCTCGCGGCGCTGCCGGCCCTGGCCGGGATCGGGGTCGCCTGGCAGCAGGCCGTCAACGGCCAGGTACGGGCTGCCTCCGGCAGTGCCCTGACGGCCGCGCTGGTCAACTTCGCCGCCGGTACGGCGGTCCTGCTGCTCGCGTACGGGGTCGAGACGGCCGTGCACGGCTGGCCCGCCGGGTCGCTGCCGGCGACGCCCTGGCTCTACCTCGGCGGGCCCGTCGGCATCGTCTTCATCGCGGTCGCCGCGGCGGTGGTCCGCTTCACCGGGGTGCTGCTGCTGGGCCTGGCCACGATCGCCGGCCAGGTGCTCGGCGCCGTCGCGATCGACCTGCTCGTGCCGCCCGAGGCCGGACGCCCGGGTGCCTTCACGCTGACCGGCGCGCTGCTGACGCTGGTGGCGGTGGGCGTCGCCGCGAGCCAGCCGGCAACCCGCCAGCCGGAGTAGCCGGTCGTGACCGGTCGGCCGCGAGTCACGGGTCGGCGGGAGCAACCGGTCGGCCGGGGTGGCCGGTCAGCCGGCGTCGGAGGAGTGACCGGGGAAGAGGTGGGCGGCCGGGTCGATCACCACGGCCGCGTTGTTGACGGCCGTGGCCGCCTCGCCGAAGCCGGTGGCGATCAGGCGGACCTTGCCGGGGTACTCGGTGATGTCCCCGGCGGCGAAGACCCGCGGCAGGTTCGTCGCCATGGTGCTGTCCACCAGGATGTGCCGCCGGTCCAGGGCCAGCCCCCAGGTGGCCAGCGGGCCGAGGTCCGCGGTGAAGCCCAGCGCCGCGACAATGGTGTCGGCGGCGACCGTCTCGGTTCCCCCGCCCTTGACGGCGATCTCCGCACCGGCCACCGCCCCATCTCCGTGGATCTTGGCCACCTCGGCGTTGACGATGATGCGTACCGGTAGCTGCTGCACCCGGGCCACGGTCGCCGCGTGGGCGCGGAACCGCTCCCGCCGGTGCACCAGGGTCACCGACCGGGCCAGCGGCGCGAGCGCCAGCGCCCAGTCGAACGCGGAGTCGCCACCGCCGACGATCAACACGTCCTGCCCGGTCAGATCGGCCAGGTGCGGTACGAAGAAGACGATCCCCCGCCCGGTGAAGTTCTCCGCGGCCGGCAGCGGGCGCGGGGCGAAGCTGCCGAGACCGCCGGTGACCAGCACCGCGCCGCAGCGCAGCGGCTCCCCGTCGGAGAGGCCCAGCACGGGCCGCTCGTCGGCGTAGCTGAGCGTCTCGGCGCGGACCCCGAGCAGGTACTCCGGCCCGTACGGCTCCGCCTGGGCGACCAGGTTCGCCACCAGTTCCCGACCCTTGATCGCCGGGAAGCCGGCCACGTCGTAGATGACCTTCTCCGGGTACATGGCCGTGACCTGGCCGCCGGGCTCCGGAAGCGCGTCGATCACGGCGACCGAGAGCCCGCGGAAGCCCGCGTAGTACGCCGCGAAGAGGCCGGACGGTCCGGCACCGATCACGGCGATGTCGACCTCACGCATGGACCCTCCGTCGTCTTCCGGATATGGATCAACGTCTGCTGATTTCCGACGGTAGTTCGGCGGGACGAGGGCGAGCAAGGATGTCCCAATCCCGCTGGGATCGGGGCGGTCCTGATCTCCCCGCCCTGACCAGGGCCGGTGCGTCAGGGCAGGGTCAGCGTGGAGTCGCTGTGGTCCGGACCGCCGCGGTACGGGCTGCGCCGCCGGAACAGGATCGCCGCCACCAGGCCGCCGAGCAGCCCGAAGAGGTGCCCCTGCCAGGAGATCCGCTCGTCGGTGGGGAAGATCCCGATCAGCTGCCAGCCGTAGAGCAGGCCGACCAGCAGCACCACCGCGAAGTTCCACCAGCTCCGCTCGACGATGCCGCGCATCAGCAGCATTCCCAGGTACCCGAAGATCACGCCGCTGGCACCCACCACGACCGAGCCGGGCTCCCCCGTGAACCAGACGCCGAGGCCGCTGACGAACATGATCAGCAGCGTCGAGTAGAGGAACCGGCGCACCCCGGCGGCGAGCACGAAGGTGCCGAGCAGGATCAGCGGCACGCTGTTGCTGTAGAGGTGGTCGAAGCCGTGGTGTAGGAACGGGCCGAAGAAGATGCCGTCGAGCCCGTCGGTACGGTGCGGGATGATGCCGGCCGTGACGTCGAAGCCGGCCCCGAGCCAGACGTCGAGCGCCTCGATCAGGAAGAGCAGCGGTACGACCGCGCACATCCCCACGAACGCCCGACCGAGCGCGGCGTAGAACGCCTCGGTGCCGAACCGGTACGGCTCGTCACCCCGGGAGTGCGCGTCGAATGCCACCCACAACTAGGTATCAGGTCCTTCGGGTACGCGCCACCGGACCGGCACGACGGTTTCCTCGACGGCAACGGGGTGCGTACCGGTTTCCCGGTCCGCACCCCGTCACGAGCTGCCGGCGGTGTCTGTCGCGGGCTCGCGGGACACGCGAGCCGAGGAGCACTGTCGGGCTAGTACCAGCCCTCGTCCTCCGAGTGTTGCCACGCCTTGCAGGGCGTGCCGTACCGATTCTCGATGTAGTCGAGACCCCACGCGACCTGCGTCGCCGCGCTGGTCTTCCAGTCCGCGCCGAACTCGGCCATCTTGTTGCCCGGCCGGGCCTGCGGGATCCCGTACGCGCCGGAGGGGTTGGCGGCCCTGGTGTTCCAGCCGCTCTCCTTGTTCCAGAGCTTGTCCAGGCAGGGGAACTGGTCCAGCCCGAAGCCGCTGTTGAGCATCACGGCACAGCCGATCTTGCGGTTGCCGCTGTACTGGTTGCAGGAGCTGGGGATCGGACCGTCGTACGGCTTGTCCGCCGCCTTCTCCTCGGCCTCTCGCCGCTTGCGGCTCGCCGCCGCCTCCTCCGCCTTGCGGGCCCGTTCGGCCGCCGCCTTCGCGGCCTCGGCGGCCTTGACCCGCGCCTCGTACTCGGCCATGCGTTGCTGCGCGGTGGCCGCCATCTGCCTGGCGTGCTCCTGGCGTTGGAGCTCGAACTCCACCTCGTCGGTGTCGGCGGCCAGCTGAGCGCTGATTCCCTGTTGCTGGGTCTCGCGGTCCTGGCCCAGGTAGTACCCGCCGCCGACACCCGTACCCAACAGGGCGATGGCGAGCACCCGGACACCGACCCGGCTCCACAGCCGACTCACAGAGTGGTCCCTTCGTCGGGGGCAAGGACACGACGCGGCCCGGTCGCGGTCAGCGACGCCCGCGCCGCGAGCGCCGCGATCCCACGGATCACGACCCGGCCGACTTGTGATCGTCGGTGCCGTCCGCCGCCGGGGTGGTCGATCGTCGATGCCCTTCCGGCGACTGGCGCTCGCAGCCACCATCGCGCACCGGTTCGCCACAGGGAAACCAATGGTCACATTTGTGATCTGGGCCACAGGACGAATCGGTACGATCGACCACAAACCCGGCGGAGACCGACTACAGCGGCATGTCCTCCAGCAGGTCCGTCACCACCTCGGCGATGGGGGACCGCTCCGAGCGCGTCAGCGTCACGTGGGCGAAGAGCGGATGGCCCTTCAGCGCCTCGATCACCGCCGTCACGCCGTCGTGCCGGCCGACCCGCAGATTGTCCCGCTGCGCCACGTCGTGCGTGAGGACCACCCGGGAGCCCTGCCCCACCCGGGAGAGCACGGTCAGCAGCACGCCGCGCTCCAGGGACTGCGCCTCGTCGACGATGACGAAGGCGTCGTGCAGGCTGCGACCGCGGATGTGGGTCAGCGGCAGCACCTCCAGCATGCCGCGGGCCAGCACCTCCTCCATCACGTTCTCGTGCACGACCGCGCCGAGCGTGTCGAAGACCGCCTGCGCCCAGGGCGACATCTTCTCGGCCTCCGAGCCGGGCAGGTAGCCCAGCTCCTGCCCGCCCACGGCGTAGAGCGGGCGGAAGACGATGACCTTCTTGTGCCGCCGGCGCTCCATCACCGCCTCCAGGCCGGCGCAGAGCGCCAGCGCGGACTTGCCGGTACCGGCCCGGCCGCCGAGCGACACGATGCCGATCGACTCGTCCAGCAGCAGGTCCAGGGCGACCCGCTGCTCGGCTGAGCGGCCGCGCAGGCCGAACGCCTCCCGGTCGCCACGGACCAGCCGTACGGTCTTGTCCGGCAGGACCCGGCCCAGCGCGGAGCCGCGCGGCGAGTGCAGCACCAGCCCGCTGTGACAGGGCAGCCCGGCCGCCTGGTCGAGGTCGATCGTCTCCCCCGCGTAGAGCTGGTTCACCTCCTCCTCGCCCAGCTCCAGCTCGGTCATGCCGGTCCAGGTGGGGTCGCTGGCCTGCCCGTGCCGGTACTCGTCCGCGGTGAGGCCGACCGAGGCCGCCTTCACTCGCAGCGGCATGTCCTTGCTGACCAGCGTGACCGTGCGCCCCTCCGCGGCGAGGTTGAGCGCCACCGACAGGATCCGGGCGTCGTTGGACTCGTTGCGGAACCCGGCCGGCAGGATCGTCTCGTCGGTGTGGTTGAGCTCGACCCGCAACGTGCCGCCCGCGTCGTTCGCCGGCACCGGCTGGTCCAGCCGGCCGTGCGTGACGCGCAGCTCGTCGAGCAGCCGCAGGGACCGCCGGGCGAACCAGCCCAGCTCCGGATGGTGCCGCTTGCCCTCCAACTCCGAGATGACGACGAGCGGGATGACCACCTCGTGCTCGTCGAAGCGGTGGAACGCCGCCGGGTCCGACAGCAGGACGGAGGTGTCCAGGACGTAGGACCGGCCGGCTGGTGCGGGCTCCACGGGGTCGGCGGCACCGGCCGTGGCGGCCCGGCGTGCGCCCCTGGAGCGGCTGGTCGTGGGAGTGGCGGCCGGGTCGTGGTTGGCCCGAGGATTGGTACGGCGAGTCGTCACAGGCCTGCTCCGGCGGGTGTGCACCCCATCCACCCGCGTTCCGACTCGTCCGGTGCCCGGTCGCACGGGGCCGGGTGCTGGGCCCCGTTGAGCATGGCTTCGCAGGGTCCGGGCTGGCCGGCTGGCGCGGGATGACCCCGGGCCATGCCTAGACGCTAACCGCCGAACGAGGGCTTGGGCTAGACACCTGGGATGGATCTCAGCTGAACGAGGGGATCTTTGGCCCCGGCCGTCGCTGCGGCCCCTGAGCCGGGTCGGAAGCCCCCCGGTCCTCCGACCCGGAAGGGACCGGCCGGGATGCATGCCCCCTGCGCGCATCCCGGCCGGTGGGATCGCGTCACCGGTCTGACGTGATCCCGACGGTGGGCCGTCCGCCGCGGACGACGCACCGTGATCGCGGGTGACCGCTCACTCCACCGCGACGCCGGCTCAGCCTCGCCGGCCGGCGAAGGCGTCGGTGGAGTGCCGTCCGCCGTTGGCCGCGGTCCCCGCGAAGGAGGCGCCCGTATAGGTCGTTCCCTGACCTACGACGGTGTGGGCGTTGTCCGGTGTCGTGGGTGATGGAACCGCCAACACCGAGGCGATTGCCGCCTGCGCCTCCCGACGACGGCGATTCCAGGCCCCCCGATCGCCGTCGAAGTAACCCTGGCGGTAGCCGAACCGGTATCCGATCCGGTAACTGAGCTGCCCGTGCAGCCGGCCCGCCGCATAGCTGGACGAGGCCAGCAGGAGCACGAGAAAGATCGCGAAGAAGGGGCTCATGCGGTCACCCCGGTCCGTCCGGCCGCTCCGCCGATCCACCCGGATCCGCTCATTTCTCCTCCGGCTCGGCGGACGTCGGCTCGGTGGTGAGGAGTTGGTCGAGGTCCTCGGTGCTGACCTCCTCGACCAGTTCGACGCTGATCCGGCAGCCGTCCAGCACGACCTCCGCGACGGAGGCCCGGCGGATCTCGCCCCCGGCGTCGTAGACCCGCACGCTCAGCTCCGGGCAGCCGAGGTGGGTCCGCCACGAGTTCCACTCCTGGCGATCACCCACGTTGAGAGAGAGGTATCGACAACCCCGCGCCAGGTACAGGCGCCAGGGAGCGCTCAGACCGGCGGCAACCCCCTCGGCGATCAATCCGAATGCCTGGGCACGGGTGGCGAGTTCGGTCACCGAGCTCCTCCTGTCACGAGCGAGTGACCCACGTGAGCACAGATCGTCTCAAGCACGTGACACACGTTAGATCGTCTCATGGGCGTGACAGTATCAGCTTTTCGTCCGATTACCCCCGGCACTTACGTACCCCTATCCTGCCCGGGTGGCACCCCTCAACACAGGCCGCGGGCCGACGACGGGGGACTCACCCCTGTCACGCACGCGATACAACACTACGGCAGACGATGCGCGAACCGGAAGCTGGCCGTACCGTCACCAGGTGTCGGATACTCCTCAGAGCCGGAAGTTCGCCTTCGCGGCCTTCGTGAAGAAGGCGCTGGACGACGCGCGCGCCACCCGGGCCTGGACGGGCACGGAGGTCTCCCGTCGCACCGGCGTCTCCCGGCAGACCATCAACCGCTGGGTACGCGGAGAGTGGGCGAGCGACCCGGAGGCCGAGCGCGTCGTCGCTTTCTGTGAGGGCCTCGGGATCAGCCCCACCGTCGCCTTCGGCGTCCTCGGCTGGGACCGCGGCACCGCCGCCCGCCCGACTCCGAGCACCCCTGAAATGGACCCCGACGTGGCGGCCCTGCTTCGCCGGCTTGTCGACCCAAATGTCTCTGATGCAGAGAAATTTCACATCAGAGAGACCATCCGTTACCTGGCCTACAAGCCAACACTCCCGCAAAATGTCCGAAAAGACCGTAAACGTGCCGGGTAGTTCCTCAGATGGCGAAAGAATGCATACATGGCGCCATCCGTACCCTCCCCGCAACTGATCGCACACGCTAGCGTGCCTCTCTGTACTGCTTGGGCTCGTCGTCGGCGGGGGGACGGGACAAGGCCGAACCCAGCCCTGCGGGACAGAAGGAGGGGTCTACCCATGACCCTGAAGTGGATGGCAGTCGTGGTCGCGGCCGTGTCAGCGACACTGTGCGTGACCGCAAACGTGGTGGTCGGCTCCATGAACGGCGCACCGGTCCCGGTCGTCGTCAACCTCATCGCCATCACCACCGCCGGCAGCGCCACGGTGCTCGCCGTGGTCGCCGACCTGTACGACCGGCTCGACGGTCGGGTCACCGCCCTGACCGAGTTCCTCATCGCGCGCCTGAACGAGATCGACGCCCGCACCGGCGACCGTAACGCCGGGTTCGTCGAGGGCTACCTCCTCAACCACGGTCAGGACGCCGCGGTCGTCCCGATCGGACCCCGCGTACACGGCCGCCGGGCGATGATTGGAGGCGACGACTGAGGTTCCCCAAGGCGTCATCTACCCCCCTCCCGACCGGGGTACGCTGACGCCCGTGCAGCCGTCCAATGCTGGTAACCACCGTCTCGCCCGCCCGCTGAGCGCCGAACAGGCGTGGCGGGCAACCATCGATCGGGCCGAGCAGTGCGTGCTGTTCTTCGACTTCGACGGCACGCTCGCGCCGGTGGAGGACGATCCGACCGCGGTGCAACCGGTACCCAAGGTACTGGCCGCCATCTCCGCCCTTGCCGGGGTGGTCAAGCGGATAGCCATCGTCTCGGCCCGGCCGGTGGAGTTCCTGCGGGAACGGTTCGCCACCCAGCCGGAGGTGGACCTCTACGGTCTCTACGGTCTGGAGCACAGCCACGGTGCGGGCGAGACGGTTACCGAGGCGGCGGCGCTGCCCTGGGTACCGACCATGGCCGAGCTGGCCGAACGGGCCCGCGCCGAACTGCCCCCGGGCGCGCTGGTGGAGTTCAAGCGACTCTCGGTGGCACTCCACTACCGCACCGTGCCCCACCTGGGCGAGGTTGTCGAGGCGTGGGGCCACGCCCAGGCCGGCCGCCTCGGGCTGCGCGTACAGAGCGGCCGGCGGGTCATCGAGCTCAAGCCGCCGGTGGACCGCGACAAGGGCATGGTCATCGGCGAGGCGGTCCGCTCGGCCGGCTGCGCCTGGTACTTCGGGGACGACGTCTCCGACATCAAGGCGTTCGCGGCGCTGCGGGCCCGCGAGGAGGCCGACCCGGACTTCTTCGGCGTCTGCGTAGCGGTGGCCAACCCGGAGACCGGGGCGGAGGTGGCCACGGCCGCCGACCTCACCATCGACTCCCCCGAGGCCCTCGGCGACTTCCTCACCGAAGCCGTCCACCGCTTCGGCTGAGCTGTCTCCCTCGCGGGCGAGACAGCTCAAGCGCCGTAGCGGCGTTGGCGGCTGGCGTACGAGCGGAGGGCGCGGAGGAAGTCGACGTGGCGGAAGTCCGGCCAGTTGGCGTCGCAGAAGTAGAACTCCGAGTGCGCCGACTGCCAGAGCAGGAAACCGGAGAGCCGCTGCTCGCCGCTGGTACGGATGACCAGGTCGGGGTCGGGCTGCCCGCGGGTGTAGAGGTGCTCGGCGATGTGCTCCACGTCGAGGACCTCGGCGAGTTCCTCCAGGGTTCCGCCGGCCGCCGCGTGCTCGTAGAGCAGGGACCGGACCGCGTCGGCGATCTCGCGCCGCCCGCCGTACCCGACCGCGATGTTGACCTGCGCCCCACCGACCCGGTCCTGGGTACGCTCCTCGGCGGCCTTCAGCGCCGTCGCCGTCTGGGCCGGCAGCAGGTCGAGGGCGCCGACCATGCGCAGGCGCCAGGGGTTGCCCTCCTCGGCCAGTTCCACCACCAGGTCTTCGATGATCTGAAGGAGCGGGTCGAGTTCCTTGGCCGGCCGGCGCAGGTTGTCGGTGGCGAGCAGATAGAGGGTGACGTGTCCGATTTTGGCCTGGTCGCACCAGTCCAGCACGTGCTTGATCTTCGCCGCGCCGACCCGATGGCCGTCGTTCGGGTCGACGTAACCCATCTCCCTGGCCCAGCGCCGGTTACCGTCACACATGACACCGACGTGCTGCGGCACCGGCTTGCCGGCGAGCTTCGCCGTCAGCCGCCGTTCGTACATGGAATAGATCAGGTCCCGCAGAGTCATCCCCTGCAGAGTAGCGACCCGGGATGAACGCG
Source organism: Micromonospora sp. NPDC049559 (assembly GCF_040676675.1). Classification (NCBI taxonomy): domain Bacteria; kingdom Bacillati; phylum Actinomycetota; class Actinomycetes; order Micromonosporales; family Micromonosporaceae; genus Micromonospora; species Micromonospora sp. NPDC049559. Next base: position 9,854 of record NZ_JBFAPK010000020.1, on the reverse strand, counting down.
TGTCGACTACCGACGCCGTACGGCCAGTCGCAGACCGATCCTGGCGAGCGTCCGGCCGTCCAGCAGGCCCTCACCCAGCCCCAGCTCGACGACCGTGTCGAAGACGTGACGGTCCGCGTCGGCGGCCCGTACGGCGGCCTCCACCACCGACCGGCGTCGGGCCAGCCAGGCCGCCGCCGAGCTGTGCCGCAGATGCGTGCCGAGTCGGCGGCGCAGCGCGCGGGCGTACCCGTCGGCGGCGGTGCGCGGGGCGCGGGCGGCGACCCGACCGGCGATCGAACCGGAGAGCACCGCGTAGAAGATCCCCTCCCCGGTGAACGGGTTGACCAGGGACAACGCGTCTCCGGCCAGCACGATCCGGCCCCGCCCGACCGGCGGCCGGTGGGTGGAGAGGGGCAGGTGGTGGGCGCGTACCCCGGTCAGCGCCGCCGGGTCGAGGTCGGGCAGCAACCGGCTCAGCCCGTCGAGCAGCCCCTGGCGGGTCAACGGCTGCCCGCGCAGCACCTCGCCGTACCCGACGTTGGCGCGGCCGTCCCCGATCGGGAACGACCACGCGTACGCCGGCCAGCGCGCCCCCGAGGTGACGATCCGCTGCTCCAGCGGCCCGCCGGTCGGGGCGGCCGGGGTGTACCCGCGGATCGCCAGCGCCAGGTGGCGGTCCGGGTTGACCGGATGGCCCAGCGCCCGGCGCACCACCGAGCCGGCCCCGTCGGCGCCGACCACGGCGCGCGCGGCGAGGACGCCGTCCAGCACCACCAGGTCGTCGCGGGGCTCGATCCGGCGTACGGTGTGCCGCACCAGCCGGGCGCCGGCCGAGACCGCGGCGGCCACCAGCCGGGCGTCGAAGATCCGCCGGGGCACCGTGTACGCGGGGCGCGGCAGCGGCCGGAGCACCTGCCCGCCCAGCGGCCCGACCAGCCGTAACGCCGGTACCGGGAGGTAACCGGCCACGGCGTCCGGCACCCCCAGCTCGGCGAGCACGTCGACGGCGTGCGCCGCGATCCCGTCCCCGCAGGGCTTGTCGCGGGGGAAGTCCGCCCGGTCCAGCAGCAGCACCCGGGCGCCCGCCCGGCGGGCCGCCAGGGCGGCGCTGGCCCCGGCCGGCCCGGCGCCCACCACCGCCACGTCGAAGGTGTCCATCAGCGCCTCACCGGACCGGCTCGGCGGCCCGCGGCGTCGCACCGGTGCCGGCCGGAACGGGACGTTCGTCGCGGCCGGCGCGGCGGAGCCCGAACAGGGTGATCCCGGCCGCGACCGCCAGGGGCGCGCCGTCCCGGACCAGGCCGTCGAGGCCGAGCAGCAGCCAGCAGAGCGGCAGGTCCACGGCGAGCGCGGCGACCGTGCCGGCGGCCAGCAGGGCCCGCGCCCACCGCCGGCCCCGGAGCAGGAAGAACGTGCCGAAGAGCACGACCTGGCTGACCACGACGGCGGTGAGGCCCCAGCCCACCACGAGCGGTACGGCGACCAGCCGCCCGTCGAGGACCGTGCCGACCGCCACCAGGCACGGCACGAGCATCAGCGGGCTGTAGGTGAACGCGGCGATCCGTACCGTGAGCAGCCAGGCGGCCACCGGCGGGCGCCGGGGCGCCAGCTCCCGCCAGAAGATCCCCCGCCGGTCGACGACCAGCCGGTTCGGGTGCCGGACCAGCACCTCGCGCAGCGCGAGCGACCGGTACAGCAGCCCCACCACGGCGACGCAGAGCAGGGTCAACGCCGCGAAGCCGAGCACCCCGGGCAGGGGCGGTACGCCCGCGCGCGGCACCAGCAGCCGGCCGACCGCGAAGACCGTGGTGACGGCCAGGATCAGCCCGAACGGCCGGGCGACCACCCGTCCCCGCCGCACGTGCCAGATCAGCACCGCGAACCCCAGGGAGCGCAGCAGCGCCCAGCCGGTCCGCACCGCCAGCCCGAACCCGCGCTCCGGCGCGTACCACCAGTTGAGCAGCTCGACGGCGACCGTGGCGATCGCCGTGACGGCCAGCAGTACGGTCAGCGCGGTGACGACGAGGGGCCGCCGGACCGGGGTCGCGGCGGCCGTCGTCATACCGTCGATGATGCCGGGAGCGGGACGTACCCGCACCTCACCGGGCGGTACGACCGCCCGGCGTGTCCCGTCGGTCAGCGCGGCTGTGGTTCGGCGTCGAGCCGGGCGCGCAGGGCGTCCAGCTCGGCCCAGAGCACCCCGGGCAGCTTGTCGCCGAACTTCTCGAACCACTCGGCGACCATCGGCAGCTCGCCGCGCCACTCGTCGACGTCCACCCGGGTCGCGATCCGCAGGTCCTCGGGGGTGACGTCGAGCCCCTCCACGTCGAGCGCCTCGGTGGCCGGTACGAACCCGACCGGCGTCTCCACCGCCTCGCCGCGGCCCTCGACCCGCTCGACGATCCACTTGAGCACCCGGATGTTCTCACCGAAGCCGGGCCAGATGAACTTGCCGTCCTTGTCCTTGCGGAACCAGTTCACGTAGTAGATCTTGGGCAGCTTGGCGGCGTCGCCGTCGACGCCCTTGCCCATCTCGATCCAGTGCCGGAAGTAGTCGCCGCCGTGGTAGCCGATGAACGGCAGCATCGCCATCGGGTCGCGGCGTACCACGCCGACCTTGCCGGAGGCGGCCGCGGTGGTCTCCGAGGAGAGGGTCGCTCCCATGTAGACGCCGTGCACCCAGTCGCGCGCCTCGGTGACCAGCGGAATCGTGTCCTTGCGCCGGCCGCCGAAGAGGATCGCGTCGATCGGTACGCCCTGCGGGCTGTTGAACTCGTCGGCAAGGATCGGGCACTGCGTCAGCGGGGTGCAGAACCGGCTGTTGGCGTGCGAGGAGAGTTCCCCGCTGTCGGGCGTCCAGTCCCGGCCCTTCCAGTCCGTCAGGTGGGCCGGCGGGTCGCCCATGCCGTCCCACCAGACGTCCCCGTCGTCGGTGAGGCCCACGTTCGTGAAGATCGAGTTGCCCCGGTCCAGGGTGCGCATCGCGTTCGGGTTGGTCTTCCAGTCCGTACCGGGCGCGACGCCGAAGAGCCCGTACTCCGGGTTGAGCGCGTAGAGGCGACCGTCGGGGCCGAACCGCATCCAGGCGATGTCGTCGCCGATCGTCTCGACCTTCCAGCCCGGCAGGGTCGGCTCCAGCATGGCCAGGTTCGTCTTGCCGCAGGCGGAGGGGAAGGCACCCGCGATGTGGTGCACGCTCCCGTCGGGAGAGGTGAGCTTCATGATGAGCATGTGCTCGGCGAGCCAACCCTCGTCCCGGGCCATCACGCTGGCAATTCGCAGCGAGTAGCACTTCTTGCCCAACAGCGAGTTACCGCCGTACCCGGAACCGAATGACCAGATCTCCCGCGTCTCCGGGAAGTGCGAGATGTACTTGGTCTCGTTGCAGGGCCAGAAGGAATCCTCCTGCCCGGGCTCCAGCGGTGCCCCGAGCGAATGCAGGGCGTGCACGAAGTTCGCGTCGTCACCCATTCCCTGCAGCACCTTGGTACCCATCCGCGTCATGATGCGCATGGACGCCACCACGTACGCACTGTCGGTGATTTCGACACCGAACATGGGCTGTTCCGCCTCCAGCGGGCCCATGCAGAACGGGATGACGTACATGGTGCGTCCGCGCATGGACCCGCGGTAGAGGTCCGTCATGATGCGCTTCATCTCGGCCGGCGCCATCCAGTTGTTGGTGGGCCCGGCATCCGCCTCGTCCACCGAGCAGATGTAGGTACGCTCCTCGACCCGCGCCACGTCGCCCGGGTCGGTACGGGCCCAGAACGAGTTCGGCTTGCGCTCGGGGTTCAACCGCACCAGGGTGCCCGCCGCGACGAGTTCGTCCGTGAGCCGCCGCCACTCCTCCTCTGACCCGTCCACCCAGACGACCTGGTCCGGTTGGGTCAACTCGGCGACTTCCTTAACCCAGGCAAGCAATTTCGGATGGGAGGTCGGGGCCTGATCGATACCCCGAACCGTGGCCGGAGCAACCATGACACATCTCCTTGTGGTCGACGCTGACCGTTCTGTGGGTGCACGAGTTCGACGAGCGGGAGTCCGTTCGCCGTCGTGAAACCTGGGATTTCGACCAGCGTAAACCGAGCGGCGCTCATGGGCAGCGGGACCCGTTGTGAAGAACTGCACAAGGTACGGTCGTGGTGGATTAACACGATCTTTTCCTCGCTCCCACGCTCACTTTCGCGCAAATCCTTCGGTACCGGCCAGCCGACCGGCCTCGTCCCCGGGACCCGCCGGACACCCGCCGACCCGCCACGGGTTCCCGCCCTCCCCCGCCGTCCCCGTCCCGTCGGACTCGTCGTCCCCGCCGTCCCCGTCGGACTCCCTCGGACCCGTCGGACTCCTCGGACCCGTCGGACTCGAAAGACGCCGTGGGCCCGGGAGACGCCGGCCGGCACTGCCCTCCCGGAGATTGACGCGGAGCAACAGCGATGTCACCGATCCCACCACGTCGGCGGGGTACCGGAACCCGTTGACCTGCAATCCGAATCGCCGGGGCAAGACTCGCCGGTGCGGCCGATGAGCGACGGCGGCAACCGGTAGGCTCGCTTTCGTGCCAGCCACCGTCACCGGCGACCAGCCCACCCCTTCGGGCACCCAGCGGGGCTTCCTCCGCGTCCTGCTCGACCGGTTCGGCCACCTGATCCGCGAGGTGGGCAAGTTCGGTGTCGTCGGCGTGGTGGCGTTCGTCGTGGACCTCGGGCTCTTCAACTACGCCATCACGGGCCTCGGCATGGAGCGGCTCCTCGCGAAGACCTTCTCCACCGTGGTCGCCGCGACGGTCGCCTTCGTCGGGAACCGGTTCTGGACGTGGCGGCACCGCGAACGGTCGGGCATGGTCCGGGAGTACTCGCTGTACTTCTTCTTCAACGCCGTGGGCCTCGGTATCGGCCTTGGCTGCCTGGCCATCAGCCACTACGGCCTCGGTAGCATCTGGCCGACCGTCTTCAAGTCACTCCTCGCGGACAACATCTCCGCCAACCTGGTGGGGGCCGTCCTGGGCACCCTGTTCCGTTTCTGGTCGTACCGGCGGTTCGTCTTCGTCGGCCCGGCGGCACAGGATGCCCCCGAGGCAATCACGAAGAGTGACTGAGGGCGTGATCTCTAGCCCACCTCGCGCCGGTCGGCCGGTCCCGACCGCCTCACTGCCCTAAGGTGTCCGCATGCGTCTTGTCGGAATGCTGCCCGAACGTTGGCAGAAGTTCGTGCGCGAGGCGCTGAAGTTCGGGATAGTCGGCGGGGCGAACACCGTGGTCAACTACGCGGTCTTCAACGCCCTGGCGCTCACGGTCTTCGCGGACGGGCAGCTCAAGGCCACGGTCATCGCGACCATCGTCGCCGCGACCTCCTCGTACCTGATGAACCGGCACTGGACGTACCGGGACCGGCCAAAGTCGACGATGCGCCGCGAGTACACCCTGTTCTTCCTCTTCAACGGCGTCGGCCTGATCATCGAGCTGGGCCTGTTGGGGCTGGTCAAGTACGGTTTCGGCATCGAAGGGCTGATCGCCCTGAACGTGGTGCGGACCTTCGGTGTCGTCTTCGGCACGATCTTCCGCTTCTGGGCGTACCGCAGCTTCGTCTTCCAGCCCGCCACCGACGTGCCCGGCCCGGGCGACCGGCACCACCTCTCCGCCGAGCTCGACCCGGTGGCGGAGCTGGCCGAGGCGGTCACCGAGCTGGAACACTCCGAGCCGGCACCGGACGTGGCCCACGGTAACGACCGGAGCGCCGCGCTGGGCAGCGGGTTTGTCAACTCGATCGACGCCAACCTGCGGGCCGAGTTGCGCCCCAGCGCGCCGCGTCCGACGTTCCTCTGACCCGCGCCGCCGTGCGGTCCGGAACGGGCGCCCCCGCTGAGCTGTTCTTCGAGGATCTCACCCCGGGGCAGAGCTTCGACCTCGGCGTCATCACCATCGACGGCGCGGAGATGCTGGCCTTCGCCCAGCGCTTCGACCCGCAGTGGTACCACGTCGACGCCGCGCTGGCGCGGCAGAGCCACCACGGGGGGCTGATCGCCAGCGGTTTCTACACCGTGAGTCTCTTCATGCGCGCGTACGTCGATCACGTGCTCTCCCGCGCCGCCGCGGACGCCTCCCCCGGCTTGGAGGAGCTGCGCTGGCTCGCGCCGGTGCACGCCGGCGACCGCCTCGCCGTCCGGCTCGACGTGATGGGGAGCAAGTTCTCCACCGCCCGGCCCGGCTTCGGCACGGTGACCCTCGCCGGCACGATGACCCGGCTGGACGCCCAGGGGCAGCCGGAGCGCGAGGTGCTGCGGACCCGCTTCCGTGGCTGGTTCGCGATGCGCGACGCCTGACGCCACGCCGGTCAGGTCCGCGGTGCCGGCCGAACCCGTCGGCGGCACCGCCCCCCAATTTCCCCCGCGCCCGGTTACTTCGTACCGCTCGTCATCGCTGACGACGACCGTTGCCGCCGCGCCGGGCCGGGGTCACCGGCGACGCGGCGGCCCTCACTGCTGCGCCTGCTCGCGAACCGGCTTGCCCTCCTGCACGTCCGCCATGATCTCGCGCATCTCGTCGTCGCCGAGCGAGTGCTTGTCGTGGATGGCCTCGACCAGCTCGTAGAGGGTGGTCTGCACCTTCTCCACGTTCGGGATGTCGGTCAGCCTCGACTGGCCGCGCTCACCCGCCGACTCGATGACCAGCGTGCCGCAGCCGAGCATCCGCTCGAAGAAGCGCTGGTTCATGGTGTGGTCGTTGACCCGGCCCAGCGGGATGTCCCGCCGGTCGCGCGAGAAGACGCCCTGCTGCAGTACCACCCGCTCGTTGGTGAACAGGTAGTGCGTGGTGCGCCAGACCAGGAACGGCCAGAGGCCCAGCCACACCACCCCCACCAGGGCGACGGCGGCGATCGCGTACAGCGCGACGGTCGCGGCGGCGTTCTCGGGCAGCAGCACGAACCCGGCCACGATCGCGGCGATCGCGACGACCAGCACCGCGATGGGCCGCACCAGCGCCTTCCAGTGCGGGTGCAGGTGCAGTACGACGTGCTCGTCTGCGGTGAGCACGTCCTCGGGGAAAGCCACGCCAACCTCCTTGGTCACACGAATGTCCGCGCCGACCGTAGCGGCTCGGCGCCAGCATCGGGCATACCGTGCGGCGTGTGTTTTTCGTGCCGTCTCGATCTGTTATCGAACGGGCTCAGCGCACGTGCAACACGTCGCCCGCAGCCACCCGATGCTCACCGTCGGTAGCGCGGACCACCAGGCGACCGTCGGGGTCCACGGTGGTCGCCGTACCGTGCAACTCGTCGCCCGCCGGCAGCAGCACCCGCACCTGCCGGTCGACGGTGGCGCTGAACCGGAGGTACGCCTCGCGCAGGCCGGCGGCCTCGACGTCGCCCGCCGCCGCGCGCCAGCGCCCGTACCAGTCGGCGATGCCGCGCAGCAGCGAGCGGAGCAGCGGATCGCGGTCGGTGGCCACCGCACCGGCCAGGGCCAGGGAGGTCGCCGGCAGGCCGGTCGGGTTGACCGGCAGCTCGTGGGTGCGCAGCGTCACGTTCAACCCGATGCCGAGCACGATCGCCGGCGGCTGGCCGGGATCGGCGGCCGGTACGGCCTCGGCCAGGATGCCGGCGCACTTGCCCGCCTCGGCGCCGCTGCCGGGCGGTGCGGGCACGAGCAGGTCGTTCGGCCATTTCAGCCGGGCGTCCACCTCGGCGAGCCGGACCACCGTCTCGGCCAGCGCGACCCCGGCCAGCAGGGGCAGCCAGCCGTACGCGGCGGTGGGCGCGGCGGGCCAGCCCCGGCCGGAATCGGCCAGCCCGGGACGGAGCAGGACGCTGGTCGCGAGGCCGGCCCGTGGCGGCGACTCCCACGACCGCCCCCGCCGGCCCCGGCCGGCGACCTGCCGTTCGGCGACGACGACCAGCCCCTCGGGCTCACCCGCCCGGGCCGCGGTCGCCACGTCCTCGTTGGTGGAGCCGGTCTCCACCCGCAGGTCGAGCCGATTCCAGAGGCCCCCCGGCTGGACGAGCGCCCGTTGCAGCCGCCGGGCGTCGAGCGGCGGGCGGTCCAGGTCCGTGTACGGCGAACGCGACATCCGGTCAGCGTACGACCCCGCCCCGCCCGTGCGCCCGCAGCTCACGGCCCTCGTTACGATCGCAGTCGCGAGCCGGTGGGCCCGGCGACGCCGTACCGGCCGGGACCGACGAAAGGCGGCAGCGTGAGCGCGACCAGCGACACCGAGACCAACATCCACACCACCTCCGGAAAGCTCGCCGACCTGGAGCGGCGCGTCGACGAGGCGGTGCACGCCGGCTCGGCCCGGGCGGTGGAGAAGCAGCACGCGCGCGGCAAGCGGACGGCCCGGGAGCGGATCGCCATGCTGCTCGACGAGGGCTCCTTCGTCGAGCTGGACGGGCTGGCCCGGCACCGCTCGACCAACTTCGGCCTGGACCGCACCCGCCCGTACGGCGACGGGGTCGTCACCGGCTACGGCACGGTCGACGGGCGGCAGGTCTGCGTCTTCGCGCAGGACTTCACCGTCTTCGGCGGCTCGCTCGGCGAGGTCTTCGGCGAGAAGATCGTGAAGCTGATGGACCTCGCCATGAAGATCGGCTGCCCCATCGTGGGGATCAACGACTCGGGCGGCGCGCGGATCCAGGAGGGCGTGGTCAGCCTCGGCCTCTACGGCGAGATCTTCTTCCGCAACGTCCGCGCCTCGGGCGTCATCCCGCAGATCTCGCTGGTCATGGGGCCGTGCGCGGGCGGCGCCGTCTACTCGCCGGCCGTCACCGACTTCACCGTGATGGTCGACCAGACCTCGCACATGTTCATCACCGGCCCCGACGTGATCAAGACGGTGACCGGCGAGGACGTCGCCATGGAGGAACTGGGCGGGGCCCGCACGCACAACACCAAGAGCGGCAACGCGCACTACCTCGCCACGGACGAGGAGGACGCGATCGACTACGTCAAGGCGCTGCTGGCGTACCTGCCGGCCAACAACCTCGACGAGCCGCCCGCGTACCCCGTCGAGGCCGAACTCGACGTGACCGACCTCGACCGGGAACTGGACAGCCTCATCCCCGACTCGGCCAACCAGCCGTACGACATGCACCGGGTGATCGAGCACGTCCTCGACGACGGCGAGTTCCTTGAGGTCCAGCCCCTCTACGCGGAGAACATCGTGGTCGGCTTCGGCCGGGTCGAGGGCCGGCCGGTCGGGGTGGTGGCCAACCAGCCCATGCACTTCGCCGGCACCCTGGACATCGCCGCCTCGGAGAAGGCGGCCCGCTTCGTGCGCACCTGCGACGCGTTCAACCTGCCGGTGCTGACCTTCGTGGACGTGCCCGGCTTCCTGCCCGGCACCGGCCAGGAGTGGGACGGCATCATCCGCCGCGGCGCCAAGCTGATCTACGCGTACGCCGAGGCGACCGTCCCCAAGGTCACCGTCATCACCCGCAAGGCGTACGGCGGGGCGTACGACGTGATGGGCTCCAAGCACCTGGGCGCCGACTTCAACCTCGCCTGGCCGACCGCGCAGATCGCGGTGATGGGCGCGCAGGGCGCGGTCAACATCCTGTACCGGTCGGAGCTGGCCGCGGCGGAGGACCCGGCCACGGTCCGGGCCGAGAAGGTCGCCGAGTACGAGGAGACGCTGGCCAACCCCTACATCGCGGCCGAACGCGGCTACGTCGACGCGGTCATCCCGCCGGCCGAGACGCGGACGCAGATCGTGCGGGCGCTGCGGATGCTGCGGACCAAGCGGGAGACGTTGCCGCCCAAGAAGCACGGCAACATCCCGCTCTGATCTTTGGTCGGTGGTTGCGGTTTGGGGCCGGCCCGCCGTACCCCGCGAAGCCCGTCAGGCTTGATGTCTTCGCGGTGGACTCGATCCGCACCA